>CAZLDN010000191.1:0-6972 GCA_964558355.1 uncultured Candidatus Solibacter sp.
CATTCTCTGGATCTTCCAGGCTGAGTGTCCGGATCTTGTCGGCCACGCTGTCGGCACTGGGCAGATTCGCTCGCCGGATCTCTATCCAGGACTTCGCGTCGACGTTGTCTTCTCCGCGAACTGTCGCGCCGACGCGGCAGGAATACAACTGTGGCTGCAATTGGTATAGATCGCGTTGTGGGCTGTCGATGTTTGCATCGAACGCCAACTCACAGGACACCCCCTTGAGTTGATCTGTACTCCGTCCGTAGAAAACCATGCGCCGCCCCGTTGTTTGTGGGCCTTCGAGCGTCATGATCGGACTGTCACCTCGGGGCTCACATTCGCAGCCAATTACGATTTCGTTCGCATCGCCGCCGTACGACTTCAGATCGTCGAACTGGCCCAGGCGGGTGAGTGACCCATTCAGCACAACCGAGCGCGAACGCACGCGATTGGAAAGTGTCTGGCTCACCAGCAGGAGCGATTGAATCCACGTGCTCTTACCGCTGCTGTTGGGTCCGGCAAAGATCGTGAGCGGTCCGAACTCCAGACTCGTGTCGCTCTTCACGGACTTGAAATTGAAAAGCCTCCATCGGGTGATCATGCCTGCCTCCCCGCCCGAGTGAGGCTATTCGTGTACCACATCAGCAGCATCGCATCCTCCTGAAGAACGTCCTCCGGTATCTTCTCCGCCACCGTCAAGATTGCCGCGTAGTCGTTTTGCTGCCACGAACGGCGGAAACCGGCCCGAATCGCCTCGAGCCGGAACACCTTTAACTTGCGGGCTGTGGAGTTCCGATACTCGCCAAACTCCGCAACAAGCTCCTTGTCACGGCTGTGTTGGACATCAGCCTCCTTGCTCGGGTCCAGAACGTAGTACCGGTCCTTTGCCTTCGCGCGAAGAGATGCTGTGTCCTTTGCAAGGTTGCGGAGATCGTGAAAATTGGTTGACAAATATGCGTGGATCTGGCTCGGCACTTCGCCCTGTCCGTCGTAGCGGCCAAAGTTCCGCTCCAGCAATTCACGGAGTTCCATAGGTTTTTCATATTTCTCCCACCCGGCGATCTCACGCATGAATAGCGGGTGGATCTCTTGGAAGGTCTGTGGCTTATCCTGTAGCTGCTGGCGCAGCCAATCGATGGCGCTTCTCTCATTGCGGACGAAGATCTCCATCTGCCGCACTTCCGTCGCCTTCATTCGCTTCTGGTCATACTCGGCGACCTGATCCGGCAGAAAATACATTCCGCCTCTTGGGGGGAAGCGATTGGATAGACCAGAGAAAAACTCGCCGATCGAGACAGGTACTGTTACACTTCGCTGCACGTGGAAGGCGACCATGCGGTCGAACAACAGATGCGGCTGCCGTTCCGCAACCGGATCGACGTTGCCGTCTTTCGCGACGAACACAGGCAACTGGCGAAGGTGCGTGCGCACGAAATCCCAGACACCTTCCTCGGTGCCCTTTTCCAGCTCAAATCGCTTTTCTAGACCACCATTTGGCTTATAGGACGAGATCACCAGATCCTGTTTCACTGCTGTGCTGGTGACTTGGCGATAAGATCCCTGCTGCTTGTCGAGTGTGCGGACGTCGGCGACAACGAAACCGGCACCGGCCAAGGCTTCCTGGATGGCTGCCCACACCGCATTGCTCGAGTTATGGAACACCAGCGTCATCCAGCGTCCGGGCTTGAGGACACGGCAAAACTCCTTGAGACAAGCCTGCATGAGCCGTTCGTAAGCGAGCAGATCCTTTTTCTTCGCTTGATCGACAATTGCCTCGGGCTTGGAATCCGTGAAGAGTTGGTGCCAGGACTCGACCAGAAAATTCAGGTCGGCGTAGTAGATGTTCTCGCCAAAGGGCGGGTCCGTGAAAATGTAGTCCACTGACTCGTCCGGAATTGGGAGAAGCGCCGCCGATCCTGTTGTGATTGCGCACCCCGATCCGGGCAACTGATTCTTGAACGAACCACCGAGTCGCTTGAGCTTTCCGTCCAGGATGTACCAAGGGCTAACTTCTGCGTGTTGCGATGCAACGTAATAAACACCTGTCAAATACTGGTTGACTTGCGAGTATCCAGTGGGTCGAAACCGATTGAGAAGAGACATGGTCCAGATCGCCTGTTCCGCGAAGAAGAGGATCATGTTGCGGGTTCTGGCGTCCTTTACCGCCAGCGCCTTTTCCCACAAGTTGCCCATGGCCTGCACGGGCCGGGGAAGGTAAAAATGATGGACATGAGTGACTCCGTATCGCTCCATTCGAGCTCTCTCATGTGTCATGTGCATGTAAGGAATCTCGATGGTGGGCACGGTCTGCGGTAGTGACAGATCCGAGATCCGCCTCAGATTCTCTATGTCCCCCGGCGACGGTTTTTTTTCGTGCTTGGCTTTGCCAATTGAGTAGTTGATCAGGACAGGCACCCGGCGGAGCCGCTGGACCGGGTTTCCCGTTGCTGGATCGGTGTACGTGTCATAGAGCCGACCCATCCGTGTTTTGGTGAGAGCGACGCCACAGTGGGGGCAAGGGAACTCATCCTTGACCCTGTCGGTCTTCGCGTCGAGCGCGTTTTCAAGGAAGACGACATCACCGCTGCAGTTGGCGCACGCGAATACCTCGCTCCATACGGTGTAGTTGATGAAGCCCATTTTCTTCCCATCGGTGTGAATGGTTTCGTACATCCAACCGATCTCGGCCCTGAGTTCATCCAAGATCCGCTGAGCTTCGTTCTGGAAGGCCGTCAGGTCGAAAGGAGTATTGTAGTTGGCCGCGATGAACGTCGCAGCCGGCGACAGGTCGCCGAGGATAGCGCGACGGGCCCCCCACTTCGGCGGTTCATCCCCCGCAGCTCTCCATTCTTCGTCAACCAGCTTCTTGTATTCGGGGTCCGGCAATCCACAAATCTGGGCAGCCACTCCAGTCATGCCGGAACCGGCGAATCCATCTAGCATCACGTCGCCGGGATCAGTGTAGTGAAGGATTGCCCGCATGATCGCCTTGTGCGGTACTTTCGTGTGATAGGAGTGCGCCGTGTAGATAGGGTCCGTTTTCCCTTCGCTAACATCGACTGCAAAGGGCTTTCGAGCGTAAGGGACAGCCGGGTTGTATGGCTTCCCATAGCAGCGGACGAAATCCTCCAGGAAGGGATTTGGGCAAGCCGTGAAATACGGCGGGTCGGAGAGACGCAGGATATCTTCATCGGGGCCTTTGGGGAAGCCCTCGGTTTTGCGGAACTCCTGGTCCTCTAGTTTCGCCTTCAGCAGCGCTGAGAAGTGAGCACGGCGGGCATCTTCCGAAGGGAAGGTAAGGCCGAGGCACTCCACGGCACCTCCTGCGGATTCGGTGAACAGCGACTGGCTGTCGTGGGTGACTTTGCTCACTGTGTTCTTCTGATCCTTCTGCCGGGGCATGCCGTTTTCGAATCGGCTATTCCAAGACGATTCTCACTTTTGATGCGTCCTTGCCTTTGACAATCTCGACGAGGTAATCCTCGAAGCGCTTCTTCAGTTCTGGCACTGTAGCCGGAGAACCGGCGGCGAGTAGCGCAGCGCGGAGCCCTTCTGTCGTCACAATAACTTTTGACAGCCCGGACAGAGCCTCCTGAAGGGCTGCGACAAAATCGTGGCTCACCTCATCGGGTAGGGTCCGCGCTGCCAAAAACCCGTCGACGATCTTCCGGGGCGCTGCTTTGAGCAGCCCCAGATTCTGCTGTGTGGTGGGGTCCTCCAAGTTACTCACGAGCGTCTTGGTCCAACCCTCGTGCAACCGGTCCAACTCATCTTCCAGCTTTCTGACAGCCTGACTCGCGGGAACAAGATCTGGTTCGGAAACCAGCCGGAAATTGCAGTGCGGGCACACCGGTGACGCATCGAGATCCGGCTGGGTCAACGCGAAACAGGTTCGCAAGCCGCCGAGGCGATTCTGGTAATCGCTGAGTTGCTGGCGGGGCATCAGTTCAATAGTCGAGAGTCTCTGCAACTGCCCCAGCCTTGCATCCTTGGACAAGTTTGATTTCAGCTTGTCGTCTTTCGCGCCGAGCCGCGCGCGGCCGTGGGCCGTGACATATAGATCCGAGTAATCCTTCTTCAAGCCGGATAGCTTCTGAAGGCCCTGCTGCCGGAATGAATGCGATTCGCGTTTCCCGGCGTCGAGCATGTCCGAGAGCAACTCGTGGCGCACCCCCTGGATTTTCTTGATCCAGGCATGATCGCTGGGCAGGGCCGCTTCCGCAGTAGCCAGATAGGATGCGAGCGGACTGAATTCCGCAGCGATCACCTGGAACGCTTCCACTTGTCTGAGTGCATCCAGGCCATCACGTTTGGCGGTCACATCCTGTGGCTCATGACGGAAGTTCTTGAGTTGTCCGGCAGTCGTATAAGCCTGGAGTGATTCCAGGAACTGTTTGGAGTCATCCATCCGGACGCGCAGCGCCTCGGAATCTTCAGGGGAAAGCAGGTTGCGCGCCCAAAGCTTCATGCCGCCTTGCAGTGCTTGTTGTGCCTGGACAATCCGCTCGGTAAGTCTCTTGGACTCACCGGCCAAAGCTCTCACGGCGTTGCCGGACTGTTCTCCCCCCTGCGTGAGCGCCTGCGCGAGACCAGGAGCCTGGCCCAATAGCTCAAACAGAGCCTTCAATGCCGGGAGGTTCCAATCCTTAGGCCGCTCGATGTGCTTGAAGTTGAGCAGTTCGTCGAGGGGTGTGGCCGTCAACTGGGCGATGTTCGTCGCGTCGAGTTTCTTGCCCGGAATGGCAAGCACCAGATCGCCGGAATGCACCAGTGCGGAGAGCAGGACCACCAGCCACTCGGGCTCCAGTCGGAAATTGTCGGGTGCGAAGTATTCGACCCCATACACTTCGTGAACCAGTTCACTCCGATTCACAACTTGCCCGTGGCCCTTCTTCTTCAGCGTGTCGACAACCTGACCGGCGAACTTTGATTTCGCCGAATCCAGCCGCTCACCGTCCAGCAACTCCAACGCTTCGAGCACTGCAGTGCCTAGCTTCGTTCTTGGACCGCCCGCGATGGCCTTCAACGCATCCTGGGTCGCCAACTCGCGGTTGGCGGTCGTGATGAGAAGTGAGAACGACGGGTAACTGGGCGCGAGGTCTTCGAAGTGAGGCGCCAGGCAGACTGAGCCAACCGTATTCACGACATCGCGCACGTTGATGCGGCCGCCGCTGCCAAGCGGTTTACCCTTCACCCAGCCCAGGAGAGGTTTGGATTTCCCCTGGTAGGTGACTTCGAACGCCGTGGTCATGTGCTCCTGTAGCCACCTCACCAGATCCCGAAGGAATCCAGTTCCCTTGCGCTCGTAAGTGTCCTTGGCGTTCCCAGACGACGTCGATGCGAGATTGACCGCTGCGGCGTAGCTACGCAGAATCGTCCGGAATGCGTCATCCCCAGCGGTGAGGTTGAGCCGGAAGAAAACCTCGTCTTTCCTCTTTTCGTCCTGGTAGCGCGGCGGATCGAAGGGCTGAAGAAAATACAAATAGAAATCGCGGGGTGGAGCCGCCGTTGAACGCTCATTCGGCGCGCCGAAGAAAAGATATCCGCGGCGGGCGACCTTCCGCTCAATCCATTCGAGTTCGTGTTCCCAGACTCGGTAGCCGCTGACGTAGGTTTGGTCCGTGCACTCCATCACCCGTTTCAGCGCCTCATAGTAGTAACGGTCCAGTTGCGTGGAATCCAAGGATTCGGCGCGCTTTTCGATGAGGGCGTCATAGTCCTCCGTCTTCTTCAGGTCGAGATAGACTTGGCCGTTGTCGTGGTTCTGTGAAAGGAACTGACCGCTGACGGTGGTCTTGATCTGGCCAACCACGTTTTCTACGTGTGTCAGCAGATCCGCAGCGCCGTCCCCGCCCATGGCCGCGACTTCGGCTTGGTAAAGACAAAGCGTGTCGCGCAGTTCCGCCGCCGTGGGCCCAACCGGAACATGGATGTCTCCGGTCGTGAGCCGATGGACCGATAGCGCCTGAATGATTCGCCGCGCCATCGGCTTGAACGGCTTCATGGGGAAGGCGGCGTCGACACGAGATTCCAGCACTTGGCTGCAGTCGATGACCGCGCGGATATCGGGGACGGCACGGAAGGAAGGGTTCTCCCGCAGCGTATTCCAGTAATTGTCGTAGGCGATCAGCCCCGGCTCGTTCGATGGCAGCTCGTCGTTCAGTTTTTTCCGCATGGCAATCGAGAGGCTCTTGAGCACTTCGCGCTTCTCCACCGCAGTCACGCGCTCGAAGGTGTCAATGTAATCCGGATGCACAGGGAACAGGCGGACAAACTCGTCCATGCGCTCGTTCATGTTGCCGTAGAACTTGGCGAATGGCAGCAGATAGTCCCGAATTTGCGCCTGCTGCGCGGGCGTCTTTCGCAGCAGCCGCTCCGCGACAACGAACTTCACGTCGCTCCGCGCGATCAGGATCTGCTCGAAACGATCCTTCAC
Source organism: uncultured Candidatus Solibacter sp. (assembly GCA_964558355.1). Classification (GTDB taxonomy): domain Bacteria; phylum Acidobacteriota; class Terriglobia; order Bryobacterales; family Bryobacteraceae; genus PNKE01. The sequence goes on from CAZLDN010000191.1 coordinate 6,422, forward strand.
GCGGCGCACACTCTCCGCGACGAATGAGAATCGCGGGCTGTCGAAAATGGCTTCCTGGATACCGGCAACGAAGCGGAATCGTAGGTCTTTGCAGACCTCGCCGACTTCGCGGAGAAAGTTCAGATCGAGGATCAGTTCTTGATCTTTCCGGCTTCGCAGGTAGTCGAGCAACTCGTCGACAACGACCAGGAGACCGTGGTCGGGAAACTTCTGGTGGAACAGCGCCATCATCTCCTCGAAGGCGCGCTTGTTGTTTGTAATGGTGGCTGCGGAAGGGAACGTGAAGCTGACGCCCAGCTTAGAGAGATGCTCTTCGATTTCCGCAGTGAGAATGTCGCGGAGAGACATCGTCACGGCACCGATCTCGGTGCGGATCACCTTGAATTTGCCCGCAATCCTCTGCGCCGCCTTGGCTACCGGCGCGCACCGCACCAGTGGCAGCGTGGCAGCATCTTCCGCGATGGCTGAAAGGACCGACATCAGGTGGGACTTACCTGTGCCGTAGTTGCCGACGACCATCAACCCCTTGTTGTCCGAAGGCGCGTCGAACT
>CAZLDN010000192.1:0-6905 GCA_964558355.1 uncultured Candidatus Solibacter sp.
CGGAGCGGGGCCAGTGGCATACGAGGCCGTACCAGCGGGAACCGATGGATGTCCTCGGCCCGAGCCATCCGTGCAAGCTGGTGGTGTTGATGGCGGCTGCCCAGATGCTAAAGACGAGCGTGATGGTGAACTTTCTGGGGTACATTGCTGACGTCGATCCGGGTCCGGTGCTGGTGGTTGAGCCACGGTCGGAGGACGCCAAGGCACTGTCCAAGGATCGCGTCGCGCCGTTGTTCCGGCACTCGCCGGCACTCCGCGGGAAGCTCGCCGCGGTAAAGTCGCGCGATTCGAACAACACGGTGATGCACAAGGTGTTCGCCAACGGCTCGGGGCACATCACATTCACCGGTGCCATCTCGCCGTCCGGCCTGGCCATGCGTCCGATTCTATAACCCCTGCGACCCCGTGCATTGAAACACCGCCGCCATCGGCGGCCAAAACCGCGCCTGCTAGTACATTGACAATGTAATAACGCAACATGCAAAATCATGGCATGAGGCAGACAGAACTTCATTTGACTGAGCCGGAGCGGCGTGCTCTCAACGCGTTTCGCCGCAAGGGAGTGCATGCGGCACGAGAGGTCAACCGCGCGCACGTTTTGATGGCTCTGGATCAGGGCGTTGCGGAGACGACGATTTGCCAGGTGCTTGGCCTGGGCCGCACAGCGCTGTGGCGGACTCGAGCGGCCTACTGCCAGGGCGGCTCGGAGTACGCTATGCACGACGAACCCCGTCCAGGCCGACCGCGGAAGTATCAGACCAGCCAGGAGGCGGAGGTGGTGGCTTTGGCTTGTAGCGCGCCCCCGGGCGCTTCGGCGCTCTTGAGAAATGACCCGGACTTGCTCGCCAAAAGTGACCCACCAGTTGTCCGAGACGACGGGACCTGAGGCGGGATTCCGAGGATCTGGCTGACGTGTCCTTGCCCGTGGGCAAATCGGGCAAGCGACGCGCATCGTGATGAAGACAATCATATTGCCCGAGGGCAACGCCTTCGGCGCGGATGATATTGATAGTCGTACCCACTATGCGGAACACCCGGCGAAAATGCTGTTCTTGGAGTGGGTCACTCTATCCGAGCACAAATGGGTCACTCTTCGTGAGCGCCGAGGCCCGGGCGGGCGCAAGCGCTGGACGATCCGCCTACTGACTGCCGCGGCGCGGGAATGCCCCGGGCTGGCCAACGTCAATCGGGAGACGGTGCGGCAGATGTTAAAAAAAACGACTGCAAGCCCTGGCGCAAGCTGATGTGGTGCATCGGCCGCATCACGGCGGAGTATCGGGACAGGATGTACGCGCTGTTGGGGCTCTACGCTCGACCGCACGATGCGCAAGAACCGGTGGTCTGCGTCGATGAGAAGAGCAAGCAGTTGCTCCGGCAGACCCGTACGCCGATCCCTGCGCAGCCGGGGCGCTGCGCCCGCGAGGACTACGAATACAGACGGGCCGGGACGCGCAACATCTTTGTGGCAGTCGCACCCAAGGGCAAGCGCCGCTTCGTCGAGGTCACCGCCCGCCGCACCAAGGTGGACTTCGTCGCATTCGTCAAGAACCTGCTGGAGGAGGTGTACGCAACCGCGCTCACGGTTCATCTGGTGTTGGACAACCTCAATACCCATTTCCGGCAGACCTTCGTGGATGTCCTGGGCGAGACGGCGGCGGCGGCACTGCTGCAGCGAGTGCAGTTTCACTACACGCCCAAGCACGCCAGTTGGCTGAACATGGCGGAGATCGAAATCGGGATCATGGACCGGCAATGCACCGGACAACGCATCGGCACGGCGGAGCTGTTACAGACGGAGGTCCAGCAGTGGCAGCAGCAACGGAACGCTGCCGGGCGCGGCATCGAATGGAAATTCACACGCCAAGATGCGGACCGCAAACTATGCCGGCATTATGTTTCGTAATTAACTGGTCTTAGTACTAGACGCCAAATGCGAACGACAAACGAAACTGCGGGACCTGCCTGGGCCGGACGGCGGCGGGTTGAATCTTTGCACAAAGTCTCTAGTTAGTTGCACTTATCTAGGTGGTCGGTGCAGGTGGTCACCCCCGGTGATGAACTGATGGCATTCAAATTGGCATACCTCAATCTGAAGGACTGGCGCCGGCCATACCACGGTGCGAGGGCGAGTACCAGGTCGTGCCGGAACCATGGCTCGTGCACGTACTGCCGGGGCAACCGGGAGCATGCCACTCGCCAGCGTGAGGACGAAGCATCGGATGGTTTGGCGGCCTGGGCGACGGACGACCAGAGCGCACAGGATGTGTCGGCATGAACAACCACATCACATTTGACGAACATCAAAAGATCGCCGAGCAGGTGCTGAACCTCCAGGAAGGCGTTGATCGGCTGTGGCATTACCTACACAAGATCACCGCCGATCCGACCGTCACGCCGGCCCGGCGACGGGCGGCAAACAAGCTCTTGAGCAAGGTGCACACCGTGGGCCGAGCCTCGAAGAGGGTCCAGGAAACCGCCGAAACGGATCTTTCGAGGCAGGATAACGGCGACCTGCGCTCATGGCCGCTTTACTACCCGGATGATCGGCCGGGCGCGAGGACGAACTACGCATGAAGGGCGTCTCGCAACGGGCATACGCACGGATGCGCGGTGTGTCCATGAGCGCGGTGGTGAAGGCCATCAAAACGAAGCGGATTACGCCGAACGAGGACGGGACCATTGACCCGGAGCGGGCGAACCAGGAGTGGGCGAGGAACACGTTCGCGGGGCAGACGCTGCACCGGGCGGCCAGTCCGCAGGCTGTGCCGATCAGCGCGCGCCACTCGCCGCGTGGCGGTTCGGGCATGCCGGGTCAGCCGGAAGTATCGAGCGATCCAATGTTCGCCTATCTGCGGGCCCGCGCGGTGACGGAGACGTTCAAGGCGAAGACGGCGCAGTTGGAGTATGAGGAGCGCGCCGGCAAACTGATCCAGGCCACCAAGGCCGGTGAGTATGCGGCGCATTGGTCCGCGATTGTCGGCGATGCGCTGTCGGCCTACCCGGATCGCATGGCGCCGCTGGTCGCCGCCGCGAAAACGGAAGCGGAGATTCACCGGATACTCGTCGGGGAAACGAACGCGCTGCGCCGGAAGATGGCGAAAGCTATTTTGGACGCGGGTTACTGATGGCCACAACACTCTCGATGCATCAGGTTGGCGCGGAGGCGTTGCTGCCGCCACGGGATATCTCCGTGTCGCAGTGGGCCGACGAGAATGTGTCGCTCACCGGCTCCGGAGCGGCGGAACGGGGCCAGTGGCATACAAGACCGTACCAGCGGGAACCGATGGATGTTCTGAGCTCGTCGCACCCGTGCAAGCAAGTGGTCTTGATGTCCGCGGCACAGATGCTGAAGACGAGCGTGATGGTGAACTTCCTGGGATACATCGCGGACGTGGATCCGGGGCCGACGCTGGCTGTGGAGCCGAGATCGGAAGACGCCAAGGCGCTCTCCAAGGATCGGGTCGCGCCGTTGTTCCGGCATTCGCCGGCGCTCAGAGGGAAGCTCGCTGCGGTGAAGTCGCGGGATTCGAACAACACGACGATGCACAAGGTGTTCGCCAACGGTTCCGGGCACATCACATTCACCGGCGCCATCTCGCCGTCCGGCCTGGCCATGCGCCCGATTCGGTATCTGCTGCTGGATGAGGTCGACAGGTATCCCACGAGCGCGGGGTCGGAGGGCGATCCAGTATCGCTGGCGATGCAGCGCACCGGCGAGTTCGAGCACAACAAGAAGGTGATCATGTGCTCGACGCCGACCATCGACGGCGAGAGTCGGATCCAGAAGGCGTGGAACACAAGCGACCAGCGCGAGTACTTCGTGCCGTGCCCGCTATGCAATCACTTTCAGATCCTGGTGTTCAGCGACGGCACCGGCGGCGGGGTCGTGATCTCCGCAAAGGACAATGCGGAGTCGCCGTTGCGTGTGTTTGGCCCTGGTTCGAACCTCGCCGATCACAGCCTCCTTGAAGTCACCGCCAACGGCGAACTCATCCTCGCAGGCGGCTCCGGCAACGGCTACCGTTTCGCCGAACTCGGCGCTGCCAACAATCCGTCCGGTTGGGCCGGCGTGATCATGGTAAAGAATCCTGCCGGAGTCACGGCGGGCTACATCCTGCTTTACGCCAACCCGTAACGGACACAAAATTCAAACAGATGCAGGCCAGGCCCCAGCGTCTGGTCCCTGAACCTATTGAGTCCCGCATAATCCTGAATTCCGAAGTTGATCGCTGGTTCACCTCCTTGCCATGGGGTTCTGAACGGCCTCCTGGCTCGCCCTTCGGGCTCAGGTTGCCCCCACGGGATCCAACTTCGGCGAAGTTGGGATTGGCCAGTTCAAGATGCTGTCCAGCAGGGGGATCCTGGTCTTCAGTCCGCCCCAACTCTGGGACAAGTGGAGCACCAGGCGACGACCGGCCCGTCCGAGGATGGCGCCACAGATCAGTACCTGGGTGCGGATGGTGGCCGGCTCGCGATAGCCTGGCAATCTGGTGGCTCTCTGGAACTCGGCCAGCAGATTGAACAGCAGCAAGACCGCGCGGAAGGCGGCCTCGGTGGTGAAGAAGGGCTTCAAGCAGAAGCCGTCCGCTCCCAGGTCGTGCTTCAACTCGGCGAGGCGGTTTTCCACGTCCGCCCGGCCATTGTAGTCGCGCCAGATCTCTTCGGGGGCGTCGCCACAACTGGTGACCAGGACGCGGAAGGTGTAACCTGGCACGTCGATCAGCTTGCGGCCCGCGTTGTCGCGGTCCTCGCGCACCCGCTCGCGAATGACCACGAATCGCCGCTCCACACTCCAGCCGTAGAGCTTCAGGCGGAACTCGCCGACGGCGAAGTTGTCGTCCATCTCCGTCCGCTGGGTCACGCACTGAGCGGCGCGCTGAGCACCACTGGTCAGGCGGGCCACTACAATGTAGGGCAGACGGCTGTTCCAAGAAGCTCAGCAGCTTGTCGTCAAAGAAGCCCGAGTCCGCGCGGAGCAGACGGATCTTCTGACGCTGCTCCCACAGCGCCAGAGCTTGTTTGAGAAACTCCTCCACGCCGCGGCTGGTTCCGCAGTTGCCGCTGCGCAGCCAGCCATGGAGGAGGAAGCGGACCTCGCTGAGCACGGCCAGCAATGGGTGATGGCTGGGCCGTCCGCGCTTGCGTGGGTTGTGCCCTTTGAGGGCGCCCTCCTGTTTCCCGTAACGCTCAAAGACGGTGGAATCCAGGTCCAGGGCGTAGCCTTCGCTGCGCTGCGGCAAACGCTCCAACTGCCACTCGGTCAGCGGTTCGAACAGGCGCCGCACCTGGCCCATGCCGAACTTTCGGAACAGGTTGCGAATCGTGTCATCGGCAGGAAACCGCTCCAGGCCCAACAGCGCATGCAGGGCGCGGTCCCCGCGCAGCAGGCTGGCGTGGGCGAAGCGCCGGGCGCCCGCCAACACCGACATTAGGAATGCCATGAAGGTCACCGTCGGGTCGATGTGATTCGGCGACCTCCACTGCACCGGCATGTGCTGGCGAAGCTTCTCCACCAAGCCGATCCCGCCGAGAAAGGAGAGGAAAACCACGCCCCCGCCAAAGGGGGGTCACGGCGCGTCGCGTCTCGCGCAGAATCAGAGGCTCATCCGACAACAGGGCGCGAATCTCGCGCGGGACTGGATTGTCCAGGGTGTTTGGTTCCATCCTCCTGCTGTCACAAATCGCCTCGTCCGGAGAATCTGTGGGTGCCGCCCGTTTCCTGGAAATGTGGGAGGCATGGCAATCGCATTGGTAACCCCCACTGTTTCAGCGGATTCCAGGTGCTCTTAACATGTTAAGACCCCCATTTTGGAGCCATGCGGAACCGGCCTGGGATTTCAGGGTCAAGCCGCTCCTCGTTCCAAAGGCCATTTTGGGGGTGGTGGTTGGCTGGTGACCGGTGTCCCCTCGGTGGTCACCGCAGAACCGGCCAACGAAGCCGCGCCCAGAACATGAAATTGTTTTGCCGCACCGGCGCCAGTTCGGGCACGTTCTGTTCAGTCTCCCGCTGACCCATCCTGCTCGGTCCCGACCGGCGGGAGGGTGCAGGATGCTTCTTGTTTTTCCTTCTCAGAGAGGTTCTTGTTTTGGTCTTCAGAGGATCGCAGGGGCGAAGGCCCCGCGGGGTGCAGGAGGGTTTCCTCCCACAGATTCCCCGGAGGAGCCCACAAATCCTTGCAGACGGGCACCACCCGGAACTGCGGAATTCAGGATAATGAGACTTGACCTCATCATCGATGGATCCGGGCCGCTGCACGAGTGCCGTCTCCGCCCGGCTCGGGTGATGGGCGCTGCCCTTTCCCGATGCAGAACGCGATGTTTTCGACCCGATTGCCGTCCGCGGATTTCCAGCCCCGCCGCTATTGTCCGGACGGGGATGGAAACTGGTCCGGCCACCTGCCTTTCGCCCGCGACCTAATGGAGTGGCTGCGGCCGACCTGCATGGTCGAACTCGGGGTGCAGTTCGGAGAATCATATTTCGGCCTCTGCCAGAGCGCGCAGGAAGCCGGCGTGGACTGTCGCGCCTGGGCGGTCGACACCTGGGTCGGTGACGTCCATACGGGTGCTTACGGCGAGGAGGTCTATGAGGAGGTCGACGCGCACAACCGAGCTTATTACATCGGCTTTTCCGCTCTCCTCCGTACGACCTTCGATGAGGCCTGCGAACGTTTTCCGCCCCGTTCCATCGATCTGCTCCACATCGACGGCCTCCACACCTACGAAGCGGTGCGGCACGACTTCGAGACCTGGCTACCCAAACTCGCTCCCGGCGCCGTCGTCCTTTTTCACGACATTGCAGTCCGGAAAGCCGATTTCGGCGTGTGGCGTTTCTGGGACGAGTTGAGCGCACTCCATCCCACTTTCTCCTTCACCCACAGCCAGGGCCTGGGCATCCTTCTCTCGCC
>CAZLDN010000193.1:0-6854 GCA_964558355.1 uncultured Candidatus Solibacter sp.
ACACCCTCACCAACGACATCTAAGCTCCGGTAACATATTCTCGTGAGGCAACACGACCGGTAAGAATAGTGTCGGTAGTATGTCAACTTGTCCGCTTTTATTCACACACGATCTGTCCGCTTCAGTTCATCGAACCCGATGATCCCCTTTTGCTCGCCGAGGCCGGCTTGCGTTTTCTTGGGTGTACATCTATCGGATTGTTCGTGGCGGTGGGAAAGTGGGAATCCCGGCCCGGCGGGATTTCCAAGGGGCGGTGGGAGCGGTGGGAAACCGCCTTGCGGTTTTCCACGGCTTCCACGGACCCGCCTTTTCCACGGCCTGCCCGCCGTGATTCCCGGACACCCGCCAGCGGTGCGCCCCCGGCCGCGTACCGGCCCACCACATGCGGTCCATACCGGATCGACACCGTTCCATCCAGGTGTTCGTGGATGGTCACTGTGCTCTTCGCCAGCGAGTGGCGGAACCGGCTCTTCTCCAGTTGCCAACTCTGTTCGCCAATCGCCACCGTGTTGTCCCGATCCACCACACGCTCGGTCTGCACCGTGAACACCCAGTTCAGATCGGAGCGCGTGGTCTTTCGAAACGCCGTCCCTGCCTCCTTCGCCGCAACCGTGAACTTGTCGTTGAACTCGCCGATGTACCGCTCGTTCAGAAACGCATTGGCCGCCTCCACCGTCGTGATCCCCGCCAGCCGCAGTTCCTGCGGCAGACGTCCCTGCCAAGTCCCGAAGCTCCGCTCCGACCGGCCCCGCGCTTGCGGCGAATAGGCCGCGATCATCTGCACGCCCAACTCTTTCATCGCCCGTCCAACCTGCGTCAAACGGCTCTTATCCACCTTCCCGCCCGCTTTCGGCGTCACGAAGAAGTGGCTGCCCCGGTCACTGTACAACGCACAGAACAGGCCCTTGGACTCGATCACGTGCCGCAAGCCCGTCATCACCGTCCGCGTCGATTCCTCTTCCACCAACTGCGCGTAGTAGATCTCCTTTGTCGCATCGTCCAGGATCACGATCAGGTCGTGCCAGCGCTCGTCGCCGAACCACTGGTGCTTGCTCCCGTCGATGTGCAGCAGCATGCCCGGCATCGGCCGCGGCTCCCGCCTCCGCCGATGCTTGGCCCGCTTGCCGCGCTTGGCTACCAGGCCCGCTCCCTGCAAGGCTTTCTGCACCCACGTGTAGCTGAGTCGGATGCCGTGCACCTCGCGCAGTTTCTCGTGGAAGTGCCGCATGTTCAGGTCATAGTAGGTCTCCTGGTACAGCCGCAGCACCATCTCCGCTGTGGCCAGCGGCACTCTCCTGTCACTGGCTTTGCCCTTCCGGCGGTCGGCCAGGCCAGAGTAGCCGTGCTCTTCCAACCGCTCCCGCCAGCGCCGCATCGTCCGATCGGTCACGCCGATAATCTCGGCCGCGCTCCACCAGGTGATCTTCTTGGCCATGGCTTTCAGCAAAACATCTTGTAGTTTCATCATCCGCTCCACTTCCGCGGCTGGACACTGCTTCAGGGCTTCCACCCATCCAGCTTCGCCCGCCGCTTTGTTCGAGCGGACAGATCATGTGTGAACTCGACCGGACACATCACATACTAGCGACGCCGAACAGGGAAAGGGATATAATCGACTTCGGCTACTCGAGCCGAAATCTGAGGCCGGTCGCCTCGTCGGCGGGCGGAGCGGGCCGTGGTACGAGCGATCTCAACGAGGACAAGGGAATGAACCACTCGGTTTCGCGGCGGGCGATGATACAAACAGCGGCGGCACTGCCGCTGGCGGCCACGAGCGCCGCGCCGCTGCTGCCTACGGTCAAGCTGGGCAAGTTTGAGATTACGCGGCTGATTATCGGTTCGAATACGTTCAACGGGTACGCTTACTCGCTGCCGTCGCTCGAGCAGCATATGAAAGAGTGGTTCACAGCTGAGAACGTGGGGCGGACCTTGGGGCTGGCCGAGCAAAACGGTATCAATACCCACCAGTTCAGCTATATGCCCGACGCCATCGAAAAGTTCCAGCGATTCCAGGCCGGCGGCGGCAAGCTGCAATGGCTGCTGTTGGGCGGCGGGATCATGAAGGACGACCTGTCGCTGATTCCCCGTGTTGCCAAGCTGGGTCCGATGGGGATCGTACACCACGGCGGGGTCACGGACCAGCGTTTTCGGGCCGGCGAGCACGGCAAGGTCCAGGAGTTTCTGAAGCGGGTGCGGGACAGCGGCGTGCTGGTGGGGATGTCCTCGCATCTTCCGGAGAACATCGCCTACGCGGAGGAGCACGCCTGGGACGTGGACTTCTACATGACGTGCTTCTACCAGTTCTCGCGCGGAAAGGACCAAATCAAGAAGATGCTAGGGGAGATGCCGGTGGGGACCGTGTTTCTGGAGGGCGATCCGGCACGGATGTGCAAGGTGATCCGAGCGACCACGAAGCCCTGCCTGGCATTCAAGATCTTGGCGGCGGGACGGGCAGCGGAGAGACGCGAGGGCCTGGAGCAGGCGTTCCGGTTCGCGTTCGATAACATCAAACCATCCGATGCGGTGATCGTGGGGATGTACCCGCGGTTCAAGGATGAGGTCAAGGAGAACGCCGGCATCGTGCGGCGCCTGCTTCCAACGTAGACGGCCCGCCGCCATCGGGATTGTGCGATACGGAGGCGAAAGATGAACACTTACGGCCGCAGGGGCTTCCTGATCGGTTCGGCGGCGACAGCAGCGACCGCGGCGCAAGGAGCCGGCGAACCCGTGAAGGCGGCTTTCATTGGCACCGGCGGGCGAGGCACGTATCTGCTGGAAGGAACGCTGCCCCTGCCGGGCGTCAAGGTAGTGGCGGTCTGCGACATCAAGCCGGACCGCCTGGACCGGGCCGCGAGCTTGGCCGCGCGCGACCAGCCGCAGACTTACAGCGATTGGCGACGCATTATCGACCGCAAGGATGTGGGGGCGGTCTACATCGCCACGCCTTGCGACCTGCATGTCGAGATGGCACTGGCGGCGCTGCAGGCTGGCAAACACATTTATTGCGAGAAGCCGGTGGGGATCACGCCGGAGTCGATTAAACGGCTCTGGCGCGCCGGAAAAGACTCCAAACAGGTGTGGCAGACCGGCCTGGGCATGCGCTCCAGCGCGCGGTACCGGAACCTGATCGGCAAGATCCACGAGGGTATCACCGGCAAGGTCGTCATGGTGAGGGCGCAACGCTGCGCGGGGGACGATCTGGACCACAATGGCAGCTCGAAGGAGTGGTTCTTCGATGCGAAGCGGTCTGGAGATGTGATCGTGGAAATGGCGATTCACAACCTGGACATGTGCAACTGGATCATCAATAGCCGTCCGGATCGGGCGGCCGGATTCGGGGGCACGCTGCTGTGGGTGAACGACCCGCCGGGCCGCACGAACATGGACGGTTACACGCTCAGCTACGAGTACCGGAACGGCGTGAAGCTGGCGTTTACACAGGTGTTCTTCCATCCCGGGCAGATGCCCGGCGGAAGCCTGGGGCCGCTGGTGTACGGGACCCGGGGCGGGGTGGACCTGGGCACGGGGACGTACTATCCGCGGGAGCCGAAAGGGCCGCCGGTAAAGCTGATGGAAGGCGAGCGGGAGGCGCGCACGCCCGGCCAGCCGGACGCCCACATCGTAGGGTTCTTCGACGCAATCCGCACGGGCGCCAAAACTACGGCGGATCTGCGGGTAGGCTGCACCGCGGCGCTGACGTCCATTCTGGGCCGCGAGGCTATCTACCGCAAGACGGCTTACGCCTGGGCCGACCTGGGCATGGATGAGGATCTCTAGATTTGCGGGAGAACAGGATGAAACGTCGTCATTTTCTTCTGGCCGGCGCGACCTTGCCGGGCTTACTCCAGGCCGCACGTCTGCCCATCCGGAAGGGCGTGTACGCGCCCATGCTGCCGAAGGAACTCAGTTGGGTGGAGCGGTTCAAGCTGGCCCGGGAGGTAGGGTTTGAAGAAGTCGAGTGCAACACCGCGGCAGACGATGCGGAAGCCGAACAGATCAAGGCGGCGGCGGAGCTTACGGGCTTGCGCGTGCACTCGGTGATGAACTCGGCGCATGGCAAGTACCCGCTTTCCTCGCCCGATCCGGCCGTAGTGGCCGCGGGGAGGCAGGGGCTGGAAACGAGTCTCCGCAACGCGCGGTTCTGGGGGGCGGAGACAGTGCTCCTGGTGCCGGGCTTCGTCACCGCGCAGGTCGGCTACAAAGATTGCTGGGAGCGCTCGCAGAAGGAGATTCGCCGGATTCTCCCCACGGCGGCGGAGGCCAAGGTCACGATTGCGGTGGAAAACGTGGGCAACCGTTTTCTGCTCAGCCCGTTGGAATTCGCGCGCTACGTGGACGAATTCAACAGCCCCTGGCTGCGGGCCTATTTCGATGTGGGCAACATCGTGCGCAACGGCTTTCCGCAGGACTGGATCCGTACGCTGGGCAAGCGCATCGTGAAGCTGCACCTGAAGGACCCCGTGGCCAGGCAGACGCCGGGTGCGCCCGCCGAACCCCGTGCCCCGTTGCTGGAAGGCGACGTGGACTGGCGGGAGGTGCACAAGGCTCTCACCGAGATCGGCTACCGCGGCTCCGCCACGGTGGAACTGCCCGGCGGCGACGCGGAGTACCTTCGGGACGTCAGCCGGCGGGTCGACAGGATTCTGGCCGGGATGTGACACCCGGGTTCATTGCAGTTCCGTGCGCCATCAGGATCTGGTCCGGTCCCGGCGGACGCCGGGGGGAGCCGGCCGGAGCGGTAGTGGTGGATGGCACTGCTCTCCCAGCCGCCCGGCGCCAGGTTCAGGGGCCTGCCAGCGCCGCCGGCAAACAAGTTGGCTGTGAAGCGCAGGATGTTGTTCATAATGGCTCTGAGGTGAGTAAGACTATGGTGTCCCGTAGAGACCTCCTGTTCCGTTCGGCGGTTGCGCCGGTGATGGCGGCGGCCCCCGCTAAAGGCGAGGTTTCCCTCGCCGCCTGGTCGCTCGTCAAGAGCTATGCCTTTTCGCGGCGCTGGGCGAACCTCGACTTGCCGCGCATCACGCGCGAGGAGTTTGGCCTCGGGGCGCTGGAACTGGTGAGCTTGTTCTTTGAAAACCCGACCCTCGTCTACCTTCGGCAGTTGAAGGAAAACGCGGAGAAGCACGGTGTGCGCCTGGTGCGCATCATGGTTGACGACGAGGGCAATATGTCCGCCGTGGACAAAACCGAGCGGATGCGGGCCTCCCTGGCCCACCGCCGCTGGATCGATGCGGCCCATTACCTCGGCTGCACCGATATCCGAGCGAACATGCGCGGCGGCCTTCCCGAGTGGAAGAAAGACAAGGATCTGGTGAAACGCGGCGCCGAAAGCTTCCGGCACCTGCTCGAATACGCCCGCGCCGCCAATGTGGAGGTCATTGTGGAGACCCACGGGGGCGCCTCTTCGGACCCGGGCATTCTGACTTCTCTGATGAGAGAGGTCAACGACCCGGCCTTTGGCGTACTGGTCGATCTGATCAACATCAGCCGGGAAGTCGACTACGAACAGGGGCTACGCCAGTTATTGCCCTTTGTTAAAGGCATTTCGGTGCATCCCGTCTGGACCGAGGAGGGGTCCTATCCGGGCTTCGCCATCGAGCGCGCTCTCCGCATCTGCGTGGAGGCGGGTTTCCGCGGCTACTGGGGCATCGAATCGTCCTTCGGGCCTTCGTTGCGGGTCATGCCGCGGTTTGCGCCGGGACAGACCACGCCGCTGCCATTGCCACCCGGTGTTACCGAAGGACAACTCTGGCCGGACGACCTGAAAGGGGTGCGGTTGACCCAGGCCATCCTGGCGAAGACGGTGTTTGAAAAAGGGTGACCCCGGAACGAAACCAGGTTAGGCAGCGGCCCGCCGGCCAGGACTAGCAGCGATGAGGAATACCTTGAGAACTTCGACTGTCTTCGTTTTGCTCGCGGCTTTGGCCGCTGTGGCGGTTGTCTGGAAGACGTCCGGCCCGGGACCGGCGCTAGCATCGGTCGCCCCGCCGGGCGCCAACGGCATGCAGAACACCTGGGGACTCGAGATACTCAACCCGATTGCCGCGGATAAGCGGAACATCAGTTTGCCCATCGCCAACTGGCGCCTGGACGGTTTTGAGAATGCCCTGACCGGCAATCACCGGACCGCTTCGGTGACCCGAACGGGACCCAATGCAAGCATCAGCGCTACGGTCCCGGCCTCCGGCACGTTCCATCCGGCCTTCGTCCTCTACGACACGCGGGGAAACGAGCGCGTCGGGGTGTTCGTGGACGGAGTGCAGGTTGGAACCGCCGTGGCAGATTGGGACAACAACAGGGAACGGCTCTTCTTCCTGACCGAGGTGCGCACGTTCAAGGGGGGCGAAACGATCGAGCTCCGGGCCCTGGACGCGGAAGGGACCTACCGGATCGAAGCTCTGCTGCTGCTCGGCAACACGCCGGCGCCGCGCCCGTATGCCTATTCATTCAGCGAAGTGGCTGCGCAGCCGGACCAGACACAGGCGACGATTACCTGGATCACGAGTTGGCCGGCCACGTGCACGGTCGAGTGGACCGCGGATGGCGCCCGCGGTTCCTCCACGGTGGTGGAGACGGTAGCGGCGAACAACCACCGGCTGATACTCCGGAACCTCGCGGCTCGCAGCTCCTTCCGGTTCCGCGTGAGCGCGGTCTCCCGGGAGGGGGCGCCCGTCGTCACCGGCTGGCAGACTTTTTCCACCCGGCCGCGCGCGCCGGTAAGTGGAACGGCCAAGATCCGCCGCGTGCCGCTGGTGGCGCGGGACGACGTGAGCGCCTCTCTCGATGAGGAGATGCCGGTCTGTGCCTGTCGCAAATCTCATCTGCGGCCGGATGCGGCCTACTCATGCGGATCG
>CAZLDN010000194.1:0-6783 GCA_964558355.1 uncultured Candidatus Solibacter sp.
AGGTGCGCCGCTGCAGAGAGGCCGTTGTAAAGAGTTAGCCCGGACAGGAGACTAGGGCGCTGAATGACATCACCTCAAACTCCGCGCGTTCGCCCATCAACGGATGTCGGTGGGAGGCTCCACTGCTAGCTCCAGTAGTTTCTGTCCAATCCCCGATACTGCACCGCCTCGGCGACGTGCTTGGCGAGGATCTGTTCCTGGCCCGATATGTCGGCGATGGTCCGGGCTACCTTCAGGATGCGGTCGTGGGCGCGCGCTGACAGCCCTAGCCGCCGCACAGCAGTCTCCAGCGTCCGCTCACCGGCCTCGTCCAGCGGGCACAACCCCCGCAGCCGCGACGCCGGGATCAGCGCATTCACATACCCGCGCTGCTGCTGGATCTGCCTCGCCGCCAATACTCTGGCCCGCATCTCGGCTGAACTCGCGCCGGCGCGCTGCCCGCGGAGTTCCTGGAACGGAACGGCGGGGACTTCGATATGGAGGTCGATGCGGTCAAGCAGCGGCCCGCTGATCTTGCCCAAATAGCGCTGGATCAGCGCACCTGTGCAACGACATTCCCGCGATGGGTCGCCCAGAAAACCGCACGGGCACGGATTCATCGCGGCGACAAGAGTGAAGTTCGACGGGAACATCAGACAAGCCTGCGAACGTGCAATGGTGACGGCCCGGTCCTCGAGTGGCTGGCGAAGCAGTTCGAGGACATTTCTTGGAAACTCCGGCAGTTCGTCAAGAAAGAGGACCCCATGATGAGCCAGAGAGACTTCACCAGGACGCGGCACCCCCATGCCCCCGCCAAGCAGCCCGGCGGCCGAAATGGTGTGGTGCGGAGCGCGGAAAGGACGGGTCAAAAGCAGCCCGGACCCTTTGGCAAGCGCGCCGGCGACGCTGTGGACCTGAGTCGTCTCCAGCGCCTCCTGAAAACTGAACGGCGGCAAAATCCCAGGCAACCGCCGTGCAAGCATGGTCTTGCCTGACCCAGGCGGGCCAAGCAGCAAAACATTGTGTCCGCCGGCGGCGGCCACTTCCAGCGCGCGTTTGGCGGTGGTCTGTCCCCGCACGTCGGCAAAGTCGTTGTCCGGATCGGACTGGAAATCGAGACTGGCAGCCTGCGGCACCGACGCCACAAACTCCAGCGGCCGGTTCAGCACATTGACCGCCTCGCTGATGTGCGAAGCGCCAAAGACCTCCAATCCTTCCACCACCGCCGCCTCGTCGGCGTTTTCCTTCGGCACGATGAGGCGCGACAGGCCGTGCCGCCGGGCGCAGATGGCAATCGAGAGCGCCCCGCGAATGGGCCGGATGGTCCCATCGAGCGAAAGCTCTCCCGCAATCAAGTGCCCCGAACACGGTTTCACAGCGCCCATGGCCCCGAGAATAGCGACAGCCATGGGCAGATCGAATCCCGCGCCTTCTTTCTTCAGGTTCGCCGGGGCGAGATTCACGGTGAGCGAACGCGAGGGGTAACTGAAGCCAGAGTTCATCATGGCCGACCGGATGCGCTCCCGGCTCTCGCGAACCGCGGCGTCGGGCAATCCAACCATGATCATGTCCCGATTGGCCGACGAGCCGTACATGTCCACTTCAACTTCGACCGGATGGGCGTCGATACCGAAGACGGCCGCGCTGCGGGTACGGAACAGTGCCACAAAAGGTAGTGGCGCGAACCGCCGGGGGATCTCACCTCAATTGGCCGCGGGCTATCACTTTTCCACTTTGAAGCTGACAGTGGTTTCGGCCGGGACTTGACCGGCGACATCCCGTGCGTTGATCACGATTGTGTATTGCCCCGGTGTCAGGTCAGCCGACAGATTCAGACTGATGACACCGTTCATCACTTTCTTGGGATAGTACGGCGAATCAGACTCCGATGCGGCGCGGGGCTCGGCATACATCTCCTTGCCCGACGGACGCAGGACCCTGATCCCGTATTCAACCTCGAAGTGGTTTTTCTCCGCCAGCTTGAACCCGGCAAGCTGAAACTTCAGAAAGAGCGGATCCCCTGGACGGTAGACGGCGTCGGCCAGCGGCGATGCGTCCTGATCGCTTCGATAGAACGCAGCCCCGAGGATGGAGAACCCGTCTGGCGCGGGCATCGGCCGCCCACCCACCTGGAAGGCGGCGGCGTGCTCGATGCTGGACTGCGCATTCTCGTCGGTCACCTTGATCAGCAACTTGTACGGCCCCGGCGGCAACTGCGGAGGCAGCGGCAGCGTTTGGTTTACACGCGGCAGCCAGTTTTCGTCATTGTGGCTGACCTCTTCGCTGATGGCTCCGTTCACGGGTTCCCAAAGCAGGCGGCCATCGGGATCGGTCGCATGGATGAGCCAGCGCAGGTTCACCTTGTCGTTCTTCACCTGGTAGCCGGCGATACGGAAGCTGAAATAGATCAGCTCGCCGCCAATGTAGCGGTAGTCCGGCGGAACGGATGGAGCGCTCTCTCCGCGGTCGTGCAGGACGGCCTGTACAACAGCCAACTTGCGGCTTTGGGCCGGTTGAGGCGGAGCCGCAAGCAGGCACAGGACGAAGGCGCCCAAAGGCATCATGGGCTCAGCGGTTCGCGGCGGGTGGAACCGAATCGGCGCCCGGCGGACCCTGCCCTTCCAGCCGCAACGGGATGTCGATGAACGCTTCCACTTCCTTCTCGGGATCGCCGCCGCTGGTGACCTTCAGTTTGTAATTCGCCATCGGGACGTCGAAGACGATGGTGCCGGACATCGTTTCGACGGGCCGGATCACCCGCAGCAGCCCCAGCCAACCAGTCAGCCCGAGCATCTTCTGCTCTTCCATGGTCTCATTGCCCTTCTCGTCAACCAGGAAAAGCAGCGGCACTCCCGCTTCTTCCGAACCGCCGCTGGCGATTGAGATGTCAAGCACCAGGAACCGGTGCTTTGGCGTCGTGACACCGTCACCGGTTTCGATCGTCTCCTTCCAGGAGCTGTGCATGACGGTATAGGACAGCGGGCCCACGGCCGCGGGCGAACCCATCACGTAGGCCTTGCCGCCGCCCGGCTTCGCTCCGCCGTCCTGGCTCGAACAGCCAGCCAGCAAGACCAACGCAAGCGTGGCGCAGAACTTCAGGTTGTTCATCCGAGGAACCTCCGAAACCGCAAATCACTCGTAGACCTAAAAGGTAACCGAATGTGAACAGCCGTGCAATCATCAATTCGGGGACATCTCCAAAACCCGCTTCAGCGGTACTCCTCTTGCCTGACCCGCGCCGCCGGCATATCCTGAACATTCGGAAGTGGTTCGCCACGGCTCAACCAATGCAGACTCGCCCAGCACGGACTGAACTTGCCGCACCAGCGCCGGCGGTCCCGCACAATGGATAACCTCACTCACACGCTCACCGGCATCGTTCTCGCCCGCGCCGGCTTGAACCGCTTCGTGCCACGCGCCTCGTGGCTACTGGCGCTGGCCTCGAACGCGCCGGATCTCGACGTCGTGGCGGGCCTCAACGGCGGCCTGGCCTATCTCCATCACCATCGCGGCTGGACCCACGCATTCGCTTTCGCGCCCATCGTCGCCCTGGCGCCGCTGCCCATCTGGGCCTGGCTGAATCGTAAATGCAAGCCGGGCGCGAGACAGTTCCTGACGGCCTGGCTGGTCGCCATCGCCGGCGTCGTCGCCCATCATTTGATGGACTGGCTGAACGTCTATGGGATCCGTCTTCTCCTGCCTTTCAATGCCGGCTGGCTTCGGCTGGACCTGGTCCATATCGTCGATCTTTGGGTCTGGCTGATACTCCTCATGGCGATGGCCGCGCCGGCGTTGACGCGCCTGGTCTATGGCGAAATCGGCGCAAAGGCCGGGCCGGGCCGCGGCTCCGCATGGTTCGCCATCGTCCTGCTGGCCTGCTATTTCGGCCTGCGGTGGGAGACCCATGACAGGGCTGTCAACCAACTGGATTCCCGGATCTACGGCGGCTATCCGCCACTTAAGGTAGCTGCCGCTCCGGGTCCGCTCAACCCGCTTCGCTGGACAGGGTTGGTCGAGACCGAACGGGCCTGGCACATGGTGGATGTGGACGTCACCCGCCCGTTCGATCCGGAATCCGGCGAGACGTTCTTCCGTCCTGGCCTGACCGAATCGGTGGCTGCGGCGCGTAAAACGCAAACAGCCCAACGGTTTCTCGGCTTCGCCCAGTTCCCCGTCTGGCGCGTCCTACCTTCGGTCGCGGGTGCGGGCGTCGAAGAGGTCCTGATCCACGACATCCGTTTCGGGTCGCCGGATGAGATGCGCTTTACCGCCCGGTTCATCGTCCAGCCGGGTGGCCGGGTTACAAGCGAAGAGTTCCTGTTTGGCTCGATAGGTGGAGGAGAACCAAGATGAGTGAATACGGATTGTGGATTGGCGGTAGGCTGGTCAATACCGGCCGTGTGGACACGGTGGTCGTCCCATATGACGGCGCCCCGTTTGCCAGCGTGCATCTAGCTGGCGCGAAAGAACTCGAGGCGGCCATCCAGGCGGCCGCCCGGGCTAAGCCCGTTATGCGATCGATAACCGCCGCCGGGCGTTCGGACATTCTCTACCGGGCCTACCGGCTAATGACCGAGCGCAAGGAGGAGTTCGGCCGAACGGTTTCGTTGGAATCCGGCAAACCGCTGCGGGAGGGTTTGCTTGAAGCCGAACGCGCCGCCCAAACGCTGCTGTTCAGCGCCGAGCAGGCCCACAGCCTCACCGGCGAAGTGGTGCCCATGGATGCCTCGGCGGCGGGCGCTGGGCGTATGGCGATGACCGTGCGCGAGCCAGTTGGCGTCATCGCCGCCATCACGCCCTTCAACTTCCCGTTGAACCTGTCTTTGCACAAGATCGCCCCGGCCATCGCCGGCGGCAACACCGTGGTCCACAAACCGGCCAGTGCGACCCCTGTGAGCGCGCTATTGTTGGCCCGCCTGTTCTCTGAAGCCGGGCTGCCCGATGGGGCCTTGAACGTCGTCGTCGGGCCGGGCTCGGAGGTGGGCGATCCTTTGGTCGAGGACCCGCGCGTCGCCATGGTCACCTTCACCGGCAGCGCCGAGATCGGGCTGCGCATCCGTCAACGCGCCGGACTGAAGCGGGTGACGCTCGAACTCGGCAACAACTCCGCGCTCATCGTCCACGACGACGCCGATCTGGACGATTGCGCCGCCCGCGCCGTTCCTGGCGCCTTCGCCCACTCCGGCCAGGTCTGCATCTCGATCCAGCGCATCCTCGTTCACCGGCGGGTGGCCGAGGATTTTATGGCCCGCTTTCTGAGGATCACTGAAGTCTTGAAAATTGGTCATCCTCTGGACGCGTCCACCCAGGTCAGTTCGCTCATCAATGCCGCCGAGGCCACCCGCGCCGAGCGCTGGATTGGCCGCGCCGTGGCGGGCGGCGCGCACCTGCTCGCCGGAGGCGTCCGATGCGGAGCCACCCTCACTCCGGCCGTGCTGGCCGGTGTCTGCGTCGAAGACGAACTCTGGTCGAACGAAGCCTTCGCGCCAGTGGCCTGTTTCCGTGCCTACGAGACGCTGGACGAGGCGATTTCGCTCATGAACGCCTCGCCCTACGGCCTTCAGGCGGGCATCTTCACGCGTGGTCTGGAAGCCGCCTTCGAGGCCGCGCGCCAGGCCAAGGTCGGCGGGTTCCTCATCAACGACGTGCCGCAATACCGCCTCGACCACATGCCCTACGGCGGCGTGAAGCTGAGCGGCATGGGCCGCGAAGGCCCAAAATACGCCATCGAGGAGATGACTGAGCCGAAACTGATCTCCTGGCGCTGGAAGTGAGAACGCGCTACTTCAACTGAAGTGTGACCGTCGCCGTCATGCCCGGCCGCACCAGCGGCGTCGGGCTGGCAAATTCAACATACGCCTTGCCGTCCTCGACCAAACGAACCTGGCCGGGGAGGCCGCCCGTCAACTCGGCGACGTAAACCTCTGCCGCCATGCCGGCAACGATGCGCGGGATCATACTCGGTTCGAGTTCGACGATCGCTTCCATCATCGTTAGATCGACGGCGACTTGGATCAACCCTTCCATTCCCGCCCTGACTTCCTCGCCGGCCTGCTTCTGGATCGCTATGATCAGGCCGTCGACGGGCGAAAATAGTTGGGCCGCGGCCAATCCTGCCTTGGCCTCGTCATATTCGGCCTCGTTCTCAAGCACCAACTTCTTCGCGGCATCGACGTCTTGGGTGATCTGAGTCATCCGGTCCCGCAGCGATTTGGCCACCGCATCCAGCGAACTCTCCTCGGCCTTGGCCGAATCATAGGCCGTCTGCGCCGCCTCGAAGGACTTTCGGGGCGTCGCGCCTTCGCGGTGCAGCATCTGCTGCCGCTGGTAGGCCCGTTCGGCGCGCTGGCGGTCCGATGCCGCCCTGGATGCGTCCGCCGCCTGCCGCGACTCTTCCAGCCGCGTTGCCAACAACTGACTTTCGAGCGTGGTCAGTTTAGTCTTCAATCGTTCCAGTTGAAGCGCCGCGTCCTTCTCGTTCTCCACCAGGACGTCGTTCTTGATCGAACCGAGGATCTGGCCCTCGAAGACCTCGTCGCCCGGCTTCACCGGGAACTCCTCCAGCACCCCATCCACCGGAACATCCACTGCAACCACGTTGCGGGCCCGCAGCGTCGCCTGAAACTTCACCACTGCGCCAGGCGGCAAGGGAGGCGCTTCGGCCGCGGGTCCCGGCTTAGGAGCCGCCGGATGCTTGGCTTTCCAGAAGAAGTACCCGCCCGCGCCGGAGGCAATTACCAGGACGGCGAGGACGGGAACCAGAACTCGACGCACCATGCTTCGATCATAGGTGAAACCAATGGC
>CAZLDN010000195.1:0-6680 GCA_964558355.1 uncultured Candidatus Solibacter sp.
CGATGCCGTTGGGAATGTTGTCCCACGGGTGGTGGGGATCGTCGAAATTGACCCACAGGAAGAACGGCTGGTCTGCGGGGCGGCGGTCGAAAAATTCGTTGATACGCTGGGCGGTTTGTGCGCGCGGAGACGAGCGGTCGAGGTAATCGACGCGCTGATCGAAGGTCTGCAGATGGTGTTTCTCGAAGACCGCCTTGGTGTTGGGGCCGATGGCTCCGTCCAGGTGAAAATGGCGGCGGCAAATGCCGGTGAAGTAGCCGGCCTGGGAGCGCAGCACCTCTGGGAGAGTGACCACGTCGGGAGGGAGTGGCGAAGTGAAGCGGGACATGCGGACGGCGACCGGGCTGCGTCCGGTGAGGAACGCGGCGCGGGAAGGCACGCATTGCGGCGCGGAGCAGAAGAACCGGGTGAAGCGCATGCCTTCCGAGGCGAAGCGATCCAGATTGGGCGTTTGGATCGTTGGGTTGCCGTAGCAGCCGGCAAACTCAGCGGTGTGGTCGTCGGAAAGAATGAGGAGGATGTTCGGCCGGGCGGCGCGCTGTTGAGCTTCAAGGGCAAGGGGTGCGAGGGCCGCGCCGAACTGACGGCGGTTGACGTGAAGTGATTTGGGCATGGATGTGTGATCCCTGGGTAAGCATTGTAATGGATCGAGGATGTGCCCGCTTCCGAATGAAAACAGCCACCTCGAAGGTGGCCTCAGAATCTGGATGTCTGGAGCCGGCGACAGGAATTGAACCTGCGACCCTCTGATTACAAAACCCATCATACGCCACTTCTATGTTGTTGGAAATACGCTGTATCCGGTTCTATAGCAACAACTTAGACCCAACTTCTTCTATGCCGCTGTTTGCCGTTTTTTGCCTGTTTTTCCTCTGGGGTACCCCCAAAATCACCCCCACAAACGGCTACCGTCCTGTCGGGCAACCTGCGACCCTCGGATGAACATTCAGCGTCCGATGGGGGTGCTCCCACTTCTGAGGATTGCGCGCCGGGCCTGTTTCAGTTCACGCCGGCGCTGCGCACTGTCCCGGCAGATCGGGCAGAAGTTGGGGTGGCCGGCCTTGGGCTGCCGCTTGGGCCGGTAGTCCTCCTTGCATTGGATGCAGACGATGGAATCAGGACCCCGCCGAATCGTGCTCTCGTACAGCCAGAAGACCGCGGCCCCCAAGGCGCCGGCGAATCGAGCCTCGCCGTCCTCTGCAAAGCTTGCCGTGCCGAGTGTCCAGATACTCCGCTCTTCGTACCATTGAAGGACGGGGCTTAATCGAACGGACTGATTCAGGAACAGAAGTCTCGTTTCAATCTCCCGAGCCGCGACCGCCCGCTTTCGGGGCGACAGCGATTCAATCTTTTCGATCAAATCGACGACTTGCCTAACGTGCCAGATATGCCGATGCCAAGTGGCGAGATCCTCTGCGAACCAGAGGCCCTTGCGGTCTGTCAGTCGAACCAATGAAAACTCATCCTTCTGCGTGAGCGGTTCGACAGTCAGGCAACTCCGATCCCACGCCCCGAGGAATCCGTAGCGGCGAACGAACTTTGCTATTCCCTCGGGCTCCGCCTCCCACAACCCAAGGAACTCCGGCAGAATCTCTTCACCAAATTTGCGATAGCTGAACTGGTTCGGGTCAGAGGCGAGCGAACCTGGACCAAAATACGCGACAACCTTATCCTTCCCCCCAGAGAGGCTCACTTGGCGGGGGACTCTCAGAACAAAGCTACTTCGTTTTGTGCCCATGTCTACTATTGTCTACTTCTAGGCTGTCCAAGTAAAGCAAGCAGTGGCAAGGTTAAGGCATGACTGGTTCCAAGCGAAACCTCCTGAGAGAAACAGAGGTAGCGGAGCGCCTTGGCGTTGCCGTCCACACCTTACAAAAATGGCGGTTTTTCGGCCGCGGGCCGGCCTACCACAAGCTGGGCAGGGCCGTGCGGTATTCACCCGACGCCGTCGAGTCCTGGCTCACGGCGCGACCACAGGGCGGCGAGCCTGAAGGGGTAACGAAGTGATCCGCCCGCGGTTCTCCCGCGTTGACCTCGATCAACTGGCGAAGGTGTTGGGCATCGAGGCGGGCGGGCTCAGCGACCGTCAACTGCTCGATGCCGTCAGCGACGAACTCGCCAAGAAGAAAGCAATTCTCCGCCTCGACCCGGCCGGCGATCCACCGACGCGGACCGAACTTGAGGGCGGCTATGAGCGGTGAACCCGCGGCGGCTGCCAGCCCCGATACCGGAACGCGCGAGGCTCAACAGATCCTCCATGCCGCGGCGCGGCGTCGGTCCCAGCGGGGCTGTGATGACCTCATGGGCGAAATTCTCTGGCTCGAGGAAACCGGCGACTTGGCGGAGTGGCGGGCCGACTTCGCACGGCACGTCTACCGCGTGGCGCGGTGGCTTCTCGCATGGGTGTTGCGATGAGCGAGCTTGCCCACGTGCCCATCGTTGAAGTCATCCGAGCCTTGGGCGGGCCTGACGTTCAAGGTGGCCGTACACGGGCCTGGTGGCGAGACGGCGACGGCTTGAACGTGGCCGTCGATGTCGAAAAAAACCGATGGTACGACCACGTCGCCAACATCGGCGGCGGCGTCCTGGCCCTAGTTCGCATGGTGACCCTGACCGACGATGCCAGCGCGCTGGCCTGGCTGGTCGAGCACGGCTTCATTGAGGATCGCCCGATGCCCAAGGCAGGGCGGCGCTCTGATCGCGTCTGGGGGCCTGTGGTGGCGCAATACGACTATCGGGATGCCGACGGGCGGCTGGTGTACTGCGTGCGTCGACATGATCCAAAAGACTTCAGTCAGTGGCGCTGGACTGGCACCGAGTGGCAGTCCGGCATCAAGGGAATTCCACGGCTTCTGTACCGTTTGCAGGAACTGACCGAAGCGGCCATCGTCTTCATCGTGGAGGGCGAGAGGGACGTGGAGACGTTGCGCGAATGGGGCTTTGCGGCAACGTGCAACAGCGGCGGCGCGGAGCATTGGCCGCACCAACAGGATGAACTCTTCCGAGGGCGGGAAGTCATCATCTTGCCCGACAACGATGTGAAGGGCATGGCCCACGCGCGGGACGTGGCGGCGGGCTTGCTGGGCAAGGCGGCAAGGCTTTCCATTCTGATCCTCGATGGGGCGAAAGACATAACCGAATGGTTCGAGCGGGGCCATTCCGAGGTCGAACTAATTCATCTGATAGAGCAGGAGGCCGCCTGTGCGAATTGACCTGAATACGCCAGATGACCTCGACCGGATACCCAAAAACAACGACGCGCCAAAGGACGAATCCAAGAGGCGAATTCTGACAGGACGGGAGATTCTCGAAATGACGTTGCCCAAGGTCGAATACGCAGTCGATCCGCTCATCACAAAACCGGGCTTGTGGCTGATGAATGGCTCCCAGAAGGCAGGCAAGACCATGTTTGCCGCGCAGACCGCGCTCAGCATGAACGCGGGCGTAGACCTCATGGAGCGATTCGCGACGGGACCGGCGACCGGGGCCATGTTCATCGAGCAGGACGATCCATCAGGCGTCGGGGCGCTCCAGCCGATCCTTCAGCGGACAACGTTACCTGTTGACCTGGACCGGTTCTACTCCATCGCGGGCAGCAACTTCCAGATCGAACCGGGCTTCATCGAGTTCCTCGAAAAAGAGATCACAGCCAGAGGTTTGGGGGTGGTGGTGCTCGACTCCTACACCGCGCTCCGTGGGCCGCGCAACGGATCTTCGGATCTGGTCAAGGCGGAGAGTCTCGACCTGGGCCTGTTGGACGCGCTGGCAAAGCGTACCGGATGCCTTATCCTGCTGATCCACCATTCATCCAAAGGCAGTGCAGCGCTCGACTGGAGCGATCGAAGCGCCGGAACCTATGCGATGGGCGCTCATTCCGAAGGGCAAGTTTTTATCAGCCGGTTTCAGGAATTACCCGGCAATGCACCCGAGCGGCTGGTCCAGATCCGAGGCCGCCACGTTGAAGGTGCCGAAATGGTGATCCGGTTCAATGTCGAGCGGCTGAGTTACGACTTCGTGCTCGAAGGGCCAGCGGCGTCATCCTATCCGACGATCCTTCAGATGAAGTCAGAATTCGGCACTGGGACGTTTTCACCGAAAAACCTATGCGGAGCGACGGGGATGTCGAAAGCCTCTGCGCACCGGATCATCGGGCGTCTCATGGCAAGCAATTTGGCGAGCAAGGTGGCGTTCGGCGAATACCGTTTAGCGCTGGAGATAGGCGCGTGAGACACTTCGCCGGGAGATGGCTGATATACGGGGGACTCTTGAGACACTTCGTGGTGAATGGGGGTACCCATCCTAATGAAACCAATAAGATAAGTCTCTCTACAGTATCAAGAGTATCAAGAGTATCTAGAAACCCTTACGTATCACGCACGAAAAACGAGACTGTCTCAGGAACTGTCTCAGGGGGGTTCCATGAAGGTTGAATACCATCTTGCGCTGGTCGCGGGGCGTCTGGTGGTCATCGAAAAATACCCTGACTTGCCTGTGGTGGTGCACATCTTCGACAGTTCCGAGGAAGCCGTGCAGTTCTATGAGGAGCGTAGATCCAAACCACTGCCAGCGGCGAAACGGCAACGGATCATGCAGACGGTGAAAGCTGGGCTGCAATGAGTCGGACAAAGGTGGACCACCTGGCCGCCTTCGACGCCTCGAACCGGATGGCGGCGGAGGTGATCCTGGCCGATCCCGAGCGGCGTCTTGGACGTGCGCTCTGACTTAGCCCCACTTTGGGGCGAAGTGAGCACTTGCGGGGGTGTCCGGGCGAACGATGGCAATTCCGGGCACTCGGAGGCGGGCGATGAGGCATTCTGTACTATTTTGGGTCCTTCCGGCGGGAAATCGCCGGCGGGTGGATTATTTGCATAAATGCGCTACCGACACAAGAAATAATTGGTGGTCGGTGGTCGGTGGTCACCCACCGGTGACTGAGGGTTTCCATTAGCATGGGCGTGGGAACAACCATTCCGGCGATGGCGCGGCGCATTGAACTCTGGCCGCTTGACCGCCTGGTCCCTTACGCGAGGAACGCCAGGACACACTCCGCAGAGCAGGTGGCCCAGATCGCCGCCAGCATCGTCGAGTTTGGCTTCACCAATCCGGTTCTCGTCGATTCCACGGATGGGATCGTGGCGGGCCACGGGCGGCTGCTGGCGGCGCGCAAGCTCGGGTTGGCTGAGGTGCCGGTGATCGTGCTCGATCATCTCAGCGCAACTCAACGGCGGGCGTACATCCTGGCGGACAACAAACTCGCGCTGAATGCCGGATGGGACGAGGCGATGCTGCGCGAGGAGATGTCGTCGCTCGAGGCTGATGGGTTCGACCTGGCGGTGGTAGGGTTCTCCGACGAGGAATTGCGCGAGTTGCTCGAGGGCGCCGCAGCAACTGCGACCGAAGATGCGGCTGCGGCGGAAGGGGCGGTTCCTGAACCTCCAGTGCAGCCGGTTACGGTGCCTGGTGACGTGTGGTTGATCGGGCCGCACCGCCTGATCTGCGGCGACTGCCGCGATCGGAATACGATTAGCGCCCTGTTTGGCGATTCCCTGGCCCATGTGGCGATCACGTCGCCGCCGTACGCCACGCAGCGCGAGTACGACCCCACCAGCGGCTTCAAGCCGATCCCGCCGAACGAGTATGTGGAGTGGTTCCGGGCGGTGGCCGCCGGCGTCGAGTCGGTGCTGGCACCGGACGGTTCCTACTTCCTGAACATCAAGGAGCACGCCGACGAAGGGGAGCGCGATCTGTACGTGAAGGACCTCGTTATCGCGCACCGGAGGCAGTGGGGCTGGCGATTCGTCGATGAGTTCTGCTGGACGAAGAAGGACAAAGGCGTGCCGGGTGGTTGGCAGAACCGGTTCAAGAATGCCTGGGAGCCGGTGTTCCATTTCTGCCGCCAGCAGAAGATCAAGTTCCGTGCAGAGGCGGTGAGTCACGCCTCGGATGATTGCTTCGACTACTCGCCGGACAACCCGAAGTCGACTTCCGGGAGCGGGCTGCTTGGCACTGGACCGCGTGGATCTGCGATTGACGGTGGCAAGTTGGTCCGATCCGCAGCGAGAACGGTCTACAACGCGAACAACATGAACGGGAGGCACACCGGCCTGGCGCGTCCGTCGAACGTGATTGACGTGGCATCGGAGTCGGGTCAGGGATCGCATTCCGCTCCGTTCCCGCGCGCGCTGGTTGAGTTCTTCGTCAAGGCGTTTTCAGACGCCGGCGACGTGGTGTTCGACCCGTTCATGGGCAGTGGCACGACAATGGCCGCAGCGCACTTGCTTGACCGGAAAGGCTACGGTTGCGAGATCTCGCCCGGGTATTGCGACGTGATTGTGCGGCGCATGATGAACCTGGGTCTCGACGCGATGCTGGAGTCCAACGGCGATTCGTTCGCGGGCGTGGCTTCGCAGCGCGGAGTCGATCCGGAGCAGGCGTTGAACATGAAGGCGCAGGACTCCGGCGCGATCAAGCACCACGGGCCTAACCCTCACTCGAGGCGACCGGCGAGTCGTTCGCCGAGGTCGCGGATGCGCGCGGCCGTCGATCCGGATGAGATAAGGAAGGCCTCTTGAAGATCGTCCTCCAAATCGAGCAGTGGCAGATCGACCGCCTGATCCCGTACATACTTCGGCGCTCACGAGAAGTGACCCACTGGCGTTCGTTTAGAGTGACCCACCGCA
>CAZLDN010000196.1:0-6513 GCA_964558355.1 uncultured Candidatus Solibacter sp.
AGCAGGACCGACGGGCGGGGGAATTTCGGGGCACTGCCGAATCCGCCGTGGCGCGGGTCGTAGGTGCGGCGGAAATACGAGAAGGTCCGTTCGAGGGCCGATGGGTCGAGGATGTGGTCGTCGCACTCGACGGCGGCGGCCGAGGCGAGATGGGCGACGGCCCGGGCGCCGGTCTCGGCGAGTTCGTCGCGGCGGGACTCCCATGCGTCGGCGAGTTGTTCCAGGAGATGACCGAAGCCGGGGCGGCCATAACGCGAGTCGGGAGGGAAGTAGGTCCCGCCATGGAAGGGTTTCAGGTCAGGTGTCAACCAGACAGACATCGGCCAGCCGCCGCTGCCGGTGGTGGCTTGGACGAAGGCCATGTAGACGCGGTCGATGTCGGGGCGTTCTTCACGGTCGAGTTTGATGGAGACGAAATGGCAATTGAGAATCGCGGCGATGGCGTCGTTTTCGAACGATTCGCGCTCCATGACGTGGCACCAGTGGCATGTCGAGTAGCCGATCGAGAGGAAGATAGGCTTGTCTTCGGTGCGGGCTTTGGAGAAGGCTTCGTCGCCCCAGGGGAACCAATCGACGGGGTTGTGGGCGTGTTGGAGGAGGTAAGGACTCTTCTCGTGGACGAGGCGGTTGGTGTGGCGGGGGGTGGTCATGATAAAAGAGGGCGAGCGTGAGACGCGAAGGTCTTAAGGAGGATTGATTCATGCCGGCAAGCGAAGGCTTCAAAAAGAGGGCATTGGGCGAGTTGATCGAATGGCTGAGGATTCCCAGCGTGTCGTCGCTGCCTGAGCATAAAGGCGACGTCGAGCGGGCGGCGGGGTATGTCCGGGCCGCGCTGGATAAGGCCGGCATGACCCGTACCGAACTGATCCGGCGGGGCAAGGGCCACCCGATGGTCTTTGGCGAATGGCTGGGTGCGCCGGGCAAGCCGACCGTGCTGTTCTATGGCCACTACGACGTGCAGCCGCCCGATCCGCTCGACGAATGGAAGTCGCCGCCGTTTGAGCCCGAGATCCGTGGCGACGACATCTTTGGCCGCGGCACCAGCGACGACAAGGGCCAGACGTGGATTCTGGTCAAGGCCGTCGAGTGGATGATGGAACGGGATGGACGCCTGCCGGTGAACGTGAAGTTCATCCTCGAAGGCGAGGAAGAGGCCGGCGGCGAGGCCGTGACGGCTTATGTCGGCGAGAAGCCGGCGCAGTTGGCCGCCGACGTGGTGGTGATCTGCGACACCGAGATGTTCGCGCCCGAGATGCCGACGATCTGCACGGCGCTGCGCGGGATTGTTTATGGCGAGATCCATGTCGAGGGTCCGAAGCAGGACCTGCATTCGGGCGTCTATGGCGGCGCCGCGCCGAATCCGTTGATGGCGGTGGCCGAGATCCTGACGGCGCTGAAGGATCGCGATGGACGGATTCAAATCTCCGGTTTCTATGACCGGGTGGTGAAGCCGTCGGCTGATGAACAGGCGGCGTGGCAGACGTTGCCGTTCAACGAAGCCGAGTACCTGGAGAAGGAGGTCGGGTCGGTTGCACTGACGGGCGAGCCGGGCTTCTCGGTCTTTGAACGGACGTGGGCGCGGCCGACGTTCGAGGTCCATGGCATCAAGGGCGGCTTCATTGGTGAAGGGGCGAAGACGGTGATCCCGGCCAAGGCGGTGGCCAAGGTGAGTCTGCGACTGGTGGCCGATCAGGACCCGGACGAGGCCGTCAAACAGGTGACCGCGGCGGTCGAAGCGGCCTGCCCGAAGGGCGTGAAGGCGCGATTCGTGTTGCTGCACGGAGCGGGGCCGTCGATTGTGGATACGTCGAACAGATTCGTCCAGGCGTCGGCGGCGGCGATGGAAGAGGTTTTCGGGGCCAAGACGGTCTATATGCGGTCAGGCGGGTCGATCCCGATTGTCGGGACGTTCGCGGAGAATATGGGGATTCCGAGCGTGCTGATGGGGTTTGGATTGCCGGATGACAACCTGCATTCCCCGAACGAGAAGTTTCATCTGCCGAATTTTTTCAGAGGGATCGATGCGGTGGTGCGGTATCTGGAAAGGTTGGGGTAGACGTGAGTTTCAACGGGCCTACTCGAACCACTGAAATCTACCTTAATGCAGGAGAGCCTTCCTGGGCTGATGCACATGACCTTCACCCATTTGAGTGGTAACTGACAATAGGCCGAGTTTCCCCTTGACAATGGGGTGGGCGAGTCGTAGACTCAATGCGAAGTAGCAGGCTAATGCACAATTATGTATACAAGGTCTTTTAGGCTCGTTCTGGTCCTGCTCCTAGTGGGCGGCCTCTGGTGGTTGCAGGCCAAAGTCCCAGCCCCTCCAGTTGTTTCCGCTCCGACGATTACACCAAACCTAGTCATCGTCAACACACCGACCCTCCTCACCGCCACAGTTCACATTCCCGATCCGACACTCAATCCGGCAAACGTAGATCTCATCAGGATCAATGCAAGCGGCGCGAGCAATGTAGTAGCACAGATGGTTGACAACGGACAGAACGGGGACCAGAAGCCCGGAGACAAAATCTTCACGGCTCGGTTCACTCTTAGGGAGCCGCAGGTTGGAAAAATGGGCTTTCAGGTCTCAGCCGCCTTCAGGGGGAAGATGCGCCAAACACTCTCCAGTGTTTTCCCCTTCGTGACATTGGCACCCATCACCATTCAGGTCGTTCTTCCACCGGACCCTGGTGAAGCAGGCAAAGCAACACTTCAAGGCATTGACTCGGATGGAGACGGAGTGCGGGATGACATTCAACGGTACATCGTCTTCACATCTCCACACTCCGAGAAGATGCGGGCTGGACTAACGCAGATGGCCAAAGCCGCACAGTTATTTGTGATCCAATCCGCCGATTCTGTCGCGTCAAGGAACAGCATGGCGGCATTCATCGGAGGCCAAGATTGCTTAGCATACTCTACATCAGAGGAAATGGCGATCATCATCAAGCGTACTTTACGAGTGGGAATATTGAACACCAGAGCCCGCACAGCGGCATGGCTTAATGCTGACGCTCACAGCTGGGGAAACGTTGGCACGATACCAGCAACGGCTTCAGAACTGAAGGCCGGATGTGTCATGAATCCAGATACCATGGCGAACTAAATGATCAACCTAAGAGCATCTTCGTTTGTTTTGTTACTAGTATTGTTGCAATGTTTCTCTTTGTTTGGAGCAGTGAGATCGAGTTGTGTTTCGGGCACCGAGATTTTCTTCATCAATGGCGTATGGGTAGCGGACGAGAGCGACGTCAGAGACTCCGCAATAACGTTGAAGCTGAAGCTGAGAACATATATAGCGGGTACACCGCTCGATTCCAATAGATGTATAGCCGTATCCTATGCGCATAACAGATCTAATGGCCTCCTTGATCTCGCTGAAGCAATAGATCAGAGTTGGTTCGATGTGATTCCACCGGACCTTGACGAGCACTTGGCGAAGTACAGACGGTCAGCACAAGAAAGACTCAACAAACTTATCTTTATTGGCCACTCGCAAGGAAATTTGTATGCCAGTCAAGCTTATGCTCGACTGACAACGGAGTCGCCGGTGATGACCCGCAACGACGTGAGAGTGATTGGGGTAGCAACTCCGGAGCGATCTATTGCAGGAGAGCAAGGGCTTGACACTACGCTTCCATATACAACACTTACGGAGGACTTTGTCGCGGACGTTGTGTTCCAGTACGTGAATCCTTTTAGGCTCAGACCCAATACTCACAATAACCAGTTTCCAGGCTGCCTCAGTGCTTCATTGTGCCACGAGTTCATAGACTCGTACTTGAATGGCAATATGAGTGGCCCTCGGATACTCAACCATCTCGTCTCTGCCATAACGGCGTTGGATCAGCCACCCCCGCCACCTCCACCACCAGGCACAACATGGACCCAGAAGACGCCCGCCAATAGCCCATCAGCGCGAACGGGACACGCGATGGCCTACGATGCGGCCCGCGGGCAGGTGGTGCTGTTTGGAGGCACCAGCGCCGACAGCTACTTCAACAACTTCAACGACACGTGGGTCTGGGACGGGAGCAACTGGACGCAGAAGTGGCCAGTGAACAGTCCGCCAGCGCATACGGCTCACTCGATGGCTTACGATGCGGCTCGTGGGCAGGTGGTCCTGTTCGGAGGCCACAACGGCAACAGCGACTTTAACGACACGTGGGTCTGGGACGGGAGCAACTGGACGCAGAAGTGGCCAGTGAATAGTCCGCCACTGCGCGCTTATCAAGCGATGGCTTACGATGCGGCTCGTGGGCAGGTGGTCCTGTTTGGGGGCCACAACGGCAACAGCTACTTCAACGACACGTGGGTCTGGGACGGGAACAACTGGATGCAGAAGAGCCCAGCAAGCAGCCCAGCAGCGCGCAACTACCACGCGATGGCCTACGACGCGGCTCGTGGGCAGGTGGTGCTGTTCGGAGGACGGGACATGTCTACTTCGTACCCCGACACGTGGGTCTGGGACGGGAACGACTGGACGCAGAAGTGGCCAGCAAGCAGCCCAACACCGCGTGTACGTCCCGCAATGGTTTACGACGCGGCCCGCGGAGAAGTGGTTGTTTTCGGAGGCGCGCTAATGGGTCCCTTTGGGTGGTACGGCGACACGTGGGTATGGGTCTGGAATGGGACGAATTGGGCGCAGAAGAACCCAGCGAGCAGCCCGACACTGCGAGTTTATCACGCGATGGCCTACGATGCGGCCCGCGCCCAGACTGTCCTGTTTGGAGGCTCAGGCATGAGTGTTCCGTATATCCTCGACGACACGTGGGTTTGGCCGTAGAACCTGGGATGAACCGGGAACACAATGCCCCTTCCCCGAGTCCTTGAAAACCACAGGATGTAGTAGCTATCGGCCCCGAGTATATGAGCAGACGGCCGACCGCGTTAATGGGTTGTGGTTTGGCCGCAGCAACAAAAGGTGTCTTGCGTTCCTGGTCTGGTCTATCCCAATCTATGGTCTACCGTTTGGGTTCACGGCCGTCCCGAGTTTCCGGGTTCGCAGAAGCCGATCCCACTCTGGCGCGGTCCAGGCGACCTGAATTGTAATCACCCGAGATCACTTCTCGCTTGACATCGTTATCACGTCTGATTACTCTTCGGGTGCCACGTGCGCGGAACTGAAACGCTGGCTTCGATCCCAGGGCTGCATGTTTGTCGAGGGCCGCCGTCACACGAAGGTGATTCTGAACGGGCGCGTCTCGCTGCTCCCCCGGCACGCTTCGACTGAGATGAAATCGGGTACCGTTCAGGGCATCCTGAAGGCGCTCGGCCTGAAAGGAAAGTAAAATGGCCGTCTACCCCGCACTGTTTACGCCGGACCGCGAGAAGGGCGGTTTCGTCGTCACCTTTCCGGACCTGCCCGGCTGCATCACTCAGGGCGACAACGAAGCCGAGGCGCGCGCGATGGCCGAAGATGCGCTGTCACTGATGCTCGCGCACCTCATTGGCGAGGCTGGCGAGATCCCGCGCCCCAGCGTCCGGCGAGGCAAGAGCTACCGGCAGATCGGGCTACCGCTCGTCGAGAGCGCCAAACTGGATCTCTATCTGGCTTTTCGCGCCTCGGGCTTGCGAAAGTCTGCCCTGGCCCGCCGCATGGGCATCCAGAAAACCAACATCGACCGTCTGTTCGACCTCCAACATTCCTCCAAACTGAATCAGCTCGAAGCCGCCTTCCGGGCTCTCGGCAAGCGCCTGGTGATCGGCGTGGAGGATGCGGCGTGAAGTCCATGGACCGTGTAAACCGGGACCATCCGGTTACCGTACCGTACCGGAGTGGCGTGTCAAACCGGTGCAACATTAAGTAATTATTTCGCCAATATCGGCTAATCTACCTATTCACAAGCTTGATGCCTTCGG
Organism: uncultured Candidatus Solibacter sp.; assembly: GCA_964558355.1. Lineage (GTDB taxonomy): Bacteria > Acidobacteriota > Terriglobia > Bryobacterales > Bryobacteraceae > PNKE01. Next base: position 5,863 of record CAZLDN010000196.1, read on the forward strand.
TGTAAACAAAAGTAAGGAGAAATATCAATGAAGAGAGCTTCATTCCTCGCCGGGGCGATTGGGCTGCTGAGCGTGCTTTCCGTGCAAGCACCCATTGCGACGGCCACATCGAGGGTCCACAAGGTCGCGATCTGCCATGTCCCACCCGGGAACCCGTCCAACGCACATACCATCGAGGTCGATTACCACGCGGTGCCAGCCCATCTGGCGCACGGTGATTACGAAATGCGCTGTGAAGAAGTCGGTCCTGTCCCGGAGTAGTCAAGTCTTCCTGGAGCCTGCAACGCACGATACGCAGGATTCCGGACCTCTGGACCTCTGGACAGTCTGACCCGTCCCAGCCAGGATTTCCAACAAGTTCAAGCACCGCCATGCTGATTCCAAATTGTGGCGATCCCCTGCAAGTCGCTGACGGACAACGAATGCGGGCGCATGCGTGATTCCATCCGCCCGCTTGCAACGGCGGCCGGTCTCCTCCGCGAACTCTCCATGCCGCACCAGCGAGACCGCCAGATCTCGCCGCCACTGCCCCTCAAACGGCTGTTTTGTGGGGAATCCAGAATGGTCGACGGTCGTGATTGTGGCTGAATCTCGGCTGGGACGGGTCAGACATCTGAGGATGTTTGTCAAGAATAATCGGCTGTCAGTTTG
>CAZLDN010000197.1:0-6476 GCA_964558355.1 uncultured Candidatus Solibacter sp.
TGATCATCTGCGAGTTTTTCAGCAACCTGTTCAGCCTGCGAAGGGCTTCAGCCCGACCGCGCCGCTGAAGCCCCAAACTCCCCCAACACCGCAACCAACCGATCCAAATCCGCCTCGTTGTTATAGAAGTGCGTCGACACCCGCAACAACCCATGCCGCGCCGACACCAGGATCCGCCTCGCCTTCAACGCCGCCGCGGCCCCCGACGCATCGGCCATCGGCGCCGCCACAATCGCCGAATCCTCATACGGCAAAGGCGTCAGTCCCAACTCCCGCATCTGCCCCCGCAACCGCCCAGCCAACCCCAGTACCCGGCCCTCGATCTCCGCCGCGCCCAACTCCAAAAACATCCCCACGCAAGCCTCCAACGCATACAGCAGCGGCGACGCCAGCATCCCGCCCTCATACATGTCCGCGTTGCCCGTGAACTCAGGCGGCCCGTGGTGCAGATTCTCCACATTCCGCCACCCGTGATGCGACCGCCACCCCACCGTCAACGGCCTCATCCTCGCCCGCAACTCCGGATGAATCGCCGCGAACGCAATCCCCGACGGGCAGCACATCCACTTATACGCATTCACCGCCAGCATCGACGGCTGCAACTTCTCGAAGTCGATCCGCAGCGCTCCCGCCGATTGCGTCGCATCGACGTAAAGCAAAATCCCCCGCCTGCGGCACTCCGCCGCCAAAGGCTCCAGAGCCACCCGGTACCCCGTGATGTAGTTCACCGTCGAAACCACAACCAGTCGCGTCTTCGATGACAGAGCGTCGATCAACCCATCCGCCGCCACCTCGCGCAACACCGTCCCGCGCGCATGTGGCGCATACACCTGGTTCGGAAACTCGCCTTCGAGCGTCACGATCTCGCCGCCCGCCTCGAACTCCACCCCGTTCAACAACAACCCCAGCGCCGAACACGAGTTCGAGAAATACGCCACGTCCTCGACCTGACAGTTCACCAGCCGGGCGATATCCCCGCGTAGCCGGTCATGATCGTCAAACCACGAAAGGAAGTCGTAACAGGCCTCCTCCGTGCGATGCGTCAGATGCGAGATCATCGCCCGCTCGGCACGCAGCGGATGCTGCCCGAACGTCGCCGTGTTGAGATACGTCCACTTCTCTAGCGACGGAAACTCGAGCCTCGCCTGTGCCCAGTCGGTCATTTCGCCTTCGCCGCGCCCACCCGCTCCGCCACCCAAGCGACAGCCTCGTTCAGCGGAACTTCTAACTTCACATTCCCGCGCCGCTCGACCACTTCAACAATCCCCTCGCCGAGCTTCCTCCCCAGCGTGACGCGATACGGCACGCCAATCAAATCGGCGTCCTTGAACTTGGCCCCCGGAGACATGTCCCTGTCGTCATACAGCACATCGATGCCCTTCGCCTTGAACTCGGCATACATCGCATCGGCCGCCGCGCGCGTGTTCGGATCCGAAATCTTCACCGGCGTGATCACCACTTCAAATGGCGCAATCGTCACCGGCATCGACATCCCATTGGCGTCGCTATAAAGCTCCACCGCCGCGCAAAGCACGCGCTCCACGCCGATCCCATACGAACCCATGATGACCGGCGTCTCCACCCCATCCTGGTTGAGCACGTTCAGTCCCATCGCGTTCGAATACTTGTACCCAAGCTTGAAAATGTGCCCGATCTCGACCGTCTTGGCGATCTCCAGCGGCCCGCCCGTCTCAATGTCGGTATCGCCCTCGGCCACCTGCCGCAGGTCATGGAACTCGCCCTCGAAATCCTCGCCCAGAGTGACGTTGCGCAGGTGGTAATCGTCCCTGTTCGCGCCCGTCACCATGTTCTTGCGGCCGCGCAACGCCTCGTCGATCAGGATCGGCATCGACTTCACGCCCACCGGACCCAGCGACCCCGGATCAGCACCGAAAAGTTCGCGAATCTCCTCCGGACGCGCCGGCCTGAATTCGCCGCACTGTGCCGCCGTCTGGAACTTCGTCTCGCTCAACTGGTGATCGCCGCGCAAAAGGCAAAGGAACGGCCGTTCATCTCCTGTTACCGCCACGAACGACTTCATCTGCGATGTCGTCGGGATCTTCAGGAAAGCCGACACTTCGTCAATCGTCTTCTGACCCGGCGTATGCACCAACTCCGGCGTCAACTCGCCCTCTGGATCGGCCTCCGCCGGCGGCACGGGCCGCGACGTCGCCTTCTCCAGATTCGCCGCATACCCGGTGTCTTTCGAGATGACGACGTAATCCTCGCCCGCCGTCGTCTTCACCATGAACTCCTGCGACTGCGACCCGCCCATCGCGCCCGAATGCGCCTCCACCGTCACATACTCCAACCCGCAGCGGTCGAAGATCCGGCAATACGCCACCCGGTGCTTCTCGTAAGCTGCGTCCAGACCCTCCGGACCCAGGTCGAACGAGTACGAGTCCTTCATGATGAACTGCCTGACCCTCAGCAGCCCCGACTTCGGCCTCGGCTCATCCCGGAACTTCGTCTGGATCTGATACCAGATCTGCGGCAGTTGCTTATACGACCGCACCTCGCCCCGCGCGATAAACGTCATGACCTCTTCGTGAGTCATGCCCAAACACAGCGCGCGCCCATAGCGGTCCTTGAGCCGGAACATGTTGTCGCCCATCAAGTCCCAGCGCCCGGACTCCTGCCAAACCTCGGCCGGATTCAGCGCCGGCAGGTAGAACTCCTGCCCCCCAATGGCGTCCATCTCCTCGCGGATGATCCCCTGGATCTTGTTCAAAGACCGCTGAGCCAGAGGCAGGTAGTTATAAATGCCAGCCCCCAAAGGCCGGATGTAACCAGCCCGAAGCAGCATCTGATGGCTGACAACCTCAGCCTCAGCCGGGTTCTCGCGCAAAGTAGGAATAAACAACCGGGACCACAACATAAGGAAATCTCAGGTTATCACGCGATCCGGTGGAGGCCTTCCGCCCTGCGCCGCCTGCTCGCGGGTCACCCGGAGCGAGACCCCTCTCCCTGGCCGTGTCGAACCACCGCAGTTACCAGTAATGGCGCCTCGCCCAGTGTGTCCGCCGCGTCACTCGGCCAGATCGTACCTTTCCGCCTATGAACTAATCGTTGCCTTGCATCCCTGATCCCAGCTTTCCCGTTCACCGACTCGGTCTCGGTTTATTGCTTCTGGTCGCGGCGAAAGGCAAAACAGGAGGTTGGTATAATGTTGGCAGCAGAGCGTGGCTAAGAAGCAAGACGAACACGACGTACTCCGACTCCAGAAGTGGCAGGACTGCGAGCGTGCGCTCACTGAGGGCATTGAGAAGAACAACGAGGCTGTGCTGCGCTGGTTCACCACTGAGGTGCTTCACTTCAGGTGGGCTTGGTCTTCGGTTGTCACGATGGCTCTCCTAGACAAGACCAAAGCAGGTGAGTATCGCTGGCGTGGAGCAAAGAACCCGATCGGTCTGATCAATGTAATCGCGCGTCGGTCCGCCCTCAAGTTCTCCCCTGAACTGCTGTTCGGCGATGCCGCAGACAAGGTAGTCCGGCCAAGGGAACGTGCCATCTCCTCTCTGCTGAGCACTGTGAGGAAAGGGGGCACAAGCGTTTCTGCCGATGCCGAAGATGAGTCTGTCGGTGGCGGCCATTGGCATGATGAGTTCATAGACCGAGCCGAACAGAGAGGGCAGCGACTTTACGACGACGACATCCAAGTGTGGGATGGGTTGGATCCCACGCTAGTCGGACGGGAAGACGACGGGCTGAGCTTCGACTGGGACGAGATCTCTCGGCGCATGGGTTGGACCGCCGATCAATCGATTCTAATGAAGGCCAAGGCTCAAGGGGTTAGTCGTTCGGACATGGCGAAGTTCCTGTCGTGGGACGAGCGGCAGGTGGAGCGGGTTTGGAGAGCGATGAACCGGGTCATCGAAAAGCAGGAAACTCGACGCAAGGCAAATGCCGCGCTGCGAGAAAGCCTGAAATAAACTCGTCGTTCGTTGTCCCAAAACGGCGAAACGCAACACGTATACAGTAGAAGGGCAATTTCCTTTCTGACAGCCCCGGCGGCGATGTCCGCTCGGGGCTGTCCCGTTTCTCCCAACCCTCAAGAAAAAACCCATGGAAGAGCTTCTGAAGTCCGTTAAGGACTTCGAGCAACTTGCCACTCATTTCTTGCTCAGTGTCGCGAGTATCGCCAGCGTGATGACGATCGTGGTTACCTCCATCAGCGCAACCCTGCGTACTTGCCGAGCAGAGCTCAAACGGTGGCAGTCTCACAAATCCCACGCCTCTAGAAGCAACTCCCGGTAGCCGAATCGCTGAGCAACCGGGCCGCTTCAACCCGGAGGGTGAAGTGTGCCCGTGAGGCCAGATCTCGCATGTTATACATGTTGAACGACTTATTGAGGTCTTGATGCCCGTGACAGAAACACAATCCCCCTCTTCCTGACCCGCCCAAATCGCAGCATCGGGGAGTCGAAGGCATCGCGGTCCGTGGTCGGCCCCACCCCATGCCCAGATCTTGCGCTTCTGCATCGAGAAAGAACGGTGCCTTGTGTTCCTATCCACGATGGTCACGATTGTCACAGCGTCACCAACGCCTCCGGCATCTCATCCCAAGTCCGACCCTCCAATTCACGCCCGGCCCTCTTCTTCTGCACCCCACCCCACTGCTTGAAGAAGAACGCCACGTCGGCGCGCAAGCATTGATCTCTGATGTCAGTCACCCAGTCCGGATTCACGGGCCGCGCGCCCGGCCCTGATTCGCCACCCACAATCACCCAGTCGATCCCGCGCAGATTCAGTCTCCGCAGTGGTCCGAGCAACGGCTCGAGAGAAAGGAACTTCACATGCCCGCCGGTTCGCCGCAAGTGGTCGATCCGGTCGCAGTAGTCCTCGTTCTCGATGCTGACGCCCATCCAGATCTGCGGCGTCCATTCGAGGCGTGGGCTCAGTTCCATCAGCCTCTTCGATCGCTTGGTCAGCAGTTGGTACTGATGCCAGGGCGCCCTGCGCATGATGGAGAAAACGTCCTTGATGTAGGAGATCGGAACTTCCTCGTGGAAGAGGTCGCTCATTGAGTTGACGAAGATACGCTTGGGAGATTTCCAGCGCAGCGGCAACTCCAGCATCTGCGGTTGCAAGGTCACTTCAAACCCATTCCGGTAGTTGCTTTGGCCCATAGCCTGAAGCCTCATGGCGAGGCGCTCGGCGTAACAGTGCTTACAACCCGGACTGATCTTGGAGCAGCCAGTCACAGGGTTCCAGGTCGAATCCGTCCATTCAATGTGAGAGTTGGTCGCCATCTCACAGCCCCTGTCTCTTGCGGTACTTGTCGAAAATGTCCTTCACGATATCTGCGGCTGCCGGTTTCTGCGAAGCGAAGTACAGGTAGTAGATTGTCGAGTTGCCTTTCGTTTTCATCGGCATCGGAGCCGGTACGTACTTGAACCCAGCCTTCTCCTTCAGTCGCCGCCTGAAGGCCTCGGCGATCTTCTCATTGGGGACCTTTTCGGGTTCGCCGAAAAGGTTTTCCTCAGTGCTGTAGAATACCTGTCTCCAAGACTCGTCGCCCCATAGCCGGGTGAGTTGCTCGACTTTGGCCTGGACTGCCTTGTCCGGATTACGGCGCAGGACGTTCCGGTTGATATCCATGATCATGAAGTTCACGAAGATCTCGATGGACCCAGACTGCCCCGCTGCTTCGATGACCTGCCATGTCAGGTTGATGTTGTACGGGTCCAGGAGGCAGAGTGCCCGCCCGTAGTCCTCATACCGCGCCTTCGGATAGACTTCGCTCAGGAGTACCTTGTTGCAGTCTTTGCTGTAAATGAAAACGTCCTTGCGTGGGCCAACTAGATCCCGGAGTTGGGCAGTTCGGCTGGGATCCGCATCGATGAAGTGGTACTCATGAAACGGCGGGTTGGTTTTGATTGCAATGAGCGGGCTCCCCTTCACCAGTTCGCCGCTCGTCTTGGAGAGGTGAAAGCCCGGCCCGGCATAGGCATCAATGTAGATCCAGTGCCATGGCCGGATCCCCTCACGCCGCTTGGCTTCCATGATCTTGGAGTAGGCGGATGCGTACTCCTTAATGATGGCCAGCTTGACTTCCGACCAAATGCCGATTTCGTCGTACTGGATGTCCACAACAAAACTGTAACAGGATGTTCCCGAATGCGATAGCCAGAAATTTCCGGGATGACCTGTGACAGGAACGCAATGCCCCTTCTCCCGACCCGCCCAAACCCATGCCCACATCTTGCGCTTCTGCATCGAGGAAGAACAGTGCCTTGTGCTTCCGTCTCCGATTCCTCCCTCATCCGCCGTGAGAGCCGGTTCGCATCGTCCTGTGGAAGAATAAGACTATGACGCGACCGTTCGCCGCAACCGTCTGGCGTGAAGGGGACTGGTACGTTTCTCGGCCAAGGCGTGCCAAGGCGTCGGCCAAGGCGTCAGCCTGCTACGACCGATTGGCGATTCTCGCCAACGTGCCAGTCGGCTCTGACACTTTGGCCCGAATTCGCCCCAAA
>CAZLDN010000198.1:0-6448 GCA_964558355.1 uncultured Candidatus Solibacter sp.
CCCCGGCCCCCCACCTCCCCGCCAATAACTTTTTTCTTTTTGCGCTGTTGCCTGAATTCCACCGGCAAACGATTGACACGACAGACGTTACAGTCGCCAACACCCTTCTGAAACGAAGCGGGAACGAACTATCCCAAGTCCCCGACTCTCCCCACTCCGCCAACTTTTTTCTTTTTTCGATCTTGTCCGAAAACCAGCGGCAAACAGTTGACACGACAGACGTTACCGTCGCCAAGACCCGGCTGGAACGAACTGGGAACGAACTCTCGCTTCTTCACTCTCCCCGTACATCCTCACTCAGCCGTCCCCCGCGCCTCCTGTGGGCGTCGGCCGGTTCAACTGGGAATACTGATCATCCACGGAGCAGTTCCATGACGCGCAGACCAATCCGATACAGCCCCATGGCCATCCTGGTATCGGCCATGGCCTTCAGCGGCCTCTCGTGCGGCGCCGGCCGAAAGGCCGACCTCGTCATTTACGGCGGCACGTCGTCGGGGCTGGCCGCCGCAATCCAGGCCAGCCGCATGGGCAAGAGCGTCATCGTGCTCGAACCCGGTACGCATCTCGGCGGCCTCACCGCCGGAGGCCTGAGTTGGACCGGCATTGGCAACAAGGTGGTGATCGGCGGCATCGCCCGCGAGTTTTATCAGCGGATCAAGAAGAAGTACGAAGACCCCAAGTTCTGGACTTCTGAGACCCGCGACCAATATTTCGAACGCCGCCGCGGCTCCAACGCGAAGAACGAAGACGCCATTTGGACCTTCGAGCCGAAGGTCGCCAGCGCGGTCTATCGCGAAATGCTGGCCGAGGCGGGCGTCAAGGTGATCACCAATGCGCGCCTCGATCTCGCCCCAGCCAAGAGCGTTGTCAAAAAGGATGGCCGCATCGTCGCAATCGTGCTTGAAGGCGGATTGAAGTATGAGGGCCGCGTGTTCATCGACGCCACCTACGAAGGCGATTTGATGGCCAAGGCTGGCGTCTCCTACACCATCGGGCGCGAGAGCAACGCAAAGTACGACGAGACGTGGAACGGCTCTCAGGCGGCTCACGTCCACGGCCACCAGTTCCCCAACGCCGCAAACGTCGATCCCTACGTCATCCCCGGCAAGCCCGGGAGCGGCCTGTTGCCCATCATCGATCCCACCGGCCCTGGCGTGGAAGGCGTGGGCGACAACCGCATCCAGGCCTACTGTTTCCGTATGTGCCTCGCCAGCGATCCCAACAACCGGATCGCCATCGCCAAGCCCGAGGGTTACGACGAAAAGGACCACGAGCTCCTGCTCCGTTTCGCCGAAACCGGCAAGTATCACAACCCGGCGAGCAAGTACGATCCCATCCCTAACCTGAAGGCCGGCACCAATAACCACGGCGCCGTCTCAACCGATTACATGGGCGCCAACTGGGACTACCCCGAAGCCGATTGCGCCACCCGCGACAAGATCCTCAAGCGCCACGAGGTCTACCAGCGCGGCTACATGTGGACCCTGCAAAACCATTCGCGCATCCCGGAGAAGATTCGCGCCTACTACCGCCAGTGGGGCTTTCCGAAAGACGAGTTCACAAACAACGGCGGCTGGCCCACGCAGCTCTACATCCGAGAGGCCCGCCGCCTGATCGGCGCTGAAGTGATGACCGAACATCACGTCATGGCGCGCAAAATCGCCGCCGATTCGGTAGGCATGATCGCCTATGGCATGGACTCGCACAACGTCCAGCGCTACGTCACCAAAGAGGGCTTCGTCCGCAACGAGGGCAATGTCCAGGTGGGCGGATTCCCGCCGTATCCGATCAGCTACCTCTCGATCGTGCCGAGGAAGGGCGAGGCGTCGAACCTGCTCGTGCCCGTCTGCATGTCGGCGACACACATCGCCTATGGGTCCATCCGCATGGAGCCGGTCTTCATGGTGCTGGGCCAGTCGGCCGCCACCGCGGCGGTGATGGCGAATGATGGGAAGGTCGCCGTCCAGGTTCCCGATTGCGCAAAACTGCGGCAGCGTCTGCTGGCGGACAAACAGGTCCTCGAAGCGCCAGCAGCACTGAGCAAGGGCGATATCGATCCGGCGCAGCTCGAAGGCCTTGTCATGGACAGCCGGTTCGCCCACCTGAGTCCGGCATGGAAGGGCGCAGGCGCCGACCGGCCCCGCCTCGGCCCGTCCTATTTCCATGACCTCGATGCCCGCGACGGGCGGGCAACGGCGCAGTTCACCGTCAAAATGCCGCAGGCGGAACGCTTCCGCGTCAAGCTCCTCTTCCCGCCCAAACCCGACCGTGCAACAACAAACGTGCCGGTAGTGATCTCCGGCGGTGGCAACACCTACACTACCACGGTCAATCAACGCCAGCCGGCTGACTGGATTGGCGTCCATGATCTCCCAGCCGAGTTCACCGTCACCGTCTCAAACAAGGCTGCAAACGGCATGGTGGTGATCGACGGTCTCCAGGTCCTGCCGTCGCCTAATCAGTAGAAGCGGCCAATGAAATCTCAGGGCTTGATGGACCCACAGACCGCCGTGGCGAACTGGGCGAGGTCCATCTGTTCAACGCGGGATTCTGCGGTGGCGCGCGGGTAGCCGGCCTGTCTCAACCACGAGGCGAGCTCGACTGAGCTGAGCGCCGATTGCGGGTCGCCCCCCGGCGGCGTCCAGGATTTGCCTTCGAACTTCAGGATGCGGGCAAGCCGTTCCGCCGCGGCAGCGCGGGTAAGTTGAGTGGATTTCGCCGCAACATAGCCAGGGTTCAAACCGCGTGCGCCGAGATACTGGAAGGCGGAGAAATCGGGGTCGTCGAATGGCAGGTCCCCATAGAAGGTGACGACGCCGCGGCGTTCAACCAGCATGGACTGGAGCTTGTCCGCCGGCGCCTTGCGCACTGTGGTGCCGTGCTGAATGGCGAGATGAGCGGCCATTCCGCAAGCCTCGCCGAGCACCATGAAGACCGGTTCCATGCGCAGAGCGTTATAGGCCACGTGGCTGCACGAACAGGCGACCGGGACCAGCAGCCCGTCAATCTTGCGTGGCACGAGTACCCCATACGGGACCTGGAACGGCGCGTGATCGACGAAGAAATAGCCTTCGCGGACCCCGGGATGCGCGGGGTCGTATTTGTGGTGCCCATGGGGATCGAAGGCCCATTCAATGACCGCAATGGACGAAGGCTGGATGCGCGTGCGGGCAAGTGTTGGATCGAGATCCGCATCACGCTCGGTCAGGACATAATCGCCGAGGATGCGCCGCCCCTGGCGGACGTACACCTGCCTCGACATGTGGTTGTTCGCCGGCCATTCATCGCGATGCCAGCCGTATTGGAGCGCATCTTCGCGCATGGCCGCGGGCACTTCCGGGTCGTTCTGAAGCAGCCAGATGAGACCCACATTGTGCGTGAGATACCGCTGGTAGATCTCGCGGCGGCGCGCCGGCGTAGCGGTGGGCCAATCCCAATTGTCCTCGGCAAGATCCAGCGATTCGCAGGGGACCCCGGTGTCGGGATGGACATGGTCGCTGTTCAACTCAAAGCGGCCATTCGGCATCGGATAAACCTGGATGATATGGCGAAACGTCGTCGCTCGGCCGGCGCGGATGTCTTCAAGGACGAAGTGGTAGTCGGCGCGGTTGTAGCCGGCGGGCTTCACGATGCGGATGCGCTTCGCTGGATCGTTGGTGACGTGGAAGCGGAAACAGAAAGCTTGCGTGGCGTTATCGGCTTCTCCTGTGGATCCGGGCAACAGCTTGGAGTCGTGGAAGCGCATGTAGATGCGGCCGGCATGAGGCTCGTTGTATTCGGCGCGGCTCTCGCGACCGGTGCGGAACGGGGCGCCGGCCATGGCGGCGAGATCGCCTTCATAGGTCGCATCGATGAAGACCTGGCCGGTGACTTGGACCAGAACACTCGGCGTCCCGCGATGCACTAAAACAATCGAAGCGAGGCGGCCATTGCTGACCGTGGTGCGCTTGAGTTCGTGGTTGAGCAGAAGTTGGATGCGGCCGCCCTCGCCCGAGATCATGTCGTGGAAGATCTTCTCAGCCGCGTTGGCTTCGTACCAATAGCCGTCCCTGCAAAGCTTGACGTTCGGCTGGGCGGGGTTGTCCCGGTCCTGCTGCTGATAGTGTCGGACGACACGGCGCGTGAACTCATAGAAAAGTCCGCCGCCGGCCTGCCGCTTGCCGATGTCCGCATTCGTGAGTCCGTTCGAGACGATGCCGCCGATGTGGTCCTCGTATTCACAAAGGAGGACGCTGCGGCCCTGACGGGCGGCTGCAACGGCGGCCGCAATGCCACCAGGCGTTGCCCCATAGATAATCACGTCGGCCCTCTGGCCTCCTTGCGCGGCAGCCCTGGCTGGAAGTAGCCCGGCTGCTGCAAGGGAACGGCGAAATAGTGTACGGCGGGAAACTCTCGGCTTCATCGGCTTGAGCATATCGCATCACGAATGCTCAACAACGCAGCGCAAGACGGCGCCAGATGCGACGCCCGTACTTTACACCCTGCGTCCCCGTCGAGTGTAATGGTGACTTATGTTTCGTCGCTCTCTGATCGCATTGCTGCTGGCCGGACTGCAGGCTTATTCCGCGCCGCCTGAACCCTCCGTTGACTTCATCCACCTGACAGACACCCATGTCGTCGATCTCGCCGGGGTCCTCCCTCCGATCGTCGCCGCGCGACGGCATTTCAGCGGATCTGGCGACGCACTGTCCCCATTTCTCGCCAGCCCGCCCGCCATTCGCCCGGAGTTCTTCCTCGTCACGGGCGACCTGATCGACGCCTTCCGCTTCACCGGGTCCGGAGACCGGACCATCTACGGGCAGATCGAGAGATTCAAGCGGGCGGTGGCGCAGAGCGTCGCGCCCCTCTACCTGGCGCTGGGCAACCACGACATCGTGCATTACGGGCTCACCGAAAGCGCAAAGCTGGATTCAGACCAGTCGGTCGCGGGCGAAGCCCGTGCCGCCTGGATCGCCTCATTCGAGTGTTTCCGCCGCGGAACCTGGTACAGCTTCTCCAGACAGGCAGGACAAACCAGGTACCACTTCCTTGTCCTCGACAACGGCTACCGCGAAGGGATTGCCCCCGAGCAGTCGCAGTGGATTCGACGTGAGGTCCAGGCCGCCAAGGGAGCGGTCGTCGTCGTCGCGCTGCATATCCCGCTTTCGGATGACGCCAGTTCACAGGCCATCAAGACCGCTCTGGCCTCTGCCGGCAATGTCGCTCTGATTCTGGCCGGCCATCGGCATACCAACGGCATTGAGGAAATCAAGATCGGGGATGGCAAAACTGTCCAAATTCGAACTGCCGCCTTCGGCTACGGCGTCAACAATTGGCGCAGAGTCAGCCTGCGGCCGAACCGCATCGAAGTGTTCACCACTGGTAAGCCTGAGCTGCTTGAGACTTCCTTGCCGGTTCACGTGAGCACGGCGGCGCAATAGGTAGCCCTGCACGCCATTGGCGTGCTGCGATCTCTGGCAGCAAGTTCCGGGCTCCGGTGTCTCGATCCACTGGCGCAACCAGCTCCCGCGAGCCGAATGCGGCCTCTGACCATCAGGCCAAAGCGAGGATGGAATCCAGTCTCCGGCTAACGTCTCGGAGATAGGCTCCGTCGCCGCCCGACATCTCGAGGGTCGCCGAACCGCGATAGCCGATCGCCTTCATGGCTGACGTGACGGCCTTCCAGTCGATGTCGCCTTCGCCTAGCACAAGTTGCTGGCCAGGTGTCCGCTTCAGGCTTGCCTCCTTGAAGTGGAGCTTCACGATGCGTTTGTTCAGAGTCAGAATCCAATCCTGCGGATAGCCGATGCTGAGCACATTCCCGACATCGAAATAAGCCCGGAGCCAAGGCGTCTTGAACTCGTCAACGTACCGGGCGAACTCAATTGGGCTCAGCAGAAACTTGTTCCCCACGTTCTCGACAGCGATGATCACCTTCAGTTCGGCCGCCAGCGGAAGAATCTTGCGGATCTGCTGCTGCGAGCGAACCCACGCATCCTCATACCGGGTCTGCGGATTCACAACCGCTGGGACCAGCAGCACGGTCTCCGCCCCCCAGAAATGAGCGTTCCTGATACTCGTCTCCAGCCCCTTCATGCTCTCTTCAACCACCGCCGGGTCGCTCGATGAAAGGGGCAATTTCCAATGCGCCATGTTCATGACCGAGTGGATCCGCACGCCTGCGGACTCGGCCCCTTTCTTGATCTCCTCCGCCTCGCCCGCGTCAGGGGTGGTGTAGCACTCCACCTCGGGGAACCCCGTGTCGCGCGCCAGCCGGAATCGTTCAGCGATCGTCATCTCCTTCGGCAGCATGCCAAAAACCACGCCCTTCCGAATCGGCGGCGCGGCCGCTTGGACAGCCAGAGACGAGGCGAATGACGCCGCACAGAAATCTCTTCGGTTCACAGTTGGATCTCCTTCCCTTTGACCTCGTTATCTTACTCCCTCTCACATGCGCCGCGGTACGGCA
>CAZLDN010000199.1:0-6345 GCA_964558355.1 uncultured Candidatus Solibacter sp.
GGTTTCCTCAAACTGACCGCCGATTATTCTTGACAAACATCCTCAGATGTCTGACATGACGTTCGAGCGGGTTCCGGCCCCCAAAATCTATTCAGAGCCAAACATCCCCAGTGTTTTTCAACAAACCACGGGCTCTCGCTTCTTCGTTAACGCGTCGTTGGTCCGAAACCGCCTCTGCCTCGTAATGACCTCAGAGGGGTTTGAAAGGCAAGCGGGCCGGGAAACGCTCCGCGGAAAAGAACGAGGCGGAGGAGCTTGATTTCGATATTCCGCAGTCCCGGCCCCGCTTACCGCCGCCCAAGCCGCCGGATGCGATCATCGGGAGACCAGGACACCACCCCATGACCGGTCTCCATCCCGAATGCGCCGCCTTCCTCGACACCCTTGCCCGCCTTGACCTCCCCGCCGTCCCCCACGCACGTTACCGCCATCTCTGCGCCCCCTTCGCCATTCGGACAGGGGCTACCCCTCGCATCGCCCTCCTGATACCATGGACCCCAATGACCAGGATCACTCTCTTGTTCCTCACCCTTATGTCACTCACAACCGCCGCCGACCTCCCCAGCAAGAAGTACCTCAACCTTGCCGCCATCAAGACCCTCGCCACCGCCGCCGAGGCCGAAGCCCAGAAGCGTGGAGTCGAAGTGACCATCTGCATCATGGATGAAAGCGCCAACCTGCTCTTCCTCCAGAAAGCTGATGGCGCCGGCCTCAATACCATCCAATTCGCCCAGAAGAAAGCCCGCTACGCCGCCCTGTTCGGCCGTCCCTCGAAGGTCGCAGCCGACCAACTCAAAGCCGGCAACCTCGCCGTCCTCGCCTTCCCCGACGGTTTTCCCAACCAGGGCGGTCTGCCGATCATCGTCGATGGCAAGACCATCGGTTCCATGGCCGCCAGCGGAGCGCCCTCGGAAGTCGACGAAGCGATCTGCCAGACCGCCATCGACGCCCTGCTGAAGCGCTAAACCGCCTGAGGCCGCGAACGAAGAGAGCGGGTTCCCATCCGCATTTTCGGTTCAGCGGGTCTCGAACCAGAACCCCCGCCCTACTCCGCCTCCGGGTCGCGAACCACCCGTCCGCCGGGAGCAAGCACCCGCATCATCTCCCGCGTCGGCTCGGCCCCTGTAGGATCGACAATCATCGTGAATCGCCCCTCCGCACAAGGGATCTCGTCCCGCAACCCAGGCGTGAACATCGCATTCCCCAGCCCCGCGAACCGCGCCGCGCCGCCCCCACTTGCTCCAGCGTCCCCACTCCAGCCATCCACTCACATGCCCCAGCCCACCGCTCGATCGGCAACTCCCCCTCGGTCAGCAGCACAAGCATCCGGTCGCCCCTGGTCATCCCGACCAGATCACTCCTCCCCGTGCGCAACCATGTTCTGCACCTCTGCCTTCCTCACTCCATAGAACTTCTGAATCATCCGCACCATCTCCCGCGACAGCTTCTCCGCCGACTCGCCCTCTTGCAGATCCACCTCGATCTTCACGTACACATCGATTCGCTTCATCGTCCGGATGATACGATAATGCTTTCCCCTCCCGCCACGACGGAGCGTTCCGTCCGGCGACAGGACCCTTCATCATGAGCGACCGTACCCTCTGCCGCCTCTGCGAAAAGAAGCCGCCTCGCCGCTTCTGCCCCGCACTCACCGCCGAAATCTGCGCCCCCTGTTGCGGCGTTGAACGGGAACAGTCCATCGACTGCCCCCTCGACTGCGACCACCTCCGCGAAGCCCGCAAGCATGAGAAACTCCCTGAGTTCGACGCCTCCAAACTCCCCCACGGCGAAATCGAATTGACCGACGCGTTCCTCGAACGCCACCAGGACCTCGCCATTATCACCGGCCGAATCCTGCTCATGGGCGCCATGGACACCCAGGGCATCGTCGATTCCGACATGCGCGACGCCCTCGATTCGCTCGTCCGCACCTATAAAACCGCCGACAGCGGACTCGTCTACGAATCCCGCACCGCCAACACCTACGCCGCCGCCGTCCAGCAGCGCTTCCAGGGCGAAGTCCAGCGCTTTCGCGAAATCGTCGCCCAGCAGTCCGGGACCCACGCCGTCCGCGACAAGGACCTCCTCGGAATCCTCGTCTTTTGGCAGCGCATGGAGCTCCAGCGCTCGAACGGCCGCAGAAAGGGCCGCGCCTTCATCGAATCTCTTTTCTCGCTTCTGCCCCCGCCCGGCGAAGCAGGCGAATCCTCACCCGAGGCATCCCTCATCGAATAGGTGCCCGCAAACTCAGTAGTAATCGTCCCCATGAAAGCGACCCTGCTCGAATCACGCGAAATCGCCCCAGAGGTCCGGCACTTCCTCTTCGAAGCCGGCGAAGTTCCTGCGCTCCCCTTCATCCCCGGCCAGTGGGTCTCGATTTCCGAGATCGTCCGGGAGAAGAAGGCGACACGCGCCTATTCGCTCGCTTCCGCCCCATCCGGCAACCGCTTTGAACTCTGCCTCAACCGCGTTAAGGAAGGTCTGTTCTCCCCCTGGCTGTTCAAGCTCGCGCCCGGTGAGTCCGTTGACTTCAAAGGACCATTGGGCTCATTCACGCCCCGCCAGCCATTTTCGGACTCCGTCCTTATCGCCACAGGAACCGGCGTCGCCCCCTTCCGCTCTTTCCTGCAATCCGAGACCATCCTCAGTTCAGATCGTGATGTCACGCTGCTGCTCGGCGCCCGCTACGAGGAATCGCTGCTCTATCGCGCCGAGTTTGAAGAACTCGAAAAGGCCCATCCGAATTTTCGCTTCCTGCCAACCATCACCCGGCCCGCGCCAGCTTGGGCTGGACTCACCGGCCGGGTTCAGGCCCATCTCGGTCAAGTTCTCGCCGGGCGTACCGATCTTGATGTCTATATCTGCGGGCTCCGCGCCATGGTTGACGAGGTCAGATGCCTCCTCGCCACCCGTGGTTTCGAGAAGAGCCGCATCGTCTTCGAAAAATACGACTAGCCTCCGCCCCGCGAAGGATTAAACTCAGATCATGCAATCGAGCACCGCGCGCTGGTTGACCCTGCTCGCCGCCGCCGTCATCCTATTCTGCGTCACCGCCGCCATTGGCTTCGCACTGATCCCCGCACCCCGCGCCGAAGCCGACTACCTCGTCATCGGCACCACCGCAACCCTGGTCGCCCTACTCGCCGTCTTCGCCATGCTCATCACCACTATCTATAAGAGTGGAGACACTTTCGTCCGCCGCCGGTCGAAACCAAACGAACCTACGCCGCCTGAATCCGACGAAACTCCTAATACTTGATAGAGATTTAGCTATATGCTAGTCTGATGTCAACATGGACACGCCTCGCCTATCGCCCGCCGAGACCCTGAAGTCCTCCAGCCAACTCCTCCGCGGCTCAATCGCCGAAGAACTCCTCAACGAATCAGACTCCTTTACCAAACCGTCCATCGGGTTACTGAAATTCCATGGCGTCTACCAGCAGGACGACCGCGACCTGCGCAAGACAAGTCCTACTAAAGTGTATAGTTACATGGTCCGGGTCGGCGTCCCGGGCGGCCGCCTGACCGCCGCGCAGTACCTCGACCTCGACCGGTTGGCGTCGGAAGCCGGCGACGGCACCCTCCGCATCACCTCTCGCCAAGGCATCCAGTATCATTACGTCGGGAAACGCGACATCAAGGCCCTCATCGCGGCCGTAAACTCAACGGGCTTAGGCACTTGGGCGGCATGTGGGGACGTTGTCCGCAACGTCACCGCGACCTCTGAACCTATCGAAGGACAGCCTGATTTGACGCCATGGGTTCGTTTGGTCGCGAAATCCCTGAAGCCCCAGTCCCGCGCCTACGCCGAGATCTGGCTCGACGGCGAGAAGGCCGCCACCCTCGAAGAGCCAGAAACTGAGGAGCTATACGGCCCCGCCTACCTCCCCAGGAAGTTCAAGATCAGCTTCGTCCATGCCGGCGACAACACGCTCGATATCTACTCCAACGACCTCGGCTTCGTCGCCCACTCCTCCGGCGGGCAGGTGGAAGGCTTCACGGTCCTTGCCGGTGGCGGCATGGGCCAGTCCAATGGAGTGAAGGACAGTTTCCCGCGACTGGCCGACCCGGTCTGCTTCATCCAACCGGATGAAGTCCTTGAAGTCGCCAAGGCCGTTGTCTCCATCCACCGCGACTTCGGCAACCGTTCGAACCGCAAACTTGCCCGCCTGAAGTACGTCATCGAGGCCCGCAGCATCGGCTGGTTCAAGCAGGAGCTTTCCAGCCGCCTCGGTCGTCCGATCTCCCCGCCTCGGACTCTCGCCTGGACCCATGGCGATGATTATCTCGGCTGGCATCGTGAATCTCCGGATATCTGGTTCTTCGGCCTGCGCGTCATCAGCGGCCGCATCAAGGACGAACTCCGCGCCGGGGTTCATGCCGCCGTTGAGGAGTTCAGGCCCGAGATCCGCTTCACCGTCCAACAGAACATGCTCTTCTGCGGCATCCCCGAGCCGCAAAAGGCCGCCTTCGAAGCCAGCCTGCGCCGCAGCGGCATCATCTTTGGAGACGCCCTGCCGCCCGTATTGCGGCACTCGATGGCCTGTCCGGCGCTGCCCACCTGCGGCCAGGCGATCACCGAAAGCGAACGGACTCTGCCCGGCATCGCCGAACAGATCCAATCGATCTTCAACACGGTCAACCTCTCGACGCTGCCCGTCCGTTTGCGGACGACAGGCTGCCCGAACGGCTGCGCCCGCCCATACACGGCCGAAATCGGCGTGGTGGGCGAAAGCGTCAACCTCTACACGCTTTATCTCGGCGGCTCGGAACGCGGCGACCGCCTGGCGCGTGTGTGGCGCAAACTCGTTCCAGTCGCCGACATCGCGACAACACTCGAACCGCTGGTGACCCGCTTCTCGACAGAACGATCCGCCAACGAATCCTTCGGCGACTGGTTCGCGAGGGTACAACCCGAATGACCAACGGAATGCCCAAAGGTCCGCGACCCGCCACTGGCGCGCGAACCGCGAACAAAGAGAGCGGGTTCCCAGGCACTACTTCCGGGAGAGCCAGAATCTATCTCGTCGGCGCCGGACCCGGCGATCCCGACCTGTTGACCGTGAAAGCCGCCCGACTGCTAGGCCAAGCCGATGTTGTACTCTACGACCGCCTGGTCTCGCCCGAAGTCCTCGACCTCGTCCGCCCCGGCGCCGAACTCCACTTCGTCGGCAAACGCGAGGGCGAACAGGAATCGATCCAGAACGCGACCCTGCATTTGATGGAAGAGTGCGCCCGCCGCCATCAGACCGTTGTCCGGCTGAAGGGCGGCGACCCGATGGTCTTCGGCCGCGGAGCTGAGGAATGGCTCTGGCTGAGCCAGCGTAGTTGGCCTGTCGAAGTCGTGCCGGGCATCTCCTCGTCGATCGCCGTGCCTGCCCTGGCCGGCATCCCGCCGACATTTCGCGGCATCTCGGGCGGATTCGCCGTCGTGACGGGCCATCGCCAGGAAGGCGGCTGCGACCAGTGGGCGGCGTACGCGCAAGTCGAAACGCTCATCATCCTGATGGCCGTCGCACGCCGCGCCGAAATCGCCCAGTGCCTCATCGCCCAAGGCCGCGATCCAAATGAACCAGTCGCCTTCATCGAGAACGGAACGACGCCACGCGAGCGTGTGATCGTCACGACGCTTGGACAAGTCGCCGAAGGACAGTCCGAAGTGACAAATCCGGCGGTCATGGTCGCCGGCCCCGTCGTGCACCTGCGGGAACAACTCCTTGGTGTCGCCCGTAGCGTCGTCGCCGCCTAAGTGGGCTGGGCGCACTGCGCCCCGTGGTTATTCATAGACCATGCTTGGCCCGAAGCGTTGCAGCGGCTTCATTCAGTGGCGTGAGGCGGCCTTCCTTGGCGTTGCCAGGCGTTGCCAAGACCGCGGCGAATCGCGGCAATCGTCTCTGCCTTCTCGGGACGGTCCACCATCTCCTGGTGGCCGATCGCATCCTGGACGACCAGTTCCGCACGCCCGTTCACGGTGAAGACCATCGGAGATCCCCGCTTCTTGAACTTGCCGATGTAGTCCCTGTTGTTGGGCTCATACTCGGACACATCAAAGCCCCCCCACTAGCTCGCGTGACCTCAAGGTCAACTCAATGCAGGGGCAGCGCCGTTCCCATCCGTTGTAAGACATTAGAAAGAATACCCGGTCTATCAGTTGAGTCCGACCGAACGCGTAGGAACGCAGATGCTCGACAAGTTCATGATCCAGTACCCGCGGCTCATCGCTGTAGATAACCAGGATGTATTGCCTGTAAGGGCCACCCTTGACTTCGGATGGTTTGTCCTTTTTCAGCAGTGTCCGGCTATCGCATTGGCTGCGGCTCGGAAGTGTCATCGATACAGCAACTT
>CAZLDN010000200.1:0-6254 GCA_964558355.1 uncultured Candidatus Solibacter sp.
CAGTAGGGAATTCTAATTGTCGCCGGCCGGAAGTTCTAATTGTCGCCGATCACAGATCAGTGAGATAGTCTCTGCTGCGAAGTGGAACTTCGGTTTAAAGTCCCTCCACACGGCGGATTTGGTTTTGGCTACGCACAGGCGGATTGGGTCTTGGCTACGCACAGGGGTCAGGTCAGTACATGGAGCTCATTTTGCCGGTCTACGGTGATCCAGGCATAAGGCGACCAGATCGGGGACGTATGCTTCGCCCACGCACATGACCGTGTCGGCGCCACCCCAATAGATCTTCACGGTTCCGTCGGGCTCGGCGACGGCGCCACACGTGAACACCACGTTGTGAACATACCCGGTGATTTCCCAGGGATCTTCCGGCTGAAGAATCCACGAGTCACTAACGCCGATGACCTTCGCCGGGTCGAGCAAATCATGAAGAGCGACCCCCAGGCGATAGACCGATCCGTCCATCGTCTTGAAGACGCCGTGATAGATTGAAAGCCATCCTCGGTCCGTCCTGATCGGCGGCGCCCCTGGGCCAATCTTCATTTCGTCCCAGTGATACTGTTCGGGCCGCATGATGAGCTGGGATTGGCCCCAGAATCGCAGATCCGGCGAGTATGAAATCCATATCGACCACGGGGCAATCTCCGAATGGGGACGGTCGAGCCGTGCATAGAGTCCGTCGATCTTTTCTGGGAAGATCACCACATTCCGATGGTCCGCCTGCGTGATGAGCGAGACTCTTTCCACTTGGCTGAAGTCCTTCGTCTTCGCCAGAGCGATGCGGACTCCATTTCGCGAGTAGGCGCTGTAGGTGATGATGTACTCGCCGTCCAGCCGGGTTACGCGCGGATCCTCGACGCCAAACTCTTCGTAGGCCGCAAATGGACCGTCCCGCGCCGGAGTCAGAAAGGGTTCCGGATCAGCGGTGAAATTGAATCCGTCGGGACTGCGCGCCAAGCCAATGATGGATCGTCCTGTGCGCAGATGAGAGCGGAAGAGCATGACGTATTCGTCACCATGCTTCACGACTGCCGCGTTGTGCACGGTTTCCACCGGGTAGGGGATCTCGGCCTTTGTGAGGATGGGATTGCCGCGGTATCGTCTGACAATGTCTGCTTTCATGACCGCCTCGCCGCTTCCATGTCAAAGATCATCTGGTAAACCTGCTCGTAGGACTCCACCATCGTGTCGACGGAGAAGCGTTGCCCGACCCTTTCGCGACAGGCATTTTGATCGATCTCCGGAAGACGCTGCAATGCCTGCACGGCTTGGTTGACGCCATCGACCAGGAAACCCGTTTGCCCGTCTTTAACCACCTCGCGGCAGGAGCCGAGGTCCATGGCGATCACGGGAACGCCGGCGGCATTGGCTTCAGCCAGCACAAGCCCGAACCGCTCGGGGATGGTGTTGAGGTGCAGCAGCGCCCGGGCCCGTGCGAAGAGTGCGTTCTTGCCAGGCACGTCGACAGGCCCGATGTAGCGGACCGTCTGATCGAGGTGGGGCGCCACCTGCTCACGGAAGTAAGTCTGATCTTGGATAATGCCGGCGATGAGCAGCGGTAACCCGCTCCTACGGGCGACCTCGATCGCCAGGTGGACACCCTTGTCGGGATGAATGCGGCCGAGAAAGATCAGGTGATCACCGCCAATTTCCTGGAGCGGGTACAAGGAAAGGTCGATTCCGTTGTAGACCGTCGCCAGGTAGTTCAGTCCTGGCGCACGATCAGAGTTGCTGACGGAGACAAAATATCCGTCACGATACTTCTCATAGACGGGCATGATTCGAGGCGACGAAAATCCGTGGATGGTGGTGAGGACGGGCGTCTTTACCAGACGCGAGTAAGACAGCGCCATGAAGTCGTAATGGCTGTGGATCAGGTCGAACTCCGCGGCGTGCTCGAATGCTTCGGAGATGTGGAGGTATTCGGCGACTTTGGGATCGACGGCGGAATCCTCTTCATACCCCCGATCCACAACGGCATGCAGGCGGGCGCGGGTCACGGAATCCCTGGTGGCGAACAACGTCACATCCCAGCCACGGGAGACGAGTCCTTCAGTGATGTTGCTGGCGACCGTCTCCCACGCGCCGTATTGCCGGGGCGGTGTTCGCCAGGCCACCGGCGACAGGACAGCGATTCGCTTGTTGGAGATGGTCATGCTGGTGAACGCCTTCCTAATCCATGGCCGCCAGCACCTCAGCGAGAGGCGCGGTTGCGAAACCCGTGGCGTGATCGGCCAGTCCATATGGAATGATCAGTTCGCCGTTGTGGAGCAGGACGCCGCAGGTATAGACGACATTGGGCACGTAGCCCTCACGCTCGTTCTTGTTTGGTTTCAGCAAGGGTTCGCGGAGCCGGCCAATCACTTTGGAGGGATCATCGCGATCGAGGAGGAAGGCTCCGATGCAGTACCTTCTCATGGGGCCGACGCCGTGGCTGAGGACCAGCCATCCGGCATCAGTCTCGATTGGCGAGCCGCAATTGCCGATCTGGACCAATTCCCAGGGGAAAGCCGGTTTGAGGAGCAGGCTGCGCTCGTTCCAGAAGTGGATGTTGTCGGAGAACATCAGGTAGATGTTCTCGTTGTCCTGGCGGGAGAGCATGGCATAGAGGCCGCCGATCTTGCGGGGGAACAGGGCCATGCCTTTGTTTTCGGCGGCGGGGCCGTTGAGGGAGATGAAACGGAACAGGAGGAAGTCGGATGTCTCGACGAGTTCCGGAACCACGGTTTTGCCGTCGTATGCGGTGAAGGTCGCGTAGTAGATGTGAGTGCCGTCCCCGTTCTGGAAGCGGACGAATCGCGCGTCCTCGATGCCGTTGCGTTGAGAGGGCGTGGCGGGGAAGATGATGCGTTCGGAGATCTGCTGTTCGGGTTGGAACTGGACCTCGTAGTTGGATCGGGCCAGCATCCAGATCCCCTGAGCCTCTTCATGGGCTTCCTGTGTTATACCGTCGCGCAGCCTGAACTGTTCGGCCTGGAGAGAGGCTCGAAGCTCTTCCAGCGAGAACGACTCCCCGAGTTTATCCATGACCCGGCGCTTGAATTCGCCAGTCAACCCCAGTTCACAGAGTTTGCGTCCGAATAGCGCTTTCTCATACACGGGGTTCGGGACCTGGCGCGGCTCGGTGAGAAAACCAGTGGGGGTTGAAACCTCGATCCGCTGATCGGGATGGATGATGCCAGTCCGGAATGTGATGGAGGAGATGTGCCCTTCCCCGGTGGCGCGCAAGCTGAGAATGAACCGCAGAGCGCCGGGCGCGAGACCAGATTGATCGGGATGCGGGACGATGGAGGGATTAAACAGCGCGGCGGATTCCAGCGAGTATTCGGCCAGGAAGTAGGAACCGATCAGGAGCCGTCTTTGCTCGGACACTTCCTCGGCTGCTGGTATCAGTTCCCGGACCTGTTCAAAGCGTTCCAAGGCGCGGTTGCGGATTTGATGGTGCCGCCGGGAGAATTCAGAGCAGAGTTCGTTCAGGAGCGGACCGATCTGTTCTTCCGGAAGAGCCATGATCCTGGCGATGATCCCGGCGGCGCGCCCGGAGTCACCCGGGCTGAAGGGCCGCAAGAGAACTCGCGACTGGTCGGGACTGAGGATCGTGGCCGTGCGCTGGAGGTGCATTGATTTTGCGTTCATGTGATGGCAGTTCGAGAGACGAGCAGGGCGGCGTCCATCACTTCTCGATGGTGATCGGTTCCCTGAAACTCGTCACCATGTCTTGAGCCAGGCGCATCTCCGCTAGCGACAACAGGAAGGCCAGTGTGGATTCCGCGCCCTGGTTTTCATTGACCCGATCCACGTGCAATCCATCGCCGCAGCCGCCCGTCTCGGACTGGTAGAGTTCAAGGCCGAGATCGTTCCATCCGATGAACCAGTCGAACGCGCGTTGCGCCTGTTCGTACCACCAGACGTCCGAGGTTGCGCGATACGCTTCCAGGCACGCCGAAACCGTCGCTTGCGCTTCGATGGGTTGCTGGTCGAAGTTGGCGCGCGTGCCGCCGCGGTGATAGAAACCGTTGCTCCCAATCGGACGGAAGTGGTCCTTCTCGGATGTCTGCACTTCCATCAGCCAGCGCAGGGCCTGCAGACCGCGTTCGAACACGGCCGTTTGCCCGGTGGCTCGTCCGCTCAGAATCAGGGCGTGCGCGAGCTTCGCATTGTCGTACGAAAGCTCGTCTTCAAACCAGATCCAATCCGGTTTGGCATGCGCGTCGAAGAGATCCATGAGCCGGGTGGTCAGGGTCTCACGGGTCTGGTTCACCAGGCTGTCGCCACTCAGCCGGCGCAGGTATTCGTGGATTCCGATCAGGCCGAACGCCCAGGCTCGTGGCGAACTGAATTCAGTGACTGGCGGCAATGCCTGCGCGAAGAGTTGGCCGGCCATCATCTGGAAACTTCGGAAGGGTGATCGCCCCACGCATACGCCCAGGGCCCAAAGAGCTCTGCTCTGACAGTCTTCGGACCCCTGAGGATCGAGCCAGCGCCGGTCAAAACTCATGTGGTTGTGGAAGCGCTTCGTTTTGGGATCGAACGCGTAATGAAGGAAGGCCGCGCAAGTGGTGGCCAATGTGCGCATGCCTTCCTGGTCCTCCCGCAATTCACCGAGTAGCACCGACAGGACGAGCGCGCGCGCATTATCGTCCGTGCAATAACCTTCAGAGAAGTTCGGTGCGCTGAAGACGGCGTGCTGGAAGACTCCTGTCGAATCCGTTATCCGGGATAGGTGGCTCAACTTGAGCTCAGGCAGTTGGCGCGGCTTCTTGTCAAGCGTCTTGGTGGCGAGAGACTTTCGGGATCGTGCCGCTCCTTCCAGCCGTGATAACTCGAACGAACGCATGTACTGCTGTGCGACGTTGCTCCAGACCATGTCTCGGCCTATCCGATAGGCGTTCTTGCGCATGGCATGGCGGCGGGTGTCGTCGCGCAGCAGAGCGATCACCTCGCGTGCCATGGCCTCGGAATCTCCGAACGGTACCAACACGCCACGGTCTTCTGCCAACAACTCCGCGGCGTGCCAATAAGGAGTGGACACCACTGCCTTACCGGAGCCAAACGCGTAGGCCAGCGTGCCGGACGTGATCTGCGTTTCGTTGAGGTAAGGCGTGATGTAAAGATCCGCGGCGCCGAGGAACTCCTTCAGGTTCTCAAGCTCGACGAACTGGTTGTAGAAGACAACGTTTTTGTCCACCCTTCGCTTTTTGGCAAGGATCTCGAGACTGAGCCGGTAGGACTCGCCATGCTCGCGCAATTCGTTGGGATGCGTCGCACCCAGGACGACGTAAACAACGTCGGGAAACTCCGCCACAATTTGTGGCAGAGCATTGAGAACCTGTTCAATCCCCTTGTTCGGCGAGAGCAGCCCAAAAGTGAGGAGCACCACTTTGCCTTCAACTCCGAACTGATCCTTGAAGTAAGTCGGATCGACAAAACCGACGTCGGGAATGCCGTGCGGGATGAGGTCGATCTTGGCCGGCGGGGCCTGATAGATCGTTTGCAGCATCTGCCGTCCGCGCTCGGCCATGACGACGAGCCTGGTGGAGAGTGAGATCAATCCCTCCATGACGCGCCGCTGGTCTGCCTTTGGCTCACGCAGAACGGTATGAAGTGTTGTGACAACAGGCATTCGCAATTCGCGCAGCAGCGCCAGGATGTGACCACCCGCGGGTCCGCCGAAAATGCCGAACTCGTGCTGCAGGCAGACGACGTCCACGTTGCTGATGTTGAGGAAGTCCGCGGCACGCAGATAGGACGGCAGGTCCTGCTCCTCGATCTCGAAACGAACGACTTCCGGGTACTCGTAGCCATCCGGAATGTCGTTGACCGACACGGAGAGGCACTGGCTCTGGGGGTGCGCGCCGGCGACGGCGGCGAGCAGGTCGGATGTAAACGTGGCGATGCCGCACTTGCGAGGCAAGTGGTCGCCGACAAAGGCAATCTTGCGAATTTTAGAATTATTTTTCATGAGGTATTTCCAATTTTTTCGGCCCGCACGATAAACCTGTTGGGGGCGGGACCGACGAAGTAGAACGGATAACAGGTGACTAGGGTAAGTATCTCAGTTCCGCTGGCGAAGGGGCAGGCGAAGGGAGCGAAGGCGCGAAGGGCGAAGGGGTCGCGAAGGGTCGCGAAGGGGTCAGCGAAGGAGCGAAGAGGTCGCGAAGGGGTCAGCCTTATAGCTGGTATGGGCGTGTTTTGGGATTCCGGGACAGCCTTATAGCTGGTATGGGCGTGTTTTGAGTGAAGCGAGTTTTCCA
>CAZLDN010000201.1:0-6235 GCA_964558355.1 uncultured Candidatus Solibacter sp.
CTCCATCAGAACACAAATCTTGCTGATGCGCAATTACTTACTGCGTCGTGTATAGAACGAATCGGCGCGCGCCGCCATCCTCCGCGTTTGCCCTGATCACCGCATGAGCTGTCGTTCCGCTGCCAGCAAACGAGTCAAGGACCAAGGAGTCCTTGTCCGTTGCGATTTGCAGAATGCGTGCGATCAATCGAGTAGGCTTCGGTGTGATGAAAACGACAGGCGCATCCTTGACCGCAGCCAGAACCTCCTTTTTGGCTTCCTGGGTGTTCCCGACCTCCGTATGCATCCACAACGTTTGCGGCACGACTCCCTTCTGAACTTCCGAGAGGAATCGCTTGACCTGGGCCTCTCTCTGATTCATGCTACCAAACAACAGAATGTGGTGGAATTGTTTTGTCTCTCACCGGACGGGGCTCCTCCATCATCGCGAGTCTCCGCAACTGCCTCAGCATCCTTGGAATGCTGATATAAATGGTTTGGACATCAATATCGGCTTTGCCGTCGGAGCAAGCCGGGAAGGTTAAGTTCCTGCTCTCACCTGGCCAAGTCGTATAAGGTTCGCAGTCGCCGATATCTGGTCGAAGCCGTCGAACCCGCTCGTGAACCCGCATGGGAACAGACGCTCGTCGATCTCTCCTGCTTGGAGGACGACGCCCAAGGCGAGCACCTCTCCGTCCTCTGGGAACGCGAGGTCGACGCCCAGATCCTGCGGCCACCTGACTGGGGGCATCTCGCCCGCAAGGGGTTCGACGCACCGCACGTCTTCTCCGCCTACCTCCACGCGCTACGATGGAACCTCGTAACCTCCACGAATCCACGTCTCTTCCAGTCGCCGCACCGCGCCGGCATCCAGGTCATGTCCTACCAGTTGGAGCCGCTAAAGAAAGCCCTCCAGATGCCGCGCGTCAATCTCTTCATCGCCGACGATGTCGGACTCGGCAAGACGATTGAAGCCGGCCTCATCCTCCGCGAAATGATCATGCGCCAGAAGGTGAAGCGCATCGTCATCGCGTGCCCGGCTTCTCTCGTCACGCAGTGGCAAGGCGAGATGGAGGCTCGCTTCGGCCTGAGCTTCGTCATTTTCGACAGAGACTACCTCTTGAATTGCCGCCGCGAACGCAGTTACGCCATCAACCCCTGGACCACGCATTCGCAGTTCATCGTCTCCCACTCCCTTCTGCGTGACGAACAATACGCCTCGCCCCTGCGCGACTGGCTCAGCTCCGCCGGATTGGAGGGGCACCGCTCCGGCTCCATGCTCGTTCTCGACGAAGCGCACCACGCCGCCCCGGCCACCTCGTCCTCCTACGCGATCGACTCCCAGTTCACCCGTGGCATGCGCGAACTCACTCCGCTTTTCGAACACCGCCTCTTTCTTTCGGCCACTCCGCACAACGGCCACTCGAACAGCTTCTCCGCGCTCCTCGCCATGCTCGACCCCCAGCGCTTTATCCGCGGTGAGCAGATCAAGGACCCGCGCTTACTCGACCAGGTGATGGTCCGCCGTCTCAAAGACGAGCTTCGCGAAGCCGTCCCGGGCTTGAGTCTGCCGAAGCGCGAGGTCGTCCAGCACGATATTTCAGGACTGCCCGACGACGCGCCCGATCTCGCCCTGATGCGACTTCTGACCCAGTACCGCGCCTTGCGGGAGACGCGCCTCGAAGGCGGCCGTCGCTCCCAGCAGGCCGCCGCCAACCTGGTCATCACAACTCTCCAAAAACGCCTCTTCTCCTCCATCGAGGCCTTCAACTCCACTCTGCGGGTTCACCGGAAGAGCATGGAGAAGCTGGCTGCCGCAACCGAAATGGAACCAGAAGTTTCGGCGGATCTCCTCACCGAACTCAATGCGCCCGACGCCGCCGCCGACCGCGCCGATCGCCCCGAGGAAGAAGTCACCGAGGGCATCGAACAGGCCGTCGCCAGAGCAACCGAGCGCTCCAGAGGTTCGCAGCAAATCTCGCCCGAAGAAATCGCCATCCTCGACCGCATGGCCGAAATCGCCAGCCAGTCGCGCCGCCTGGCGGACCCCCGTCTGACCGACACCAAGTATGGGCTCATCCCCTGGATCCGGAAGAACCTCCTGCATCCCGACGGCACATGGAACAACCGCCGCGTCCTGATCTTCACGGAGTTCACGGAAACCAAGACGTACCTGCGCCAGCAGTTCGAAGCCGCTTTCGCCAACACCGACCGCGCCGAAGAACGCATCGCCACCTACCGGGGCGGCCCCGGCGGCGGGCGGCTCGACGAGATCAAGAAGGCCTTCAACGCCTCACCCGAGCTCCACCCATTGCGCATTCTGATCGCGACAGATGCCGCCCGCGAAGGCGTGAACTTCCAAAACTACTGCGCCGACCTCTTCCATTTCGACGTCCCCTGGAATCCGTCCCGGATGGAGCAGCGCAACGGCCGTATCGACCGAAAGCTTCAGCGGGAGGACGTCGTCCGCTGCCATTACTTCGTCTTCACGCAGCGTCCGGAAGACCACGTCATCCGCACCCTCGTGCGCAAGACCGAGACCATCCGCAAGGAGCTCGGCAGCCTGTCACCCGTGCTCGAACGGCGGATTGAAGACCTGCTCGCGGAAGGGCTCAAGCCGTCGCTGGCCGCCACTCTAGAAATGCTCGACGCCGGCGCCTCCGGCCGCAAGGCAATTGACGAAGAACTCGAGGCCGTCCGCAAACGCAAGGTGCAACTCGTTGAAGAACTGAAATCGCTGGACGATTACCTCCAGGATTCCAAGGACTACGTCGGCCTCAACCCGCCGGATTTCATCAACGCAATCTCCACCGCCCTGGAACTGAACAATTGCCCACCGCTGCAGGGTGGCCCTGACCGCTGGCGATTCCCCGAGATTCATGGCCCCGCATGGTTCCGCGCGATGGGCGCTCTTCGCGCCCCGAAGCCAAAGGACCAGGATTTCTACCAGTGGCGTACATCGAGCCCCATCCGCCCGATCGTCTTTCAGTCCCCCACCCACATCGATGAAGGCGTGGTGCATCTCCACCTGGAACACCGCGTCGTGCAGCGCCTGCTCGGCCGGCTCCGCGCGCAGGGCTTCGTCCACAACGACCTCGCTCGCGCCTGCGTCGGCCAGACCGACGACGCCATCCGCCGCGTTGTCCTCCTCGGCCGCATTTCTCTATACGGCCCCGGCGCGTCCCGCCTCCACGACGAGATCATCGCCGTTGCCGCCCGCTGGATCGATCCCATTGCCCGCAAAGGCCCGCTCGTCCCCTACGCCGAAGACACCGAAAAGCTGACCCTCGCCGCGCTGGAGAGATCCTTCGAATCCGCCCGCTCCCGTCGCGTGGACGAAGCCGTCGAACGAAAGCTGCAATCCGCCGCGCCGCTGGACGTGGCCGACCTGCTCCCACACTTGCAGGCCCGCGCCACTGCCGTGACGGCCTCCGCCAAGGAAGTCCTGGGCAACCGCGGCCGCCTGGAGACAGAAGCGATGCGCCGGATCATTGAAGACCAGCGCAAGCGCATTCTTGCCAAGAAAGAGGAGGTGAACCGGAACGAGGCCCAGATGACGCTCGGCTTCGACAAAATGGAACTTCTGCAATTGGAAGAGGAACGCAAAGACTGGGACAAGCGACTCACGGCGATAGGCCGCGAAGTGGAAGAGGAGCCCGCGCGAATCCTGAAATCCTACGAAGTGCAGGCGCATCGCGTTGAGCCGATTGGCGTCGTCTACCTCTGGCCAATCTCCGGATAAACTGCCATGGCAATCGACCCCATCATCAAAGATCACCAGCTCTGGATCGGGTTTGTGCAACCGGAAGGTCTCGTCGTTTCCCCGCACGCCCTGAAAAACGCACAGGCGGTCCTCAGCCGCAACGTTGGCACCCAGCAGGAGATTCTCCGCCGCCACGCTGTCCCAGGCTTCGACGGCAAACTGCGCCTGAATAACTTCCCGGCCTTCACCCAGGAATTCTGGGGATGGCGCGAGACCGATCTCGCCGCTCCGCCCGCCGACCTCTTCGTCCGCCTTCCCGAGTACGGCGAAACGCTACGGCCCAACTGGGTCGTGCGCGGGGGCCCCAAAAAGGGAAGCGACGCCCAACCCGAGCACCTGATCCTGGTGGAGGAGCTTCCCTGGGGGACCGACTTCGACAAGCCCGGCACAGCATCGGAAGAACACCGCTGGCACGCCTCGCCGCAGGCCCGCTTCGAGCGCCTTCTCCGCGAAACCGGCGTTGGGATCGGCCTGCTCACGTCCCCCGAACGCATCCGGCTCGTCTACGCCCCGAAGGGCGAGTCCTCCGGACACGTCACCTTCCCCATCCACCAGATGACGATGGCGGCGAACTGGCCCATGCTGGCCGTGCTGCACCTGCTTCTTCACAGCGACCGACTCTTCATCGGCCCCGAAACCCAGCGCCTGCCCGCCATCCTCGAAGCCTCGCGCCGCTATCAGAACGAAGTCTCCATCCGGCTCGCCGGCCAAGTGCTGCGCGCGCTGAACGAATTGGTCCGCGGCTTTCAGGAAGCGGACCGCGCCGCCCGCGGCAATATTCTCCGGGAAGCCCTCCAGCATGACCCCAGCCACATCTACGGCGGCATGCTCACCACGCTCATGCGCATGGTGTTCGTCCTCTATGCCGAAGACCGCAGCCTGATGGGCTCCGACGAAACCTGGCTCCAGAACTACTCCATTTCCGGTTTGTACGAGCGCCTCCGCGCGGATGCCGGCCAGTATCCGGACACCATGGACAGCCGTTACGGCGCATGGGCGCAGATCGTCACCCTGACCCGGCTGCTTTACGATGGCGGCGGTCACAGTTCGTGGCGCCTGCCCCCGCGGCACGGTGGACACTTCGATCCGGACACTTATCCCTTCCTCGAAGGTCGCCCCTGGGAATCGACACGGTCCGCCACCACCTTGATCGAACCGCCGCTGGTTTCCGACGGCATCCTCTTCCGTATCCTCCAGGACCTGCTTTATCTCGACGGTGAGCGCATCTCTTACCGTGCCCTCGACGTCGAACAAATCGGCTCCGTCTACGAAGCCATGATGGGCTTCACCGTCGAAACCGCCCACGGCGTCTCCATCGGTCTCGGCGCCGACCGCCTCGTCATCAACCTCGAAACCCTTCTGACGAAGAAGCCTGCGGACCGCCCCAAATGGCTCAAAGAAAATGCCGGTTGTGACGTCACAGGTAAAGCCATTGAGCAATTGAAGTCCGCAGCCTCCGTCGATGAACTCCTCGCCGCGCTCCGCCGCCGGATCTCGAAGCTGTACCTCGACCAGAACTCCAACCCGGTCACGATTCCCACTGGCGGAATCTTCCTCCAGCCCACTGAGGAGCGCCGCCGTTCCGGCTCGCACTATACGCCGCGTTCGCTCACGCAGCCCATCGTCAAGACGACGCTTGATCCTGTTCTGGCCCAACTCGGAGACAACCCCACGCCGGACCAGATTCTGGGACTGAAGGTCTGCGACCCCGCTATGGGTTCCGGGGCATTTCTGGTCGAAGCGTGTCGCTACCTTGGCGAAAAACTGGAAAACGCGTGGAACGCGCATCACCTGATGCCGCCGATCCCAGCGGACCAGGACCCGCTTCTGCACGCCCGCCGCATCGTGGCACAGCGTTGTCTCTACGGCGTGGACAAGAACCCCTTCGCCGTCAACCTAGCCAAACTATCGCTCTGGCTTGCGACGTTCGCCAAAGATCACCCGTTTACCTTCGTGGACCATACGCTCCGCTGCGGCGATTCGCTCGTCGGCCTCACGGCGCATCAAGTCGAGGCATTCCACTGGCAACCGAAGGAAGAAGGCGCGCTGCTTCGCGACATGCCTTCGCGTCTGCGCCATATCCTGAACGCGCGCGCTCAGATTCTCGATGCCGCCGATGAAACGCCGTACGAACTGCTGGCACAGAAACTTGCCTTGACGGAGGAGCAGATGGTCGACCTCCGCCTCGCTGGTGATCTTGTCGTCGCAGCCTTCTTTGCTGCGGACAAGCCCAAGGAACGCGAAATCCAACGTAAGGAACTGGTTGAAAAGTTCCGTCGCGCCCAGGAGTTGATCACGGATCTGGTAATTGAAAATGAATTGCAATGCGCAGTTCGCGTCTTGAAGACAGGACGGAACGGCATCACCCCTTTCCATTGGGAACTTGAGTTCCCGGAAGTCTTCAATGGCGATGTCGTTGGGCGTGGACGCTCTGGGTTCGCGACCAAACGAACTGGGCAAGCGCGGCCGTGAACGGGGAAACACGGCCCCGCC
>CAZLDN010000202.1:0-5913 GCA_964558355.1 uncultured Candidatus Solibacter sp.
TGCGTAGGTTGGGGGGAACCGCTCCCTTTGGTCGCGGCTCGGAACGGCACGGCAAGAAACGGCACGGCAAGGAACGGGGCGGCAAGAGACGTGCGAGTGTATGCCGGTTGTCTTGCAGATGTACGGCGCAAATTGGCGCAAAGTGCGCAATTCGCCACCCGTTTGAGTCCTTTCTGATTCCGGCTTACTCTTTGCCGGGTACTGCAAAAAAGATCACACCAATTCCAGTACATTTGGGCTTCAATTTACCGGGAAGAGGCCTGATACTGGCAAGGCAATCATGCAAATCTATCGAAGAATCGCGTTGGGACTGATGCCGTATCACCGGCTGCTGGAAACCTGCCTGCAAGTGGGGGTGTTTCCCGTGGCCACTTTGCTGGCGTTTCTGTTGCGATTTGATCTGAGCATTCCGGCGAATCATGTCAGACATTTGCTTTACGGTGTCGTGGCGTTTGGGCTGGCGAAGGTGCTTGTTTTTGCGGTGATGGGGCTGCACCGGAGCTGGTGGCGCTACCTTTCTTCGTATGACGTTTTGCGGCTGGCGATGGCGAATGCGGCGGGGACGGCTTTGGGCGGGGTGTTCCTGTTCACTTGGGGGCCGGCGGGGTTTCCT
Organism: uncultured Candidatus Solibacter sp.; assembly: GCA_964558355.1. Taxonomy (GTDB): domain Bacteria; phylum Acidobacteriota; class Terriglobia; order Bryobacterales; family Bryobacteraceae; genus PNKE01. Next base: position 614 of record CAZLDN010000202.1, read on the forward strand.
CGCTCGATTGTCATCCTGGACTTCATACTTTGCTTCGGGTTGACGGTGTCTTTGCGGTTGGCGGCGCGGTTGGGACGGGATCTGGTGGCGGCGCGGGGGCAGCAGCATGGGAAGATGCGGGCGGTGATCTATGGGGCGGGGGATGCCGGGGTGATGCTGGCTCGGGAGGTCCGGCAGAATCCGGCGCTGCGGTATCAGGTTTTGGGATTCCTGGATGACGACAGGAAGAAGACGGGGGCGGTGATCGAGGGGGTCAGGGTGCTGGGAAACGGGCGGACGCTAGAGGGGCTGGCGGCGCGGCATGGTTTGGAGGTGGTGTTCATCGCGATTCCTTCGGCGACGGGGCCGCAGATGACGGAGATCCTGAACTGCTGCAACGGGGCGAAGGTGCAGTTCAAGACGATGCCTCCGGTGGGGGAGTTTATCGAGGCGAACGGGGTTTTGGGGCAGGTGCGGGATGTGGCGGTGGAGGATCTGCTGGGACGGTCGGCGGTGCGGCTGGATTGCGCGGAGATTACGGCGAAGCTGCGGGGGAAGACGGTGCTGGTGACGGGGGCGGCGGGGTCGATTGGGAGCGAGTTGTGCCGGCAGATCGCTCGGTTTGAGCCGCTGATGCTGGTGGGGTTGGACGCTGCGGAGACGCCGCTGTTCTTCCTGGAGCGGGAACTGGCGGAGGCATTCCCGCAGGTGCGGTTCGAGCAGGCGATCGGGAATGTGCAGAACCGTGCCCGGCTGGATGAGGTGTTCGGCAAGTACGGGCCTGAGACGGTCTTCCACGCGGCGGCGTACAAGCATGTCCCGATGATGGAGGCGTCGCCGTTCGAGGCGATCGAGAACAATGTGATGGGGACGGTGGCGGTGGCGGAGTGCGCGCGGGAGCACGGGGTGGCGGATTTCGTCATGATCTCGACGGACAAGGCGGTGCGTCCGACCAGCGTCATGGGGGCGACCAAGCGACTGGCCGAGATGGCGGTGCGGGGGATGCAGAATGGGGGGACGCGGTTCATCTCCGTGCGGTTCGGCAACGTGCTGGGGAGCAACGGGAGCGTGATCCCGATCTTCAAGCAGCAGATCGCGGCGGGGGGTCCGGTGACGGTGACGCATCCGGAGATGCGTCGGTTCTTTATGACGATACCGGAGGCATCGCAACTCGTGTTGCAGGCATTCGCGCAGGGGCATGAGGGGGAGATTCTGGTGCTGGACATGGGGGAGGCGGTGAAGATCGCCGACCTGGCGCGGAAGTTGATCATTCTGTCGGGTCTACAGCCGGAGCGGGATGTGAAGATTCAGTTCACGGGGTTGCGGCCGGGCGAGAAGATGTACGAGGAACTGAGCATGTTCGAGGAGGGGACGCTCCCGACGGCGCACGAGAAGATCAGGGTGTTTGCCGGTCAGAAGCTGAGCGAGGCGGAAGTGGAGACGATGCTGGCGGAGTTGAGGGCGGTGTGCCGGGCGCGGGACTTGTCGCGGATGGTGCTGGTGTTCAAGAGGTACGCGGCGGACTACAATCCGAGCGCGGAGTTGCTGCAGCGGGCGATGGGGCCACGGGAGGCGGCTTGGGAGTTGAAGGCGGGGGCGGTGTCGGCGTGAGCGGTGACGTTCACGTGGAGCGAATTAGGAGAGGTGTTGGTTGAGCTGGAAGTGGGGCGGTCTGCTGGTTTGATCCACGGTCAGCAATAGGCGGGGTGGTCCACTGTGGACGCCTACCGCACGTGTGAAGGACTCCCGTCCCGGATGAAGCCGGGGAGGGAGTCTTTGTGATTTTGACCCTCATGATGATGCTCCTGCCCCTGTGGATGCACAAGGCGCTGGTTGTGCCGGTGCTGCCGGTGGGATTCTGCCTTGTGATGTGTGCTCTGGGGATGGTGCTGCGAAAGCGGCGATACTGCGCGGCGGGGATCGTGGCGCTGGGGATCCTATCGACGCAGGCGGCTGGGGACTGGCTGCTGACTCCTCTGGAGAGGGCGTACGCGAAAGTTGACGCGACCCAGAGTGTGGAGGCGGACGCGGCAGTGGTGCTCTCCGGGATGCTCGAGGAGAACTTGGAGTGGGGTGAGGCGGTAGACCGGTTTGAGGGTGGGCTCGCGCTTCTCCGGGAAGGACGCGTGAAACGGGTTGTGTTCACGGCGGGGCAGATGCCTTGGAAGGATGGCCCGGTCGAGGGAGAAGTGCTGCGGCGGGAGGCTCTGCGGCGAGGAATAGCAGAAGAGCACATCGTGCTGGCTGCGGGACAGGCGGGAAACACGGCCGACGAGGCGGCGGCAGTCAAACGATTGATGGGAGAGCGTGGATGGCGGCGGGTGATTTTGGTGACCAGCGCGTTCCACATGAAACGAGCGATGCGGCTCATGCGGAAGGCGGGGGTGGATGCGGAGGCGTTTCCCGTGGATTACCGCGCTCGGCAGCGCCCTGGGTCGGTGTGGACGGACTGGTTGCCAGGGGCGCGCGGTCTCCAGCACAGCGAGACGGCGCTGAGGGAGTACTGGGGGCTGTTGTTCTACATGGTGGCTGGCGGCATGTAGCTCTTGCACCAACCGGAATTCAGCCGGCACCCCGACACGCAGGCGATCTCCTTCAGCAACTTCCTTCCCAAGCGCTTGCCGATCTTGGCGAGCGTGATTCGCTCCTCGTCCCCGAGGCGGAGCTTTCCGGGAATGTGATTGCGGAGAATCTGGTTCACCGCAGTCAGGTACTCGCAGCGATCCAGGAGTTCCTGATCGATGAGTCCAGTCACGTGGGCGAGGATACGAAATCCCTGGATGGGTAGGCGTGGCATTGGCGTGAGGTAAAGAGACAGTGTACTGGGAATGGCGTTGATCCTGCATGCGGCCCTGCACGGAGGGAAGGGCGAACTGCTGCCATGGGTGGAGGCGGATGCCGAGGAGAAGGAACATGGTCGCGGCCGCTTCATTTGAGGCAGGGCTGCACTGTAATACAGGACGGCGGTAGGCATGCTCATCTTGCACCTAGCTTCGGAAGGCGGTTTCCACGGCGTGCTGCGACCGTGGGTGGAAGCCGATGCCGAAGAGCGCGAGCGTGCCCGGCGCGAGCGTCGCAAACCGCTGAAGCCAACGGTAGATGCGCCGGAGTGCCCGTACAACGGCGGTCCGGATTTGTTGCAGACGGCACTGCCGCCAGGCTGGGAGCGCGGCCCGGAGCAATGGGCCGTGGTTTGGCTGCCGAGCGATGATGACGGCCCGATCCCATCGAGCGAACGAATCGGCATCCGCTCGTGCAGGAAGGCACAGCGCCTGGCGCCGTGGGCGGTGAGCACGTTGGCGCTAAGTCCGTACACGGTACACGGCCTGTTCCTGGGCTACGGGCGCGGCGAGAAGTTGGGTCCCACTGGCAGCTCGGCGACGATGCTGTGTTTTGGCGGAGAGTGTTGGACTTGGCCGCATCGCTGGTGGTGCGGCAACAGTTCCTCCCTGGAGTGCGGGAGACATGGGAGCATCCCAGCCGATTCTTCCCGTTCTGGTATCCGGTGTATGAAGCCGAGGACCTCGAACAGATGGAGGAACTGGCGGCGGCGATGCCGGTGGCTGCCCGGGCGCTGAACGCGGCTCCGCGCAAGTTGCCGCGCGACAAACCGCGCATGCAGGTCAGAGATGTCATCATGCGGGTGGTCGACCACTTGGTGTGGATGGCGGAGTGCTCGTACTCGGTGTCGGAGTACTACCGGGGACCGCGGAGACGATGGAAGATTGTGCACATCCACGAGCGCTGGGTCGAGAGACTGATAACACCGGATGGTGAGCTCAAAGGCGAGACTCGGGAGTTGCTTGAGTTGTGTGGTGAGGTTAACGCCTGGCAGGAGCCGGTCTGCCGCCTCCGGCCGGGATATGAGCGCGAGGAAACCCCTATCTCGCTGCCATCCAGCGGCGAGGAGTTCTGGAGAGGACGGAAATTGGGGGAGGATCTTGTCGGCAAGGTGGAAGCCCCGCTGAATCCGGCCCTCATCCTACGCCGTGTGGGAGAAATCCCGAACTGGCAGGGCGAGCGCATGCTACGCGATTCGCTGGAGCCGGTCTACGACGCGGCCAGCCGCTACGCGCTGGAGTACGTTTTGGGCAGGAAGCGGAAACCGGAAATCAGACGAGGACAGGGAGACACACACTGAGATTGACAGCAATCCGACTCCGCGCCGCGATCCTGTTCTTCTGGATCTTCCTGATCTGCTGCGTTGTCATCGGCTCCCTGCTGCCCGCCACGTCTCCGGTGATGGCGGCCGTGGGTTGGCTGCACGTCAGCGACAAGGTGATGCACTTCTGCGCCTACCTGGCGCTGTCGTTATTGCCGGTGATTGGGTTTCGGGATCGCCGGAGAGGCGTCGTGGCCGGCGTTTCGATGTTCGTCCTCAGCATACTCATGGAGGCCGGCCAGCAGTTCTCGCCCGGCCGCGCAGTGGAATTCGGCGACGTGATTGCCAACAGCGCGGGCGTCAGTTGCGGCACCCTGCTGGGCCTGCCGATCCGCGCCTGCATCGCAATTCTGTAGCCTCGCCCCCGCCCCGCAGCCGCGCGTAATCGCGTAATTCCCTCCTGCGCGGCCTCGTCTCACAGGCAATCTGAAACCCACGTTGTGACCCACGGGCCGGAGGTGTGCCCAGCCGCCTGGCACTCACGCCGCGGTTCTGGGAAGCACGTCACGCATGACCGCCCTTCCCATCTGATCCTCGGCGGCCTCCAGTTCGTAGGAAGCCTGCATGTTCATCCAGAACCTGGATGTCGTGCCGAAGTACCGTGACAGGCGCAGAGCCGTGTCCGCGGTGATACCACGCCTCTGGTTGACGATGTCGTTGATGCGCGTGGCGGGCACCCGCAGTGCCAAAGCCAACTCGTGCGCCGACATGCCGAGAGGGGCCAGGAACTCCTCGCGGAGGATTTCTCCCGGATGGATTGGTGGAAGCCGATCTTTGCTTGCCATGCCTGTATTCACCTCGCTAATGATAATCGACGATTTCGACGTCCTCGGCGGCGCCCTTTCTCCAGGCAAAACAGACTCGCCACTGATCGTTGATTCTGATACTGTGCTGCCCCTCCCGGTCGCGGGTCAGAGCCTCAAACCGGTTTCCCGGAACCGCCGCGAGATCTTCCAGTATTTCCGCGTCGTCGAGCATGCGCAGTTTCCTCCGGGCTACCTTTGCGATATTGCCGAACTTCCGGCTGCGCTGTCGACGAAACAACTCCTCGGTGTCCTTGCAGCGGAAAGAGCGAATCACACTGGCAGTATACCATGGGCACCGTTAAACGACGAACAGTAAACGGAACGTCCTCACCCCACCTTCACCGGGATGAACA
>CAZLDN010000203.1:0-5841 GCA_964558355.1 uncultured Candidatus Solibacter sp.
TGAGGAGTTTAGCAGATGCAGATTTTTCTGCTAATCGCGTGACCGACGATTTCGCTGCCGTCAGCCGACCGGTGCTTTGGAAGAAATCGCCAATCGATCGTATAAGTCTGACCCCTTGGCACCTTGGCCCCCTTGGCTTGATGCACTTCCGCGACGGCCGTATGGTATCCGGGCAACAATATTCCGTAAGCGACGCGAACTGAGAAGGAGCGACGGGGCTTTTTTCCCTGCGCAGGAGCAATTCGGGACCAGGCGGTGATAGCATGGTCATGACGTGTATTGACAGGTCATGACTACGCCGAATGCAACTTCGCATCGGGTGGGCAAGATGCCCCCGCCCCAGCAGGGGAAACGTCGGGGGGTTCCATTAACCGTGTACTTGAGCGACGAGCTCAGCCAGGCTCTTTCCGCAGCAGCCGAAGGACGGCGCGTCGGCAAGTCGACGATTGTCCGGATCGCGGTCGAGCGCCTGCTTCAGCAACTTGATAACGGGCAGTTGAAGCTGCCGCTGGGGATCTGAAACGATGGCGGCGAAAGTGAACGACAAAGCATTGCCGGCGTTTTCATTCTCGGGGCATGAGACGTTCGTGTTTCGGTACGGCTGGCTGAAAAAGGCGTATGACGCGGCCAGAGAGAACCCGCAGGCGTTTGGCGACGACCAGGCGATCGTGACGTTGGGCGTGGGCAAGAACATGGTGCGGTCTATCCGGCACTGGGCGCTGGCGACGGGCGTCCTGGCCGAAGAACCGAAGACGCGAGGGACGCAGCTCGGCACGACATCGCTGGCTGACTTCCTGTTCGGCTCCGCCGGTCAAGATCCTTATCTGGAGGATCCGAATACGTTGTGGCTTCTGCATTGGAACCTGCTGTCGAACCGGCAGCGTTGCACTACATGGTTCTGGGCGTTCTACATGCTCTCCGCAAACGAGTTCACGCGCGACGGGCTCATGCAGTCGCTGATCGAAGAAATGCGACGGTCGGAGGCCGGGGCAGCCAATGAAAACACGCTGCGGCGCGACGTCGAGGTTTTCGTGAGGTGTTACGTTCCCGCGAGAGCGGCGCGCGGGGTTGTTGTCGAAGACTCCCTGGACTGCCCGCTCGCGGAGTTGAACCTCATTGAAGAGCACGAGGGCCCAGGCGGCATTTACCGCATTCGCCGCGGCCCCAAGCCGGGGTTGAACGATCACGTCTTCGCTTACGCGCTTGCGGACTTCTGGGAGAGGACGGCGCCCGGCAGGGAGTCCATGGCCTTCAGCGAAATCGCCTATGCGACCGGCGGTCCCGGCAATGGTTTCAAGTTGGATGAGAACAGTCTCATCGAGCGACTCGAGAGACTGGAATTCCTGACCAACGGGGAACTGTCCTACACGGAAACGGCGGGGTTGAAACAGGTCTATGGCCGTCCGTCGAAAGACAAGCTGGGATACCTCCAAAGGTACTACGAAACGACAAATCCTTTATTCGTGGTGACGGCATGACGGTTCGACTGGCGGATTTTGTCGCGGTAGCCCCCCGATACACGCGGGCGATCAACCTGGAGCGCGATGCTGGCAGCGCTGCCGGCGTGAGCGGGTACGTCGTCACGACGACCGCGAACGATTTTCTCGGGCGATTTGGGCAGAGCCTGACGCCTGGCGCGACTCACCGCGCCTGGACGCTGACCGGGCCGTATGGCTCGGGCAAGTCTGCCTTCACTCTCTATCTGAGCCAGTTGCTCGGACCGGCCGCTTCCTCCAACGGGAAGTTGGCGCGGTCGATGCTCCGGCAGCAAATGCCCGATACCTATCGGGACCTGTTCGAGCGGAGCTCGAAGACCCGCGTAACGGACATGGGTTTCTGCTCTGTCCTCGTGGGCGGGGCGCCCGAGCCGATCCTTGGCGCGTTGCTGAAAGCCTGTTGTCGCGATCTGCGGCGCTGCTGCGCGGGTTCGCGGCGCCGGGCGCTAAAGAAGCTGGAAGGATTTCGGGACCGGTTTGAAGCCGGGCAGGCTGTTTCACCGTCCGAGGTCATTGAGACGGTGAGCGATCTTGCGCTGAATTTGCAGAAAACGGGCCGGGCGCAAGGCGTTTTGCTTGTCATCGACGAGCTGGGCAAATTCCTGGAGTATGCGGCCCGCGATCCGGAGCGCGGCGACATTTTCGTTTTGCAGCAGTTCGCGGAAGCGACGGCGCGCGCAGAGTCGCCGTCCCTGTTTGTCATTACCGTTCTCCACCAGTCGTTCGAGCGTTACGCCGCAGACCTGCGGCCGACGATGCGGGACGAATGGTCCAAGGTCCAGGGCCGGTTCGAAGACGTCAGTTTTCAGGAGCGCGCGGAGGAAGTGCTCGATCTGCTGTCGTCGGCAATACAGCCCCAGAAGCATGCCGCTCTGAAGCGGATGCGTGAGCAGGCACGGTCCTTGGCTGAAAAGGCCGTCGCTCTGCACCTGATGCCGCCGGGGATGTCCAAGCTGGAATTCACGGTCGCCATGGAACGCTGTGCGCCGTTGCATCCGCTCGCGGCCCTGGTGCTGGCCAGGCTGTGCCGGAAGTTCGGGCAGAACCAACGCTCGCTGTTCTCGTTTCTGGTCTCCCGCGAACCGCACGGCTTCGGGACCTTCCTGACGCGGGAAGGGGACGCCGAGGATGTGCCGTTTTACGGATTGCCGGAGTTATACGACTACGTCGCCGAGGCCTTGGGAAACGGGTTGGGGGTAGGAGAGGGCGCGGCGCGGTGGGCTGAAGTTCAAAGCACGCTTGACAAGGCTGTGAACAGCACCAGTGAAGAGATCCAGATCATTAAGACCGTTGGCCTCCTGTCCGCCATCGGCATCTACGGCGAGGTTAAACCCAGCGTGGACGTGCTCACGTTCGCGTGGACCGGCGGTGCGCGCGGCTTCCAGCGTTCCTACCGTGCGCTGCTGCAGCGTTCCATTCTGATCGAGCGAAAGCATAACGGGACGGTCGCGCTGTGGGAAGGCAGCGATATCGATCTCGACGACAGGCTCAAAGAGGCCGCGCGGCGCGTCGTCGACGCGGGCAGTCTTGCGGAAAAACTCAACGGCATGTGGGCGCTGCGACCGCTGGTCGCCAAGCGCCATTCATTCCAGACCGGCACGCTGCGCTATTTCGCCGTGAGGTTTGCGGAGGCGAGCACGTTTACCACGAGTCTGGAAGTCGGCGACGGCGCTGATGGCTTGCTGCTTTATTGCCTTCCGGGCGGTCGGGCCGAGGCCGAGCAGCTCATGGAGCTGGCTCAAGAGAACGCCCGCGACCAGCTTGAGGTTCTCGTGGCCATTCCGCAGGAAGTCGGCGGCCTGAGAGAATCCGTCCGGGAATTGGAATTGCTGCAATGGGTCCAGGCGAATACGCCGGAACTGCAGGGAGACGCCGTCGCGCGGCGCGAGCTGCGCAGCCGCCTGGCCGTCGTCGAGGGCCGCAGCGCGCAAGAGATCCAGCATCTGTTCTCGCCGGACGAGCTTCGCTCGCGCGCCACGCAATGGTTTCATCACGGAATCCGGCAGGAGATCGGCACCAGCCGGACCCTCGCCAACTTCCTGTCGGATATCTGTGATTCCGTCTATGCGCACACGCCGGTTCTCAGGAACGAGCTCATCAACCGGCGTACGCTATCGTCTGCCGCGGCGGCAGCGAGAAGGAACCTTATCGACGCAATGATCCGGCGGGGTTCGGAGCCGCGGCTGGGGATCGAGGGAACGCCGCCCGAGTTGAGCATGTACGCGTCGATCCTGGAGCGCACGGGCATTCATCGGCTGGAAGAGGCCGGCTATGCGTTCGGCGAACCGCAAAGCGACGCGGGCCTGCAGGAAGTGTGGCGCGAAATGGAGCGGTTCTTCGGGCAGTGCGAGCTGCACCGGAGGTCCGTGGCGGATCTGTTCGGCATCCTGGGCCGCCGTCCCTACGGCCTGAAAATGGGCGTGGCCCCCGTGCTCTTTTGCGCTGCTGCGCTCGCGCATGACACGGATATCGCCTTTTACGAAAACGGGAGCTTCGTGCCGGAGCTGGGGGTGGAGTGCTTTGAGCGCCTGCTCCGGTCGCCCGATAAATTCGAGCTTCGCCGTTATCGCGTGGAAGGCGTGCGGCGTGAAGTCTTCAAGCAGATGGCGCAGTTGTTCGGCGGCACTCAGTCGGAAACGCATGATCTTGTCGCCATCATGCGGCCGCTCTACCGGTTTTTCGCAAGGCTTCCGGTGTACTCGCGCCAGACGAAGCGGATCTCGCCGACGGCGATCGCCGTTCGCGATTGCCTGCTGCAGGCGAAAGAGCCTGATGTTCTGCTGTTCTCGGAGTTGCCCGTCGCGTGCGGCGCGGCTGCTTTCGGCAGTTCGCATGCGCAATCGGCGGATCTCGGGGCCTTCTTCCGCACTCTCAAGCAAGCGCTGGCCGAGCTTCAGCGGGCTTACGACGATTTACTGGCCGAGATACAGACGGTTCTTCTCGCGGCGTTCAAACTGCCGAACGGCACCGGCACCCGTGAGACCTTGCGCTCCCGCGCGCAGGCGCTTGTGGATCACTGTGTGGACGTTCGCCTGAAGGCCTTTGTCCTGCATCTCTCCGACAGCGATGCGGAGGATGCGGGATGGATCGAAGCGGGTGCGACGATGGTCGTCGGCAAGGCCCCGAAGTCGTGGAATGACACGGATCGAATCCGCCACGAGGTCGCCCTCACGGACCTGGTCCGCAACTTCCGCCATCTTGAGCTTCTTGTTTTTGAGCAGACCCGCCGCGTTCAGAGCGGCCAGCAGCCCGGCCAGATCATCCGCATCGGCGTTTCCGACCGGACATCGCGGGATTCCGAAGCGGTCGTCGTTGTGGAACGGAAGGACAACGACCGGCTGGCGGAAGCCATCATCGAGCTGCGCGCAAGCCTGGAAAAACTGAACCTGTCGCACCGGCCGGAGCTTGCGCTGGCGGCGCTCGCGACCGTTTCAAAGCAGCTTCTGGGCGAGCTGGACAAACCGGAGAACCGGATGGAGCACGCGGAGGAAGACAAGGAGATGCAGCATGGATAAACAGATGCGTCATGTGCTGGGCCTCTCCGGCGGCAAGGACAGCACCGCGCTCGCAATCTACATGCGCGACAAAGTCCCCGAGATCGAATATTTCTTCTGCGACACGGGGGCTGAGCTCAATGAAACGTATGAATATCTGGAGCGGCTGCAGAGCTTCCTTGGCAAGCCCATCCAGTACCTGAACCCCTCGCGGGACTTCGATCACTGGCTGAGCATGTATAACGGCTACCTGCCATCGTCGCGAATGCGATGGTGCACGCGGATGCTGAAGATCAAGCCGTTCGAGGATTTTGTCGGCGACGGGCCGACCATGAGCTACATCGGCATCCGGGCCGACGAGAACAGGGACGGCTACATCTCGTCAAAACCCAATATCACGCCGGTGTATCCGTTCAAGGAGGCGGGCATCCGGGAGGCGGACGTCTATCGAATCCTGGATGAAGCCGGGATTGGAATGCCGCAATACTACGAGTGGCGGACGCGGTCAGGATGCTACTTCTGTTTCTTCCAACGCAAGGCCGAATGGGTGGGGTTGCTCGAACGCCATCCCGATCTCTTCGAAAAAGCCAAGCAGTACGAAAAAATCGACGAGGAGAAGGGGCTTCGGTACACGTGGAACCAGAGCGAGAGCCTCGATGAACTGGCCGATCCCAAGCGGATCGGGGACATCAAGCATAAACATGACCAGGTTCTCGCGGCGGGAAAGCGCGCACAGCCTGGACAAAACCTTTTCCAGATTTTCGGCGCCGCTCTCGATGAAGAAGACGACACCGAGCCACTAGCGTCCGGCTATAAGTCCCACAGATTCAACTGGTTAGAAAATGAGGGTG
>CAZLDN010000204.1:0-5792 GCA_964558355.1 uncultured Candidatus Solibacter sp.
GTACCCCATCGAGGTCAGCAGCATCACCGCAAATCCACCCAACCCGCCCGAAGCCCCCGTCACCAGCACCTCGCCGTCGCCCGCCTTCACTCCATGCCTCACCAGCGCCCCCACCGCCAGCGCCGCCGCATACCCCGCCGTTCCCGCGCACATCGCGTCTCGTGTCGCAAATGGTTCCGGAATCCTCTGAAGCCACTCTCCCGGGACCCTCGCCTGCGCCGCCAACCCGCCCCAATGCTCTTCGCCCAGCCCATGCCCGTTGGCCAATACGCGGTCGCCCGGCGCGAACCGCGGATCTCCGCTCTCCTCGACCACGCCCGCAAGATCGATCCCCGCCACCATCGGCCACTTGCGGACAATCGGCGCACGTCCGGTGATCGCAAGCGCGTCCTTGTAGTTCAGCGTCGAATACTCGACCCGCACCAGCACGTTGCCGTCCCCGCCCGCCGGACTCGCCACATTTTCCACTCTCGCCGCCTGCCCCTGTTCAAGATAGATCGCCCGCATCGTTCGACTCCTCCATCCGTGAGCATAACCAACCCGCGCCTTGCCCCGTGCGCGCCACACTTCCTTGGAATCACTTCAAGGAGACCCGTCGCCGCCCTTCTCTTCGCCGATCTCGCGAGAATGATTGCCGATACCCTCGCCCGCTGAGCGATGCCGTGCTACCATCCCTTCCCATGAGACTCATCACGCTCATCTGTGCATTCGCGCTTACACTTTCAAGCTGCATGGCCCAGCCGCCCAAGAAGGGCGGACCCGATAAGACCCCACCCGCCGCCACCAAGACCGTCGAACTGGTGGACCTGAACTCCGCCACCGTCGATCAACTGAAGGCCCTGCCGGGCGTTGGCGAAGCCTACGCGGGCAAGATCGTGAAGGGCCGTCCCTACAAGGGCAAGAACGAACTGGTGACCAAACAAATCGTCCCCCAGGCCACCTACGACAAGATCAAGGAACTCGTCATCGCCAGGCAGAAGTAGCCCGATACATCTCCATCTCTCTCCAACCGCGAACGAAGAGAGCCGGTTTCATGACGTCCGTTCGTATGAGCCGGGTGGAAACCCGGCTGCCGGCAGGAATGCCGGCCCCACCAGGAGTCGAGAAAGGGAGAGGGGCGTATCTTGCGACACGCCCCTCGCCACGTTGGTCATGTTAGACCCTGTGTTTTGAACTGTAAGGTCCCCTTCTGATCGGGGCGCCTCCAGTATAACTCACCTAACCGATCCTGGTCGCCACCGATTTGGCCTGCACGAACCAGAACAGGTAATCCGGTCCGCCTGCCTTCGAATCGGTGCCTGACATGTTGAACCCGCCAAACGGGTGCACTCCAACCATCGCGCCCGTGCACTTCCGGTTGATGTACAGGTTGCCGACATGGAACCGCTCGGCGGCGGCTTGGAGCTTCGCCGGATTGGCCGAATAGATCGCCCCGGTCAGACCGTATTCGCTTCTGTTGGCCAACTCCAGAGCGTGTTCGAAATCCCGCGCCCGCGTCACCGCCAGCACCGGCCCGAAGACCTCTTCCTGGAACAACCGCGACTCCGGCCCGATCTCGTCGATCACCGTCGGTTCGACGAAGAACCCGTCGCCCGCCACCTTGCCGCCCCCCGCAACCAGCTTTCCGTCCTGCTTCCCGATCTCGATATAGCCGAGAATCGTCTGCCGCGACCGCTCGTTGATCACCGGACCCATATAGTTCGACGGATCGTCAGCCGCGCCAACCTTGATCGCCTTCACCTTCTGCAGCAGCTTTTCCATGAACGCGTCATGGACCGAATCGACGACGATGGCCCTGGAACACGCCGAGCATTTCTGGCCCTGATAGCCAAACGCCGACGCGCAGACGCCCGCCGCGGCCGCTTCCAGATCCGCTTCGTCATCGACGATGATGGCGTCCTTGCCGCCCATCTCGGCGATCACGCGCTTAATCCAGATCTGACCCGGCGACGTCTTCGCCGCGCGCTCGTTGATCCTCAGCCCGACTTCTCTCGATCCCGTGAAGCTGATGAAGCGAGTACGCGGGTGGTCCACCAGCAGGTCGCCCACCTCGGCGCCGCCCGCCGGCAGCATGGTATAGCTTTCAGCCGGGAACCCGGCCTCTGCCAGCGCCTCGGCGAACTTCGCCGCGATCGTCGGCGTGTCGCTCGACGGTTTCACCACAACCGTGTTGCCCGTCACCAGCGCCGCCACCGTCATCCCGGCCATGATCGCCAGCGGGAAATTCCACGGCGGAATCACCAGTCCAACGCCCAGCGGCAGGTACCTCAGTTCGCCCCGCTCGCCCGGCAACTGCGCCAGAGGCTCCGGCGATGCCAGCCTTTCGGCAAGCAGCGCGTAGTAATAGCAGAAGTCGATCGCCTCGCTGACGTCGGCCTCCGCCTCGTTCCACGACTTGCCCGCCTCGTATACCAGCCAAGCGTTGAACTCGCATTTACGCCGTTGAATGATCGCGGCCGCTTTCCTGAGCATCGCCACACGTTCAGCCGCCGTCCTCGCCGCCCACTGCGGGAAATACCCGGCGGCCGTCTCGATGGCTTTGATCGCCAGTTCAGGCGTCGCCTTATGGTGCGCTCCCACAACCTGATCCGGTTGTGACGGGTTCACCGACTTCAGCAGGTTCCCGGTCTGAAAATGTTCGCCGCCGATGCGGAGGTCGTATTCCTTGCCGAATTCCGCGCGCACCGATGCTAGGGCCTCGCGCATGGCGGCTGCGTTGTCGGGTTGGGAGAAGTCCGCGTACGGCTCGTTCTTAAAGTCGCATAGGCGGACCGTCATCAGCCCTCCACCATCTTCTTGCCGCGCTCGAAGAGTTCGGCTGCGTCATCCGCTATTTTGCGGCCCTTTTCATAGAGTCCCTTGCCGCGGTCCAGCACGTCGCGTCCGGCTTCGTTGACATAGTCGCGACCACGTTCCGCCGTCCGGCCGAGCCTCCGCCGCGTCACCTCGCCAGACGTCGGCGCGAACAGAAGCGCAAGCGTCGCCCCGAGAGCCGCGCCTGCCACAAACCACAATGCTTTGTCGCTGTAATCTTCCTGCATGGAATTCTGCCTCCCTAAGCGTTATTCTATCGGAGCCGGAACCCGATAGAGCCGTTTTTTCCGCCGGGAGATCCGGCAAGGAGAATGTCATGAGTGACGAGATGAAACATCACGATGCCGAAGAGCTGGTCCCTATGACAGACGGCGAGTTCGTTCTCGCCATGCCCGAGATGGAAGCGCTCGCCCTGCAGAGCCTGCTGGCGGCCAACGATATCGAAGCCGTCCTGGCCGGCGGCGCGGCCATGCCCAACCTGCCGGTTGAGATCCACGTTCCCGCCGCTTCGCTTGAACAGGCTACCCGCGTCTTCCTCGAAGCCCGCCAGGCCGGCGCAGAGGCGGCCGATGCCGCCGAAGCCGAGGGTGAAGCCGCCGGCGACACGCCTCCTCCCGATTAGTCGCAAGGCCTAGAAGGGATCCAGCCGCGCCATCCCCGGCGCCATCCATCGAACCGTCCCAGGTTCAAGGTGACGCCCATCGCTGCGCACCCAGATGAGCCCGTCGCGGTCCGTGCGCAACACCAGCGCTTTCCGCGCCCGTAGCGCCTCCACCACTTTTTCGCTCGGCAGACGCATCCAATCGCTGCCCGCCGCGCTGATCAACGCCACGGCCGGGCTCACTGCGTCCAGAAACTCCGCCAGATTACTCCGGGCGCTGCCATGATGCGCAACCTTCAACACCTGCGCGCCCAACTCCGCGCCCGAGTCCACCAACTGCCGCTCGACGATTTTTTCGATATCGCCTGTCAGCAGAAACGCATGCCGCCCATATCGCGCCCGCAGCACCAGCGAGTCGTTGTTCGACGGCGCCCTTTCGGGCAGTTCCTCCACCGGCGCGAGCGCCTCAAACTCCACCCCGCCCACCTTCACCCGTTCCCCCTTCCGCCACTCTCGCACCTGCGTCCCCGACTCGGCCGCCCACTGCCGCACTTCCGCCCTCATCTCCTTCGGAATCCCTCCCACCCATAACTCCTTCGGCCGGAAATTCCTCATTACCGCCCGCAGCCCCCCGCAATGGTCCGAATGGAAATGACTGATCGCCACCGCCTCCAACCGCTTCACCCCCCTGTACCACAGATACGGCGACACCACATCCTCGCCCGGGTCTAACTTCGTTCTCTGCTCGCCCCGCGGCCCCGCAAATCCGCCTGTGTCCACCAGCATCGAACCGCCATCGGGCAACCCCACATGCAAGCTCTCCGCCTGGCCCACGTCGATCGCCGCCAACTCCAGATAGCCCCGTTCCACCCTCGCCTCGAACGGATGAACCACCACCACCGCCAGCAAGGCCAGGTTTGCCGCGAACGCCGCCATGCGCCACTTCCGCGCCACCAATGCCACGCCCAGAGCCGCCGTGCTCGCCGCATACGCCAGAGCCAGCCACAGCGGCGGGTCGGGCATCCGCCAGTACGGCTCCCACGCCCCGTGCCAGGCTACGATCTTCGCTCCCGCATCCAGCATCAGCGCCGCCAACTCCGCCGCCCACCCCCAACCCGTCAGCACCGCCACGAATCCCGCCGGTATCGCCATCGTGATGATCGGCGTCGCCAAGACGTTCGCCGACAAGCCGGTCACCGACAACCTGTGGAAGTAAGCGACCATCGGTAGCGCCAAAGCCAACTGAATCGCCGCCGACACGACGAACATGCCAAACAGAAACAAGCCAATCCCCATCGCCCTGCCCAGCCACACCCTGCACCTCGCCTCCGCCCACCCCGTCTTCCGCGACACCGTCTCCGCCAACAGTCTCATTTCCAGCAGCCACACCTCCGCCCGCCTCGCGTACACCTTCCCCTCACCTGTCTCCCGGCATGCCGCGGCCGCCTGCATTGCCGGCGTCAGGTAATCGTCCATCCACGGCGTCGCCACCGCCCCGATGGCCGCCACAGCCAGGAACGACAACTGGAATCCCGCCTCGGCCACCTGCCACGGCTCGATCGCCACGAATATCACCGCCACCACCGCCAGCACATGCAGCAGCGAGACTCGCCTGCAATGCCATCTCGCCACCGCCGCCAGCGTGAATCCCGCCGCTGTCCGCGTCACCGGCGGATCGCCTCCCGCCACCAGCGCGTACGTCCATGCCGTCACACATGCCGCCAACAGCACCGTCGTTTCTCCATACCTGAACCGCCTCAGGTACAACAGAAATGCGCCCGCCACAAACGCCACGTGGCTGCCCGAAATCACCAGCGCATGATAAGTCCCCGTCTGTCTGAACCCCTCCACCCATGCCCGCCTGATCTCGCTCGCCTCCCCCAGCAGCAGCCCCTTCATCATCGCCTTGCGGTAGTCGTCGTTCGCATACAACGCATCGATCCGCTTCAGCGCCGCCGCCCGCAGCCCCTGAACAGCGCCCGCCAATCTCCCCCCGCATCGCTCCGGTATCCGCTCGATCGTCGTCTTCGGTTCGAGCCGCGCCTGCCAGTAAATCCCCCGCGCGGCCAGCCATGCCCCGTAATCGAAACTCCCCGGATTTGTAAAACTCCTCGGTTTCCGCGCCGCCGCCCTGAACCGGATCCGCTCGCCATACTCCAACCGCTCCCCGAACCTGCCCTGCGACACGTTCATCCTCATCCCTTCCGCCACCTCCACCGTCACCCTCAACGCCCCCGCCGCACCCGTCGTCGGACCCACCACACATCCTTCAAATGATGAAACTTCGTTCACGCGAAACGGAATCTGCTCCGGCGCCGACGGCTTCCTAATGCTCGCGTACCCTCCCCCCGCCGCCCCGCACGCCAGTGAAATACAC
>CAZLDN010000205.1:0-5783 GCA_964558355.1 uncultured Candidatus Solibacter sp.
ATCGCGATCGGCATCAGTTCGGAACGCTGATCGGCATCGCTCGGAATACGCATTCCGCTGCGATCTTGTTCAATGCCGGAATGTCAGGAGGCGAACCTCCTTCCTGGAGTGCAGATTCAACGATCTGCTCGATCGTGCGGAACTGCTGTATCGTACCTTGAATCGAGGCACTCTGGGCCTTCGAGAGAGGAGTGAACGTCGACTTGAGTGTTAGCAACTGCCTGCGAAGAGAAGCGTAGCGAGGGGGCAGGAGCTCCCATGCCTCAGCCCGATGCAAAGGCTTCAATTCTTCAATGTCAGCCAGGATTCGGTTCAGATCAACGACCGCAGATTGAATTGCTAGTTTCTGACGGACATCGGTGGAGGCTCGATTAGCCTGTTCAGCAGCGCTCTTCGATTTGTATACCGCAGTGATTGTCACAGCAAAACCGATGAGAGATAGCAACACGCCAAGGATGCTTGCCAAATCAGCCCATTGGTGAACGTACTGCATCGCTCCAGGCGATTGTACGACATTTCAGAACGCAGGCCGCCCCTCGAACGACTGCCGCCAGCAGCGCTTGATTCCTGGGCCTGCTCGGATCTGGATAGAGACATCTCATGGGGTACTCCTCCCCCATGTTGAGTATGCACAGGGAAATGTGAGCGGGAACGAGAACATAGGGCGAAGTGACGTGGACTGAGCGCTTTGGGCGATGAAAAGTTTTCTGCTATTGCGGTCACCGCCAGCCCGGGTGGAGCGACGCTTGCCGTCCGCTTTGCATCGTCCACCTTGCAACTGCTACGGCGCCATTGCCCCGATCATTCCTTGGCTTGAGTAGTCGATGGGCACGATCCGGTACCGGTATACCATTGCATGCCGCCCCACCAGGTACCCGTGCTGGGCGTCGGGAAACGTCACGTCATAGACTCTTGCCGGCAGGGTGAAGGGTCTGGAAGTGAAGTTGCGCCCTCCGTTAAAGGAGTAGGCAATCCCGCCGTCATCCCCGACCCCAACGATGATCTTGCCCTCGCCCACTGCGTGTTTGCTCGGCCAGAGCCGTTGCTTCACCGATCGCGTCCAGGTCCCGCCGCCATCGGCCGTCCAGTAGACTTCCTCGCCTCCGCTCAGTACGACGATCCCGTCTTTCTCGGACCAGAACTCCACGTCCGTGATGCTCCACTTGGTTTCCGGAATCACCGACATCGTCCACGTCTGTCCCCCATCGCTGGTCTTGCCGAAGGCGGCCACACGCGTTGCCATGGCGACTTCCGCGCCCCCGCCGGCGAACCCGGCGCCCGGCGACAGAAACTGAGCCGTGCCCATCACGCAGCCTAGTTTGCGTGGCAGGCCTCCGACGGAGGCGTCAACGCTGCAGCGGCTTAACGGCTTCCAGGTCTTGCCACCGTCATCGCTGCGCTGCAGCGTCGATTGGCTCGTGGAATCCCGATTGTTGATCTCCAGCCCGGTCCGCGGGTTCAAGAACCATACCCCCTTGGTCGTGCCGCTTACCGTGGACAACTCCGCCCAAGTGCTTCCGTCACGGGTGCCCAGAATCTTGGCCCGGTCCGTTATCGCCCAGCCGTTCTTGGCGTCCAAAAAGAACACCTTGGTCAGGGGGTCATCGCTCGACTCGGGATCGCCGCCGAGTTGTACCTGCCAAGTCTTCCCGCCATCTGGCGTGAAGAGGATCGTGGACTTGGCTCCCACCACCCAACAGGTCTCCGGCCCCACGCACGCGATCGCATTCAGGTCGATGTCCTTGTTGAACGGAACAGGCTCCCAAATCGCCTTGAACTTGGGCGCACTCTCCTTCGCCGCCGCCGGCTTTGCAGACGCCGGTTTCGCAGGCGCCGCCTTGCTGCGTGCCGGCGTTTGCCCTGCCGCGCTCACGACGACTAACGCACAAACCGCGATCTCTGCCATGATTCGCATCTTCGAAGCCCTCTGCGGGATCTTAACATGTCGGAGCCGGGGAACCTATACATTTATGTATGCAGCGAAGGCAGTGTGCAAGGAATCCTGGAAGCCGCTTTGCCGGGGATCAGAAACCAGCCTCGCTTTCGCTCCGGGCTGGATTGGATCAAAGGTCTTCATCGACGCCGGCGGCCTCTGCGCAAGGTGTCCCGGTTTAGCGGTTTAACGGTCCATCGGCCCAAATTTCATTGTGGAACTTGACGTACAGTATTCCATCGCGTACGATCGACTGACTGCACAAAGGGAGGGGATGCCAATGCGAGTCGCCTGCTTGCTCCTGTCGATTTCCGTTAGCGCCTGGCCACAGGTGGCGAGGGAAGCCAACAAGGACTACGATACAAACGAAAACCGCGCAAAGATGATTGAGCGGTTGGATGCGCCCGCCCGCCTGGCCAATCTGCAACCGCCCGAGCTCGTTTCCCGGCTCAGGATCACCAGCGGATCGACCGTTGTGGACCTGGGGACCGGCATCGGCACGCTGCTGGAGCACCTCAGCCGAGCCGTCGGCCCCGGCGGGCGGATCATCGCCGAGGATATCCACTCCGACTTCCTCGATTACGCACGGAAACGAACTGGCGCCGCTCACCTGAGCAACGTCGAATTCGTCCTGGGAACGGAAGTCGATCCCAAACTGCCGGACAACAGCGCGGACCTCGTGGTGGTGGTGGACGCTTACCACCATTTCGATTACCCCGAGCAGATGTTGGCCGCGATCAAACGAAGCTTGCGACCTGCCGGGCGCCTGGGAATTGTCGAGTACCACAAGAAGCGCGGCGCCATGGAAGTAGACCCCGATTTTGCGCTGACGCACATCCGCGCCGGCTCCGACGAGGTAGTCCGAGAGGTCGAAGCTGCCGGCTATACCCTGCTCTGGCGGCGCGATCATGCGCCCGATCGGCAGTATATTGCGATGTTCCAGCTCCGGTAGGCAAGATCGGGTCCCGGAGCGATCTAGGCCGGCGCCAAATCGTCAGGCGAGGGCGAACGGGGCGGCCTTATCGCTGGCTCCTTTGGCGGACAGGACCTTGGTTTGCATCTCTTATACGCCGGCAGCCACAACGTTTGCCGGCGGCCGGCTCCGTGTTTCGTTTAGGGCCAATCTCTGACGGAACCGTAGGTGCCGTAGTCGCGTCACCTCGACAATCGGTCGCCACACGGCATGAACCACGCGGCGCTTGATGAGCAGTAGCCAGAACAGGTTGGATCGCTTGTACAAATACGACATCGCCAAGTAAGGCGCAACCGCACGCACATCCTCGGGCCGGCGTCGCCAAATCGATGCGTGTGAGAAGAGGCGCTGGTAAATCCAGGCGTAACCTTGCTCAAGTTCCTCTGGCGACATGTGCCTTGGCCGGAAAACTGCGTGCGCGGTGTCGTATAGAGCCCAATCGCGGTGCAACAAGCGCCCATCGGCTTCCATTTGCCTGAACAGCGGCGTCGCCGGATAGGGGGTAAGAATGTGGAACGTCGCGCACTCCAGACGGTTCTCCTCGATCCACTCGGCGGTCCGGGCGAAAACGTCCTTCCGGTCGTGATCAAACCCCAGCACGAACGAACCATTCACCTGGATCCCGTAATCATGCAGCATCCTGACCCGGCGCGCATAGTCGGCCGTCTTCGGCGTCTTCTTCCGTGCATCGGCGAGGTTTTCATCCGTGAGTGACTCGAATCCCACGAATACGCCCGTACATCCTGCAAGCGCCATGCTCCGAATCAAGCTGGGATCGTCGGTGACCTCAATCGAGACTGCCGCGCTCCAGATCTTGTTCAGCGGTCGCAACGCGTGGCACAACTCGCGCAGATACTTCCGGTTAGAGCCCAGGTTGTTGTCGATGAATACCCCGTACGGTTGTTCATCCGCCTCGAACTCCGCCGCCACCTCGCCGGGATCCCGCATTCGATACGGCATGCGCAAGCACTCGGTCGCCAAATAGCAGAACCCGCACCGGTTATGACAACCGCGGGTCGCCATCAGACTGGTGGTCGTGAGATAGCTCCTTCGAGAGAGAATCGATCGCCTTGGCGCCGGATCCCCCCGGTAGCAATTCTCATAGGTTGCTACGTATTTCGGCTGCAAGCGGCCCGCTTCCGCGTCCGCCAGGATCCGCGGCCAAAGCTGCACGCCATCGCCCACCGCAAGCGCGTCCGCGTGAGGCACACATTCTGCGGGGCAAGACTGCACATGCAGCCCGCCCAGGATCACCTTGCTTCCGCGTCTCCGGTGCCAATCGGCAAGCTCGAATGCCCGCCTCGCAAAGGTCAGATGGACCGTGATCCCCACAATCTCGGGGACGGGTGCGGACGGCGGCGGTCCATCAAGCAGGTTCTCGTCCCAATACCGGACTTCCCAGTGTTCCGGCGTGGTCGCTGCGAAACTGGTCAGTGCGAGTGTCGGCGTAAGCACATGTTTTCCGAAGCTTGCGTTCGGATCCTTTGGATAGAAGGGATTGACGAGCAGCGCGTATCGAGGCTGTATGGGACCCGCGGGGAGATTGGGATCAAGCAGTGGCGGTTGGGTCATCTCAGGCGGAAACCAGCGACGCCATTGAGCGCGCGCAAAGGGCGGGTAGGCTACGTTCACGAAGATACTTTATGATACAAAGCACTTTGTGCCAAGATCAAATTCAACTCAGATTGCTTGGGACCTGGGACCGGGAGAAGCCCGGACCACGTGGCGCCATCGATTCCAGCAACAGACGTGCAACCTGCTGGCGCGCGCTGGGCCAACCGCCGGATTCGAGGCCGTTGGCGGCTACTGCATTTTGTTTCGATATACAATGACCAACACAGAGGGACAGAAGATGCGGATAGCCAAACAAGACATACCCGTTAGAATCGACGCACCAGGCGCCGTTGCCCGGCAACAGCCGAATTTCGGCGACGCAACCGGGTACGGCAAAATCGGGGCTGAGTACTTTTCTCTCGGTGCAGGTACGGACATCACGCCGCTCCTCCAAGGACTGAAGGGCGACTTGTGTCAATCTCCGCACTGGGGCTACCTATTGCAGGGCGAAGTCACCGTCACTTACACGGACGGCACACAAGAGGTGGTCAACAGGGGGGACCTGTTCTACTGGCCTCCTGGACACACGGTAAAAGTCGGAGTTGATGCCGAGGTCATCCTGTTCAGCCCGCAGCACGAGCACAGCGAGGTCATTGAGCACATGCTGGGCCAGATGGCTGGCTGATATGGGCGGCAGCGTGTAAGTAGAATCCTCTCGAAAACAGCGCTGGGAAGTCCAGACACCACCTTCTCTTAGCGCAGGCTGGGGCCGGCCGCCGGATTCGAGGTCGTTGGCTACTACATGTTGTGGTTTGGGCGTGCCTGGAAAAGGTGCATTGTGTTCCTGTCCCGGTTTAGTCCCGGTTTATATGGGGCCACCTTCCAACCGGCAACCGGTTCGAGTGCGAGGGACGGTGGACACCGGAAGCGTTTGGGCCTAATCTGGCGGAGGAGCGACGGGCGCGAGGCAGGAGGCCACCGTGTTTCTGCGAGGTCTATTGGATCCGGGCGACTGGATATCGATGAAGCCACAATTGGACCCGGAGGCGACGCCGGTGGAGTTTCACTACCGGCCGGACCCGGTCGAGGTGAAGGGGCGGCTGATCGTGGGGCTGGGGGTGGCGGTGGTGGCGGCGACCGTGGCGTCTTTCCTCAGCGACGACATCTTCGCGCTCATTGTCGCGGGCGGCTTCGGGCTGCTGGGGCTGATGGTTGCGGTCTATGGAGTGTTTCAGAGCCGGTTCGCCATGTCGGTGGTGATCTCGGGGCTGTGATCGGCGACAATTAGAACTTCCGGCCGGCGACAATTAGAATTCCCTACTG
>CAZLDN010000206.1:0-5728 GCA_964558355.1 uncultured Candidatus Solibacter sp.
CTGTGGAAAACGCGCTTCGCTTAAAAACTGCCCATACCAGCTATAAGGCTGTCCCCTTCGCCTTCCAGTTATGGGGCTGACCCGTTCGCACCGTCTCTGCCGGGGGATATTTATCTTTTGTGTTCCAGGAGTTCGCCCCAGCTCACGGTGTGGCGCTGGCCAGCCGAGCTCTTCAGGCTGGCGCGGGCGGATTTTTCAAGCGCTTTGGCTTGACGGCCGCGGCCTGTGGCCCGCAGCACCTTGCAGCGCTCAGCGAGGACGAGCAGCGACATCGGATGTCCGGGGACGAAAGACTCCGTGACCAAGGTCTGCGCCTGGGCGAGCACCTCATCGGCCCGGTTGAAGTCGTCCATGGCGGCGTGGGCCTGGGCCAGTCCGAGGAGGCCATCGAGAAGCGCGGGATGAGAGGAGCCGAGTCGCGCTTCGTCGATGGAGAGCCCCTTCCTGAACGCGCTGGGCGCCTCGGAGGCGCGACCCGTCCCGATCAGGACATGACCCAGCGTGTGCCAGATCTGGGCGAGGTGGCCATTCGCGGGGATACCCTCGGCTCTCCACGTCTCAATCACTTGCCGGCAGAGGGACTCGGCCCGGTCAAATTCCCGCCGGGCGCAGTGACCGATCGCGATGTCGCCCTCCAGGGCAAGCACTTCGGGATGGTTGGCGCCCAGCCGTTCTCTCACGATCTGGAGTGCGCGAAGGCGCTTCCGTTCCGCTTCCGTTGTGGAGCCTCTCAACTCGAGGAGCGAGGCATGGTTGGCAAGAGCACTGGCCAGCGTGAGTTGCGCCTGATCGCCGGCGCGTTCGAGCGCGGAGATGGATGCGCGGTGTCGCAGGCCGGCCTCCTCGAATTCGCCCAGGTAGACATTCGCGCGGGCCAGTCCCAAGAGAAGAGTGCCCGTGCGTTCGAGGTCTTGGGGAGAATCGGGGGTTCGGAGCGCTTCGGCGAGGAGCGTCTTCATGGCAGTATAGCTGCCGAGCCGTTCGAGCTCTTCCGCCTGGTTGACGACCAGGCGCCAGGCTGTTTCCTGAGCGGGGAGTATGCCGGCCAGCAGTAGGCACGCGGCGAGCTTGAGCCCACGGATAGCGGCCGTTCTTTGCCTCGTTAATGCGCCGGCCGGCCCATCGCCGGCAACTGCCCGAAGGCTGGGGAAGCGGTCGAGCGGGGACTGGCAGCGGCCAATGGGCCAAGGAGGTAAGCACGGGAAGATATGTCGCATGGCCCGATAGTGGGCCTCACCGGCGCGTACCTCCATACCACGGCGCTCCTCCGCGGATCACACGCTGGAACGCGCGGATCACGGTGGAAGCACATGAAACGACAGGGCTAAAAACGTGTTCCCGTCCGGCGTGGCAGATGGTATGCTCTATGGCAACCCCCTGGGATCGAAGTTGGGACGATGAAGTCCAGTCAATCACCCAAGAGCACAATCCGGTTTGCCGCGTTCGAGGTTGATCCTCAGAGCGGCGAACTCCGCAAGCACGGCCTGCGGATCAAACTGCAGGACCAGCCGTTCAAGGTCCTTGTCGCGCTTCTCGATAAGCCGGGGGAGGTGGTCAGCCGCGACGAGTTGCGCGAGCGGATCTGGGGTAACGACACGTTTGTCGATTTCAACCACGGCTTGAGCGCGGCCGTGAACCGGCTGCGGGATGCGCTGTGCGACTCGGCCGAGAACCCGCGGTATGTCGAAACCGTGGCCCGGCGGGGGTACCGCTTTGTCGCGCCGGTGGAAGGGGCGCCGCAGCCGGCAACTCAAACGGGGGCAAGCCAGCAGTCACGCCGGAAGCAGATCTGGGCCGTTTTCGCGTCGTTGACAGCCGTCGGCCTGGTGGGCGCAGGGCTGTGGCAGGTGCGAAGGCCCGCCGCCGCGCGTCCGCCCCACGTAGTGCAGGTGACTACGCTCATCGGCAGCGAGACGATGCCCACATTCTCGCCTGATGGCGAACAGGTGGCGTATGTCTGGAATGGGGTGGATCAGAGAAACGCGGAGATCTACGTCAAGATGGTTGGGAGCGAGACGCCGCTGCGGTTGACGAGCCATCCGGGCGCGGATCTAATGCCCTCCTGGTCGCCTGACGGACGTCAGATCGCTTTCGTCCGTATCCATGGAACCACCGGGGGAACCACCGGGATCTATGTGGTTTCTCCGCTGGGCGGGCCGGAACGGAAGGTCTTGGAACTGCCGGGCCTGGACCGGCGCCCGGGCGGGCAGGAAACGAGGGTGGTGGGCGATTTGCTGTATCCCATCGTGAGCCGGCCTTCCTGGTCCGCGGACGGGAGATTCCTTGCTATCTCCAGAAACAGCGAGCCGCCTGAGGTAGGCGACGGGGCGGTGTTGCTTGTACCCGTCGAAGGCGGCGAGCCGCGCCGCATCCTGGTTCCAGAGTCCGGAGCGTGGTACAAGCACCCGACGTTCTCGCCCGATAGCGACAGGCTGGCGGTCGCGTTGATTAGGGGAGGTGTCGGGGATCCCATAGAGTGTACGCTCCAGATCGTGACTTTAAGTCCGGAACTGATGCCGCAAGGCGAACCCCGAACAGTCCTACCCGATTGTCAGCAACTCCGAGGCGTTGCCTGGATGCCGGACGGAGAGTCTTTGGTCGTGAGCGGGTTCAGACTACGGCGTTACTACGCCTGGCGTGTCTGGGCCGAAATGGCGGCAGAACCGGAACTGATTGAACTGGCTGGAGCCGATGCGATCTGGCCAGCGGTCAGCCGCCAGGGTGGGCGGCTCGCCTTCGCCCGCTCGCTTGTGCAGGCCGACCTTTGGAGATTGGACAAGGGAGGGAAAGCGGCGCCCTTCCTGTCCTCGACGGCCCGTGACACATCTCCTCGATTCTCGGCCGACGGAAAGCGCGTCGCATTCCAGTCCGGCCGCAGTGGCGGGAACGAAATCTGGGCGGCTCAGTCCGATGGCACGGGGTTAGTCCAGATTACACGGAACTTCAACAAGCACAGCGGCTCGCCGGAATGGTCGCCAGACGGCCGGTGGGTCGCATTTGACTCGGTAGGGAAGGAAGGCCGGACGGCTGTTTGGAAAGTCGAGGCTGAAGGGGGACCTCCGCGGCAGTTGACCCACGGGCCAGGTCACGATGCGGTCCCGAACTGGTCCCGGGACGGGAAGCGGGTCTACTTCTATTCCGACCGTTCGGGCCGGCCGGAGATCTGGCACGTGCCTGCCGAGGGGGGCGCCGCCGAACAGATCACGCGGAAGGGCGGATTTGCGGGTATCGAGTCCGCGGACGGGAAAACGCTGTATTACACGAAAAGCGATGCCGGCACTGAAGGGCTATACGCCCTGCCACTGGCTGGTGGCGAGGAGAGGCGGGTACTCTCAGATGTCATCGTGAGGAGGAGCTTCGCCGTTGTTCCCGGCGGGATCTATTACATTGCTCCGCGCACCGAAGAGCTGTGCGAACTTCGGTTTCACGAATTTGCCGGTGGCCGCAGCCGGGTAATCAGCGAGATCGAAAGACCTGTCGCGTTCGGCCTCTCGGTCTCTCCCGACCAGAAGACTTTCCTGTTTTCGCGGCCTGTGACTGGGTCGGATCTGATGTTGATCGAGAACTTCCGCTGAACTCCCAGGTGTTCAGGCCAGCAAAGCTTTGCCGTCTTAGTCCACAGCGCCGAGATCAGAGGCGGTTACTTTTTGCCGGAGAGTTTGCGGTTGACCTTTTCGAGTTCCTTTTGGATGAGGGGATTGCCTGGGTAGTCGCGGGCGACTTCGGCGAGGTAGGAGCGGGCTTCGTGGGGCTTTTTTTCGCGGAGGTAGACGACGGCCAGGAGGATCTTGGCGAAGGGGCCGTAATACTGGCCGTGGCGGGCGACCAGCTTCAGGTTTTCGATTCCCTTCTCCTTGTTTCCCTGAATCTGGTCGAAGTGGACCAGCCAGCGCAGGAAGAAGGGCATGCTGGCGAGGATGTACTCGACAGTGCCGACGGTGAGATGGGCGTCGTAGAGGGGCGGATTCAGTTTAAGTAGCTTCTGGGCGTAGGAATTGGACTGTCTGGCGAGGAGGACGCTGCGCCACTGGCGGCGCTCGACCAGAGCGGTGTAGTCGGTGACGACGCTGGCGGACATGCAGAGGGCGAACAGGGCGTCGCGGTCGTCTGGATTGGCGGCGAGGCGGGAATTGGCGCGCTGGCGGGCGCCGTCGACGGCCTGGAAGAAGTTGTGGCGGACGTTGGGGTCGGGCTGGAGTTTCTTTTTGGTGGAGACTTTCTTGTCGTCGATGAAGAAGTCGGTTTCGAGAATGCGGAGACGGTCCATTTCACCGAAGAGGTAGGTGGCGGCTCGGACGGAGTAGAGCAGGGGGTTGGAGGGGTCCTTTGAAATGGCCTCGTTGAGGATGGAGTGGGCAGCGGCGAAGTCGCAGTTGTAGAGATGGTGGAAGGCGGTTTCGAGGGGGGTGGGCGGCGGAGCGAGGGCTAGGGCCATCAGGAGCGGGATCATTGGATGGGCTCCGGCGGAGGGTTTGCCTGGGGACCCGCGCTCTTCGTTCGCGGCCTGCGCGCGGTTGGGGCCGTCGGGCGGCGGGCTGAAGCCCTTCGCAGGCTGAGGCCTGCCCCACTTGATTGGGGTTGAGGTTCAATCATGGTTCACTGCGAATCGTTCTTGCAGGACGGTTTTTAGAACTTTTGATGTGACGCCTTGGGGCATCTCTCCGGGGTCGAGGACGTGGATGCGGCGGGGCGCTTTGTACACGGCCAGTTTGTCGCGGCACCAGAGGAGCAGGTCGTGTTCGACCGCGCCGCCGACAGTTCGCAATTCAATGACGCCCACCGGGACCTCGCCCTTTTCGGCGTGAGGCACGCCAAAGGCGGCGGCTCGGGCGACGGCCGGGTGGGCGCCCATGGCCTCTTCCAATTCGCGGGCGTAGACGGAGTAGCCGCCGCACTTGATTACGTCCTTGGCTCGGCCGACGAGACGAACCATGCCGAGGAGATTGCGGACGGCGAGATCGCCGGTTCGCATCCATCGATCGGTGTTGAGCAGCGCGGCGCTGCCTTCAGGGTCGTTCCAGTAGCCGCTGGAGAGGCCGGGGCCTTTGACCAGACATTCGCCGACAGTACCAGCAGGAAGGGGACGACCCGATTCGTCGGCAATTCTAATCTTGAAGCGCGGGATGGGCAGGCAGAGGTCGCCGTCACCAGGAAGAAAGCTGGCATCGACACCGAGCATCGCGATGCCGCCGAGTTCCACCATGCCGTAGGCGTTGAGCAGCAGTGGACGAACGCGACGGCCGAAGGGCAGGCGGAAGAGCGCGCCGTATTGGCGGAGGCGGAGGCGGACGGAAACGGGCAGGTGGTCGCTGGCGGAGAGCCAGACGCGGATGCTGGACAGTTGCCGCTGGGATGGTTGGGCGTTGACGAGTTTGGCCATCATCGCGGGCACGCCGGCGAAGGTGGTGATGCGGCGGCGCTCGATGAGATCGAGTGCGCGGGCGGTGTCGAAGTGTTCGAGGAAACAGCCGGGGACACCGGCGAAGAGGCCGTAGATGGCGATACTGACGGCCATGATGTGAGACCACGGGAGGGCGATCAGGGCCAAGTCGTTCGAGCCGAGGAAGGGCGCAACCAGAGCTGCCGTCGCGCGGCCGCCGAGCAGTGCGCGGCTGGATAGCGCGGCGCCTTTGGGGAAACCGGAGGTGCCTGAAGTGTGGAAAATGGCGACCGTGCCGTCCGGCTCGATGTGCGCCGCGGGCAGGGGCGGGGCCGGGCAGTTGCGAGG
>CAZLDN010000207.1:0-5720 GCA_964558355.1 uncultured Candidatus Solibacter sp.
ATCCGCGACGCCTTGATCCGCCGCTACTACGCCGGCCGTTCAAATTTCGACCCCGCCCAGCACCTCTTCGAAGCCCAGCCCGGCCCCGGCGCCATCGAGTTGCTGGAGGGTGTCGACGCGCCCGTTGGCCCACAAGAATGAGTGATAATCTCAGCCGGACCGCGAACCCCTTCCCCATCCGCGCAGGCCGCGAACGAAGAGAGCGGGTTCATATCCGCATTTTCGACAGAGCGGGTCTGAGGCGCGGCTTTCGACGGGGCCGTTGAAACGGGCCGCCCAAGCGATCCATCTATAATCAATACAGGGCTTCCCTTATGCTCAAATGTCTGATTACGTCGTTGTTGCTTGCCGGCCCGGTCTGGTCCCAGACCGCGCCCCCAGCCGCCGTCCCAGGCCAGGAAGCCTTCAAGGCTTCGATCTCCGAGGTCATCGTCCCCGTCACTGTCACCGACGATAAGGGCAAATTCGTCTCCAACCTCGACGCCAAGGACTTCGAACTCTACGACGAAGGCGTGAAGCAGAACATCAGCTTCTTCACCCGCGAACGCAACCAGCCCGTTGTCATCGGCTACCTGATCGACCTCAGCAACACCAATAAGCTCCATTGGGACAAGTTCAAGGAAGCCATCATCGAGTTGATCGTCGCCACCATGGACCCCGACGGCAAAGGCGCGGTCCGTGAACAGTTCTCCGGCTACCTTGTCGGTTACTCCACCGACGCCGAACTCCTCGTCAACACCACCAACGACCCCGAAAAGCTCCTCGACCGCGTCCGCAAAGCCAAGCCCGGCGGCGGCGCCGCCCTCTTTGACGCTCTCTACATGGCCTGCACCAGCCGCACCCTCGTCAAAGGCGAGCCCATCGAGCCCCGCCGCGTCATCGTCGTCGTCGGCGACGGCCATGATAACGCCAGCAAGAAGGGTCTCAACGAGGTCCTCGAACTCGCCCAGCGCAACCTCATCACCATCTACGGCGTCTCCACCGTCGCCTTCGGCTTCAACGCGCAGGGCGAATCCAATTTGAAGCGCCTCGCCGAAGCCACCGGCGGCCGCGTCGTCTACCCCCTCGAAGACGTCTACTCCGATGTCGCGGGCTATCTCTCCACCCCATCCGATGAAGGCAACTACGCCCTCAAGGTCGGCACTGGCGGATACGCCTCCAAGATCATGGGCGGCATCGTCCGCGCCATCGGCGCAACCGCCGGCGAGATCACCACCCAGTACATCCTTCGCTATACGCCCGTGGACGCCGACCGCGCCAGAGTCTTTCGCAAAATCGAAGTCCGCGTCAACCTGCCTTACGTGAAGGTGCGCGCCCGTGAAGGGTACTATCCCTTCCCGGTACAATAAATCAGCTCTCCTAACATCCCTTCTATGGGAAAATTCGAGTGACGATGGGCGCTCCGCAAACCACCACCCGCGGTCACGTCAGGGTCTTCGAAGCCCTCGGGGAACCCTGCGGCGTCGCCCTCTGGGTCGAGGAGACCGGCGAGTCCGCCTGCCGCTTCCGCCGCGATTGGGACCACTGGGCCGGTGAAGAAGCCGAAATCCTCTCAGGACTCGCCCTTCAGATCGAAGCCATGCTCGACGAGATGGGTCCCGAGGAGTTCTTCCGCTGGGCCGATGACACACTCTCAAATACCTTCCGCGTCTCCGAGCCGAAAACCGCCCTCGTCGGGCATCTTGATCGCACCCTCAATTTGCTTTACAGGAAATTCGTCCCGTCCGAAGTCCAGCAGTTCCGCACCCACCTGCCGCTCATGTCCATCCGTGCCGCCGCCGGCGGCTTCGGCTCGGACATGGCCAACCAGGCCGAAACTTGGGTCGATGTTGACCCGCCCGGCCGCAAGGCTCTCTCGGACGACCTCTTTTTGGTCCGCATCGAAGGCCGCTCGATGGAACCCGACATCCCCGACGGGTCGGTCTGCCTGTTTCGCCTCTACCATGGCGGCTCCCGCAAAGGCGGCATCTACCTCGTCCAACGAATCGGGACCCTGGACGAAGGCGGCGAACTGACCAT
This sequence comes from uncultured Candidatus Solibacter sp., assembly GCA_964558355.1. Classification (GTDB taxonomy): domain Bacteria; phylum Acidobacteriota; class Terriglobia; order Bryobacterales; family Bryobacteraceae; genus PNKE01. Next base: position 2,020 of record CAZLDN010000207.1, read on the forward strand.
CAAACGCTATGACAGCCGCAAGCGGGTCACCGAAGAGGGCTGGTCCCACGAAGGCATCGAGATGCAGCCCGACAACCCCGAATTCAACCGCTGGCAGCTCGCAGAAGACCAGCGCTACATCACCGTAGCCCAATTCCTGACCGTCGTCGAAGACCCCGACCTGGACTGAATCCTCAAGCCGTGACCGAGGAGAGCGGGCGTCCAAGTGCGCGTGTTCGACAGGCCGCGCTCAATCGCCCCACCCTGGACGGGGCCCCCGTCCCTCTCGTGTGCCGTACCTCCGCGTTGCGGCACGGTGGCGGAATGCCGCGCCTGGAAGGGGGCCGCGGAAGATCGAAAGATAGTCTTGACGGGAACGAGGCGCATGCGATACTCGTGCTAGGAATATTCTGGATAAAGAAAGAATATCTTTATGTGTAGTTTTTACCAGATGGAACGCCGTGATCCACTGTTTTCCACTTTTATCGTGCTCGCTTTCCGAAGGACAATGGTATGACGTGCCGATCCAACCAGCGCGATTGGTACAACACTCCAACCAGATGTTGCATTGGTATCGCCCACCTTGTTGTATTGATTGCGGCCAGTCCGCTGCCGTTGTTTTCGCAGGAACCGCTGCGTGGCTGGAGCACAGATCCAAGGACGAGCGCGATCGAACTTGTGGCGGTTCAGGAATCGGAGAAGCTGACCACGTTCGTTCTGAAAAACGTCTCAACCAAGCCGATCACGGCCTTCGCCGTCTCCTATGGGAACACGACACGTGGGGTGGACCGCTTTCTGACTGATGCTTCTTTACAGCCCGGCGAGTCTGACAGCGTGCAAGTCGGCACCGAGGAACTGTCCCCTTCCAAACACATCCTCGAACTGTCTGCCGCCGTTTTCGAAGACGGCACCTCGGATGGCCTCGATAGGGAGATTCAGAACATCACCGTTCACCGCCTTGGGCGCACGCTTGAAACAGAGCGGGTGAAGGCAATCCTGGACGGCGCGCCCGGACTCGGACGTGATTTCGAAGACCTGGCACGTCTTGCAAAGCAGGTTGGCAGTGAACCGGCCACAGTTGCCGAGGCCATTGCCTCGCTGCAAGACGTGCGTCTGCCGGGAGTCGACGTCCGCACCCTGGATCTAGGGGGACAGAAAGCCAGCCGGTTCCTTGCCGCCGTCAGGGGTACGAGACATTTTGCCATTCAGGAGATCAATCAGCTTGAGAGATTGCCGCTTTCCGATTCGCGCATGTCTCAGTCGCCTCGCGACATATACCTCTCCGAGTTGCGCAGAATCTACGGCTCTCTTAGCGCGAAAAGCCAGAGGTTCCTCCAGACAGTCAGGGGAGGTGCGCTCCGATGATGCGGGTCAGGCTTGTCATCCACCGTGTCGTCGCCTTCGCGGCAGTTGCTCAGGCGGCCTTACTGGGACAGCAATGCACACCTACTTACTCAATCACCGGCCAGGAGACTGAGTGCCTCAACTCTTGCGCACTCAACCCTTCGTATAATCCGTCCAGTTGCCCGCTCTGCAAGTGGGTCGCTTATCGTGTACAATTTCCGGACGGCACCATCGACAACCGGACTTTGACCGCGACCGGGCAATTCAATAGGGCTTATGCTAACTGCAATGAAGATACCAGCTATGTTTACAACTCTGCACTCGTATCATGTTGGCCTGAGTTTTTAACTCCAGTGACTTACAATGGAAACTTTACGGCGGACGCATACGATAAGTCTACGAACATCTCGATAAAGTCGTGCGGATTGATCGCCTACTACAATTGGGTGATCACTTGTACCCGCGGGTCTTTGCGTTTTGTGAGCGCCTCCCACTCATGCTCCCCTCCATCGTGTCCGGACCAGAACTGTAACCCGAGCGCGTACGAGATGCAGCCTGATCCCTGCTACAACTCTCCGGACCCCTGTCCGAACGGCTTCGTGTATGAAAGTCCATGTTGCACCCAGTACAGCCCGATCATCGTTGATATCGGCGGTGCTGGCTTTGATCTCACATCGTGGCAGGAGGGCGTCGTTTTCGACATGAACAACGACGGAGTGCCGGAGCGAGTGGCTTGGACGCGTCCAGAATCTGGGAACGCGTTGCTTGTTCTCGACCGCAACGCGAACGGGAAGATCGACAACGGTTCCGAGTTGTTCGGAGATCGGACCCCGCAGCCGCCCGGACCGGCCAAGAATGGCTTTGCCGCTCTTGCCGAGTTCGACAAACCCGAAAACGGGGGCAACGGAGATGGCGTGATCGACCGGAACGATCAAGTCTTTGCGGCCCTGCGGCTTTGGCTCGATTTCAACCATAATGGCATCAGCGAGGCCGGTGAGTTGAAAGCCCTGGAGGACGAAGCTGTCACCGGCATTCGATTGGCCTACAAAGAAACGAAGTGGATTGACATCTATGGGAACCGGTTCCGATTCCGCAGCAAGGTGGAACGGGCGAACCGGCCAGTCGGCCACTGGGCTTTTGACGTTTTCCTCACTGTGGGCCAGCTATGATGGGGGTGCACCGCCCAACGTAGGCGCGGTGTAAGGGCGGCCAAACGGACGGCCTGATCGCAACCCGGGACTGTCCCAAAAACGATGGCCATCGGGTCCAGTCCCCTGCCCCCGTCACGCTCTGAAAATCTGAACAACCAGCCCCGGATCCGATTGGTCGTTCCTCGTCGCCGCCGACTGTCCCAACCGGTTGATCAACTCGCCCGGAATCACCATCGTGCTTCCCGCCACGTTCACCCTCTCGGTCACGTCAACCGCCTCGTTTGACGCCAGGTCCTGCGCCATCACCCGAACCGAATTTGGCGGCCCAATCAAGTCCAAGGTCAGGCTCCTGTACCGGCCAAATACTCCGATCGGCTGCATCGGGTCCTCGACCTCCAGTGTCACGTCCGCCTCCGGGTAGAGCACGCCCCGCCCCGAAAATACCCGCGGCAATGTAGCCACTGCCGTCGAGCCGTTCGGGTGCTTGGAAGTGACCACATACGGCGCTGAGCCCGCCGCCGACACCTTTGCCAGCGGCGCATTCCTCGCCACCCGCGCCGGCGCCCCCTGCCTCACCATTGGCCCCGCTGCCCATGAAACCACCGATTCGCCCGGCCGGAACTCCCAGTCGTCGTCCAGCCTCCTCGCGTCCAGATCCGTCTTCGTGTAGCCCACCGGCCACGGCGGCGCGATCCGCTGCCAGCGCAGCGCTCGCACCACCTCCGTTAGCCGGTATCGCAACAGCCTCGGATCATAGTCGCGCTGGGCCGGGTCTTTCCACGCCGGGTGCCGCATGACGCCCATCGTGCAGCCGAGCGCCGCCGCCATGTAGACCTCATCCTGGCAGTTGATCAGGCAGTCGTTGCCCCGGTCCCCGCCGCCTCGCAGCAACAGATCCGCCACCCGGTCCAATGTCGTCGGAATCGATAGTTGCGCTGTCGCTTTGCCTGTCCTGAAGACCCGGCTGAAACCGATCATCTCCAGCGCCGTATCCAGCATCCGGCCCTGATCCCACGTCCGGAACCGCCCGCTCCCTGATACCCCGGCACGGTTCGCCAGACTCACCTGGTCGTTCATCGGCCCCCACGCCTGCACGTTCTCAAGCGACAGGTTCGGCGCTTCGCCCTTCGCACTCACCGAAAGCGTCTCGCGAAATCGGAGGCTGGCCCGCTCCCCCGACTCGAGCTTCCAGAACCCCACCCCCGCCTGATGCGCCATCCTCAGTTG
>CAZLDN010000208.1:0-5714 GCA_964558355.1 uncultured Candidatus Solibacter sp.
GGTTTGGGTTTCACGGCGGCGCTTCCTTTCCTTGGCGACTGAATTCGACGCGGACGGAGTCCGGCCATGGGAATCAGTGAAGCGGAGGGGAAGGGGGGAGACCGGAGTGGAATTGGCTAAGTAACTGATTGCATGTCGAAAATAAATCCCTTCCGCGTGTTACCGCCCAAGCCGGGGCAACCAAAGTCACGCCGGGCTCAGGGGTTGGGCCCAACACCAAATTTGATGGCTTCCATGAGGATATGATTTCCTTCCGGCGGTCACCGCCCCCTGGTCGTATGGGACAGGCCACAGATTATTGCTGTTTCTCGACCCGGTTGTCGAGGGAGGGCGGATTCGTGCCCGGCACTTCTGGGACGGCGAGACAGGCGCCACCGGGGACATCGCCGACGAGAGACCAGCCTCCACTGACCTGCGCGGAGGAAGCGCTCCATGCCTCGTTAGGGGTCGAAGGCAGGGAGGGGGAGGAGGCGAGGCGGCTCCAGAATTCCAGGGACCGTCGGGGGACCTGGAACTCCACCAGTTCCGCAACCTCTCCCTGCCGGAGCGGGACGCGATAAGCTACAAGGTCGCTGAACCGGTACCCGGCACAGTCACCGCCGAAGGCAAAGGCGCGGAGCGCGGGAGCGGCGGCGGAGGCCGATGCCGCTTTGCTGCCGTCGACAAACACTTCAAGGGTGCGCATGGCGGAATTGTAGGCGATGGCGAAATGGCTCCAGCGGTCGACGGGTAGCGGGCCATAGACGATCCGGGCGGTTTCAAGACCGTCGTGAGCCAGGATGACCGCAGATCCTGACACGTCCACTGCAAGTTGACCATTCGAAACGGCCAGGAATATGGAAGAAGCCTGGCCGGCCGGAGGACGGATCCACGACGCTACGGTCCAGGACAATGCCGGCACCGGCAATCTGACGGCGAGCATTGCGCCGGGACGGACTACCCCGGCAACCCAGGAAGCTACGATTCGTTTAGTGGGGGGGCAATGACGGGATTCAGCAGAGAGCCGAACAGGGTAATGGGTATTGAGTCGAACAGCATCTCGTGGCCGAGGTCAGTGGGGTGGACGCCATCGCCGCTCATACCGGGCAGCCAGCGGCCCTGCTCGTCGCTGACGTTCGCGCCGAAGTGGAGGAGTGGGACACCCAACTCCTCGATCCGGCGGTCGACTTGGCGCAACAACTCGATGTGCGCGCCGCCGTAGCGGTCGCTGGGGTACATGGTGATGACGACGGGGACGGCGGGCAGAGCCCGCACCCGCTCAACGAGGAGGCGGAGGTTGGTGAGGTATCGATTGAGCGCGCCGCTCGGATCGGAGATGAAGTTCTCGTTCAGGATGGAAGTGGAAAGGATCACGAAGGAAGGCTGGCGAGGGGTGACATCGCGGTCAAAGCGCTGGAGGGAGTTGGCCGTGTTGGTACCCGAGATGGATGCATTCACAACATCGATTCCGACGGAGCGGAGAGCGAGAGTCAGACGCCCAGCCCAGGAGAGCGGGTATTGGCTGGCGTTGTAGCCTTCGGCTGTGGATGAGCCCAGGATGAGGACTCTGGGCTTTGGGCTTGAGAGAACGGGGAGGTCCGGCGGAGAGGGGAACTCAGATGTGGCGCAGGAGGGGGCGGGCGAGACTCGATTGAGGGACTGAGGGGAGGCCGGCTGGAGGGCGGCAATGCAGACGAGGGCGGCGATCCACACGACAGGGAGTTGCCGAAAATTGGGCATCTTCAGGGACCAGATGACAGGTTAGCACTTGGACTGTCGGCGTTGGAGAGGGCAGGAGCGGCCCGGGGAGCGCATCTGGAGGGATTGCGCCCTCAGTTCCGCGAAGATCGCCTGTGCGACCGCATCATGACCAGCCCGGGTGAGGTGGATGCCGTCGTGGTAAAAGTGACGCCTGGGGGTAGCGCCGTTGTCGAGAACATCGAAGATGTCGATGTAGGAGAAGCCGAACCTCGCACTCAAGTCCCGGAACAGCGGGCAGAGGTCCCGTCGATAGCTATTTATCACGGGGTCCATGCAAGGGAGGGGGCTCATGACCAGCACGGAAGACAGCCCCATAGAGGAAACGGAGGACAGGAAGCTCTCAACGAGGGCAGAGACGCAGGGAGTGTCGATGAGGGAGTGGCGGGTCAAGGTGTCGGCGAGAGACTTGGAGTACGCCTTGACGCGCCACTTTGTGCGCGAGAATGCGCTGTCGAGTGGACTGACGTCAGTGGCAGAGGAGCTACTTCCAGCACGGTACTTGGCGCCGAAGCGGCGCATGATGAAGGCCCTGACGCCCGGCGTAGTCTCGTAGTTTGCCAACTGGAGGATGAGAATGTCCGGCCTGAAGTCCTCCGCGCAGGCAATGACATTGGCGGATGAGCGTAGATTGATCAGACCCTGAGTTCTGATCCCCACACTCGATCCAGAAGAACGAAACATCTCCCCGAGCTTTGAGCTGAAGGAGTCCCGCTCGCCGAACGGATAGCCGGTAACGTGGCACCCGCCCGCAATCAAGATCCGGGCCTTTTCGTCGACGCCGCTGATTGCGGAATTCGGGCCATCCTGATCCGAAGCTTGTGAGCCGGGGGCGGATTGAGGGGCGAGATTCATGCGGAGGTGGCTCCCACGGCGCGTTTTGGCAGGTCGCAAACGACCCGGAAGACGCTGACATGCAAATCCTGATCGGAGAAATGCCGGTAAGCAGAGTGGATCCGCCGCCGCTCGATGGGGATCTTGGGCCACGTTCTGCAGTCGGAGACAGAGGCGCTGAAGCCTGCCTCGCCGATGAAGTTGAGGTGCTCGGTAAGAGACATCCGGTTGACGTAGAAACCCGCCTGCCTAACGGTGGAGCTTTCATAGAAGGCTGGCGAGAATCGCAGGTGATTGAGGGCCATGTTGAAGTGGTCGCGGAGGTCGACTTCGTGACTGCAACAACCTCCTGGCCTGAGGATCCTGCTGAACTCTCTCCAGAAATGGGGAACCTCGCCGGCCGGCAGATGTTCGAGGACAGCCTGCGACCAAATGAAATCGACGGACTGATCTGGAATACCTCGCAGAGACTCAAGCCCGTTAGTAAGGTAGCGGCAATTGACGGCGTCCAAAAGTTCGTTCATGGTGAGACTGCCGGGGAGTCGGATGTTCAGCCCGAGTTCACCGAATTGATCGATCAGGCGGTAGTAGCCGTCCGGGTCTGTCCGTGCGCAGGGGGCGCAATCGACCAGATAGGACTGCGAGGCGCCACAGGCATGCATGAGGAAGGCGGATGAAAGAGAGTCGCCTGGGCCGAGTTCGAGACCGACGAAGGGCCGGCCTATCCCGCTTTCCTGAAAAACGGAGAAGTGTGATTGGAAGACGCGGAGGCTGTAGGCCGCATCGTCGGCAAACCCATGCTCGAAGATGCCCATGCGCTTCCAGACGGAGTAGTGAACAGGAAGCTTCGACAGGACGATTTTTAGGAGCGGCTTGGAATACCACGGCATCAGTTTTTTGACGCTGCGAAGGTTCATAGACTGTTGAAGGGAAGGCATGGAAGGCGAGTCAGTATGCTCCTTCGCGTTTCAGGACTACGCCGATGGTGCGCCAGAGGATGTAGAGATCGAGCCAAATAGACCAGTTCCGGACGTAATACTCATCGAACTGGATGCGTTCGCCGTAGGTTGTGGAACTTCGGCCTGAGACCTGCCAGAGACCGCTCATCCCTGGCCGCACCTTCTGGTAGAGTTTGTAGCTTCCCGCGTAGCGTTCGATCTCCTCGTCCACGATGGGCCTGGGGCCGATCAGGCTCATCTCGCCTCTCAGGACATTCCATAGCTGTGGGAGTTCGTCGAGGCTTGTGTGCCGGAGCAGCTTGCCGATCCAAGTAATGCGAGGGTCGCGGCGAAGCTTGCGCTTCTGAGCCCACTCGCTGCTCAACTCGGGATTCTCGCGGAGGCACCGGTCGAGAACTTCCTGTGCATCCGTCATCATGCTGCGGAACTTCCATGCGGTGAAAGGCCGTCCGTTGAGGCCGCGCCGGACCTGTCCGAAAAGGACGGGGCCCGGAGAACCGACGGCGATCAAGAAAGCGATCAGGATGAGAAACGGAGCGAGAAGAAGGGAGATCAGTAGAGTCAGAAACAAATCGAAGGCCCGTTTGGCCACGAGCGCCGGGAGAGAAAGCAGTTTCTGGCGGATCTCGACCGCAATGAGCCCCCCCAGATCGAGAGCGGAAGCATCCAGGCTGGAGACGCCGAAGAGATTCGGGACGATCAGCACCTGCGGGAATTCAGACGCGTACTGGCTCACAGCCTGCCGGATCGCCTCCGGACTCCAGCCGGGCAGTGCGATGATGGCGTAGCGGATGCCGAACGCCTTGACATAGGCAGGGGCCGAAATGAGGTTTCCGCCCGTCTCGACCGAATCAGACGTGAGGCAAACAAAGGGGCGGAGGCCGAGGAAAGAGTGCTTCACGAGGCACTCGCGAATGAGAGAGGATGACTCTGGGGTGCCGAGGATGACTACGGGTTCTCCCCACCAGGGCGAACCGGTCCCGAGTTTCTCGCGGAGCCAGAGGCGGGAGCAGGGCAAGATGACAAGGGCGAGCGCCCAGGATGCGAGGATGACGGCACGGGAATAGGCCTCGATGTCGCGCATGAAGAACGATGATGTGCCGAGGAGGAGGAAGCTGAGGGTAGTGCCGTAGGTGAGGCGCCGGATTTCGACAACAGGGTGAACGCCGATTCCTGGGTAGAGGCCGAGGAACGCGAACGAGGCTAGAAAGACGAGGACCAGCCAGGAGAGTCCGAGGTAGAAGTCGAGGGCAAACCGCCCGCCGAGGGCGTGACGGACGGAGACGGCGATCAGGCCGGAGAGTAGCAGTCCGGCGGCGTCGCAAACGAGGAGGGGCAGAGCGCAAACAAGGAGTCCGCGCCTGGAGCGTGCTGTGTACGCTTGCAGATTCAGGGGAAGTGTCGTGGCGCTCAAGTTCTCAGTTCCTTGGAAGAGTCAGGCGTCAGTGTGGATTGATACACCTCAATGGTCCGGTCGACCATTCCATCGATCGTGAACGGCGCGATTGCGAGACCGGTGCGTTCTGCGAGGGAGTGTCTTTGGGACGCGTGAGTTGCGAGATGAGTGATGGCCGCCGCTAGCGCGCCGGGATTAGACCGGGGGACAACAATGCCGCATCTCGGGTTCTGTACCAACTCGGGTGCGCCGCCGACGTCCGTGGCGACGACAGGAACGCCAGCGGCCATTGCCTCGAGAAGCACGTAGGGCATCGCCTCGTAGTCGCTCGGCAGGACCAGGACATCGAAGCCGCGGATGCACGTTTCGGCGGGCGATTGCCCCAACCATAAGACGGAGTCTGTGAGGCCGAGCGCGGAAGAGCGTTCCTGGAGGGACGCGAGCAAGGGGCCATCACCAACAACAACAGCCCGCATGTCGAGCGAGGATTCCGACCGAGCGCGGTGGAGGGCCTGGAGGAGAAGCGCCGGGTTTTTTTGACTGACGAGCCTTCCGATAAATCCGATCACGAAGGGACGGTCCGGGGCCAAGGACCAGTTAGCGCGGGCTTCGTTTCGTGGAGTGCAGGAGTCGGCGAACTGCTGGGGGTCGATGCCGTTGAAGACCATTCGTACGGGCGTTCGGGAATGGACGATTCCGCGGAGGTGATGCGCCTCACCGCTCGAAACCGCGATTATGGCATCGCAGGCGCGGCTGAGCGTGGTTTCCAGGAGCCGGGAGACGTGCCT
>CAZLDN010000209.1:0-5696 GCA_964558355.1 uncultured Candidatus Solibacter sp.
ATGCCGTCGAGCAGGGAAGGCTCATTCTGGACCTGCTCGCCAAGCCGAGGTTCGTGCCGATGATGGTAGTGAAGGCGAAGATCCGTTCGGTGCTGGCCGGCGAGGGGATCTCGGAGGTAGGTTGAACAACCGTGATTCTAGTGCGTCAACGAGCGACCCTACACTGGCCTTAACCTCCGAGCTGACTACCTCGTATGCTGTTGGTTCTCATGGCCGATACCATTATTGCGGAGCACAGGGACCCCTACTCCAACCACCACAGCGGCCAGCCTGAACTCCTTGGTGAACAGGGCCCATGAATCAATTCTCCGTTCAATGGATTTTGAGTCTTAACCGGTTGTCTCAAAACTGGGGGCAAGTCCATGCTCACCCCGCGGTTTCCGCGCCGATTGCCGGCGTTGCTCACCGGCATCACGTCGACAATCTGGCGGCGGCAATCCTGGAGCGGCGCAAGCTGGACAAAATCGACAAGGCTGAACTCGACAAAGCGACCACCGAGATGTGGGCGCGAACAGTGCTGTGCAAATTAACTCGGTGCGCCTGCGAGCCTTGTTGAAACCACTGAAGATAGCCCCTACGCCGGCGTCCTGACGGAAACCTGGTTGCCTTGACACTGGGCGCTGGTGTTACTGGCTCTGGCGGCTCCTGCTATCCAAGTTCTGGTCGCTCATCGTTGGCTTTCGTGCGTGTTTTCTCATCCGGGCGCCGTTCTGCTGTCCGAATTACAGCCCGAGCGTCAGTTGTTCAGCCGCCACCAGTGGCGGCGGCGCCTGGCAAGGGTTGTTCAGCCACGTCCACAGGTCGCGGTACACCGAGAGTTGTTGCCTCAGCAGGGCGATCAGGGTGGACAGGCTCCATTCGAAGGTGCTGCGCATCTGCAGGTACTTCAGCACCAGCATCGCGATCAGCGCCGTCCAGATCTGGATCTGCACAGCGTTTTCCGAAGTGCCCACGAAGGTCTTCACCTTCAGTCCCTGCTTCAGGGCCTTGAAAAACAGCTGTCGGGTAAGGGACTGGCGCGGTGCTGAGATTTCTCTCGCCCGTTTCCAGCCCCTCCCCATGAGAACTGCTCGTGAGGTTTTCCCTCAAGCAGCTCACCCAGTGAGTTTCGTCCAAAGGGTTATGAGTCCTGTTGGCCGGCGGCCACTTTTACGTTCCCCCTCCCGACTCCGGGCAGCGGCTGGATCTTCCAGTCCCAATACAGCCCCAGTACGTCGTAGAGGTATTCGTTACTCCATCGCCGCCAGCCCACGCTCCGCTTTCGCCGCCGTTTCCGCCGCGTCAGCAAGGTGCGGACCTTCATCTCCACGTAATCGCGGACCTCGCTAAAGGCACGGCTCGCGTTGCCGACCCTGAAGTAGTTGACCCACCCGGCCAGCGCGGCGTTGATCCGCTTCACCAATTCCGCCGCCGGGGTTGCTCCCCCGCGGGCGATGATGTCGTGGACCTTCGCTTTGACGGCCTTGCGAGCCTTCTTCTTTGGAGTCATCAGGATGAAATGCCCGTCCCCGCTTTGCTTGCGTACACGGCGCAGGTCAAACCCCAGGAACCCGAAGGCTTCCCCCTTCAGCGTATTCACCATCCTGGTTTTCTCCGTGTTCAGTTCGACACCCAGCGGCGCGATCTGTTCCTGGAGCCGTTGCAGAGCCCGTTCGGCCCAGCCCCGTTTGGTATGGTGCCCACTGACGGTGATGACAATATCATCGGCGAACCGGTGATAGTTGACCGCCTCGTAGTCCCCTGCTGCCGTTTTGCGGCGAATCGCGTCGAAGAACCAGTCGACGTCGTTCAGATAGATGTTCGCCGCCAGCGGGCTGAACGGGCCCCCTTGCGGGACCCCGATCTTTCCGCCAACTTTGATGATCTGCTTCACGAGGTGCATGACCTGTGGGTCCTGGATCCGCTTGGCGATCTTGTCCAGAAGCACCGAGTGCCGGATCGTGTCGAAATAGCGCGACAGATCCACATCAATGACGGTGGACATGCGCCGCAGCACACTGCGCCTGACTTCCGCCAGGGCGCGATGTGGTGACCGCTTAGGCCGGAATCCGTAAGAGTTCGGGCAAAAGTCCGCCTCGAAGACAGCTTCCAGGATCAGCTTCAGCGCGCCCTGCACCACGCGGTCGCGGATACAAGGAATCTGAAGCGTTCGGACTTTGCCGTTGCCCTTCGGGATCTCCACCCGGCGGTTCGGCATCGGTTTGTACCTGCCTGTGACAAGCTCTTCCCGCACCACCGCGAGAAACGCGGCCAGTCCCGCGGACTCGATGTCCCGGAATGTCTGGCCGTCGATGCCCGGGGCACCGCCGTTTCCTTTGGCGATCCGATAAGCCTCATCGAGAGTCTCGGTCTTCGTGATGTGCACGAAGAGACCCCAGAAGCGATGCGTCGTTTCAGACTTCGCCTTTCGATAGATCCGCCGCCGCAGTTCCTGCAGACTACTGGGTGCCTTTGTCATCTCACCCCTGCCTCCCCTTGACGGACGGAATACTCACCGGTCCGTGCCCTTCCCTCCGGGCGCGTTTTGCTGCACGCCCATCACCGGTACTACGACCCGATCCGCCACCCTGGCGCCTATGCCCGCATTTCCCACTCGCGGTTATAGCCGGCATCTCCTCGACGAGATTTCTTCGCCGGGCACCGAGGGCTTCTCCAGTTTCCACATCATCCTTCACACCATGTCGCCGCTGATACCCCGCCGGTGAGGGCTGCCGCATCGGACTCGTTTCGGCCAACCCTTGCTGCTTTCGCACGTTATCGACCGTCTCAGCCGCCGGAACTTCGTGTAACGAGGCTACGTCTGCGTTCACTTCACGTTGCAACCTGGTGCGTCGCGCATACTCCTTTCCGAGCATGTTGTCGGAGGGCTCCGCCGCCTTGCTTTCGCGCCACGGCGCCTCCCAAGCTACGAGGCCTGAGTCTCTTGGCCTCGGTCGGTCTTTCACCGACTGGACAATGTGTCCTTGTCTGGACACGCCGATGCGCCAGCGTTCGCGAAAGATCCTGGCGATGGTCGCAGCGGCCAGTTTCAGATTGTTGGTGACGAACACCATCGTCTTCTGCTCGTCCTCCAGCCACACTTCGATTCGCCGCAACAGGGCCTCGGGGCCGATCTCTTGTTGGCTGGTGAGCAGGATCACCTCGTCGCGCAGGATGTCTGAACCCTCCGGAACACGGCGGCGTTCCACAATCCCATACGAAGCGTTGTCCTTGAGCCGGGTGACGAAATCGACCTTCGAAAGGGTGAGTTCCAGCCACCAGTCGTAGTCGGCATAGCCGCGGTCGAACACGACCAGAGTGCCGGGCGCGAACTGGATGCCGCGCGCCACTTTGACGTCGGCCCGGCGACCCTCGGTGACGACGGCGTAGCAGGGCAGGCAGCCGTCGTGGTCGAGCACCAGATGGAGTTTCAGCGCGCCTTTGGATCGCTTGTAGCGCGCCCAGTCGAAGGTCTCGGCGCACAACTCGATGAGGGTCGAGTCGAGGCTGAGCAGTTTGTGAGTGAAGCGGAACTTGCGCTTGGTCCGGGCGGCGGCCTCAGCTTGGCACCGGCCAAGGGTTTGGTAGAAAAGGGCCTCATGGAGTTGCCAGGGCCGATGGGCGTTGGCGTAGGAAAGCGTGGTGGCCTTGGGGCAGTCCATGATGCCGAGATGGCGGAGCTTGCCTTCAAGCGCGGCCAGTCCGCCGCAGATCTCGCGCAGGCTCTGGGCATAGGCGAGTTGGCAGAACATCATGGCGACGAACTGCTGCCAACAGGTGAAGCCGCGGGCGTGGCGCTCGGCGTTGTGTTTGCGGGTGAGGGCCTCAAACTCGAGGCGCGGGAAGAACTGCAAAAGCTGGCTGAAAATGCTGGATACTCGATTCATGGCGGGGACTCCTTCAGTGGGCGGTCTCAGTTTCTTGCGGAAACCTGAGCCAACCTACCAGAGTGGAAGCCCCGCCGGACCGTTACACCTCACGCGCGTGGCAGAAATCTAATTTGCACGGGAGTGGGGCGCGAATGAGTCCGGAATACCGCTGGCTGCGCAACTGGGAATACGCGTGACCACCTGTTATCCAGCATCACTTGAAAGGTTTTTGCGGATTGCGGGCCAGGTGGCGGCGGCCTCGATTCAAGCGGTAACGTGATTTCAAACCAAAATCTGAAAGTTTGCAGGGAACGCTCGTCTGGCCAACCGATTGAGGCCAATCGAGCTTTCGGGCCATACGCGGGCCATACGCGGGTTGCCAGCACCGGCCGGCCAGCGTGCGATACGATGAACCGCGAATCGGTCGAATCGTTGGAGTGAAGCCATGAGAATGCTGCTGACTGGATTTCTGCTGGCCGCGACGTTGCCCGGAGCGGACCAGGTGGTGATGAATCTGGAGAAGTCACCGCACGCAAGGGTGAAGAACGTGCCGGTTTCAGCGGTCACGATGCGGGAGGGGTTTTGGCAGCCGAGGATGAAGGTGAACGTCGAGCGCAGCATCCCGACGCTGCTGGAACTGCTCGAAGAACACGGCATCGTGGACAACTTCCGGCGGCTGTCGGGGAAGAACGTGGCGCGGCGCGGGCCGCGGTTCACAGATTCCGACATCTACAAGTGGATGGAGGCGGCGGCGTTTGTTCTTCAGACGCAGGACGACGCCAAGCTGCGGGCCACTTTCGACAAGCTGTCCGACGAGATCCTGGCCGCCCAGGAGCCCAGCGGGTACCTGAACACGTACTTTGTAGAAGAGCGCAAAGACCGCCGGTGGAAGCAGATGTACAACGGGCACGAACTCTATTGCCTGGGACACATGCTGCAGGCGGGCATTGCGTACTACCGGGCGACCGGGAACCGCAAGCTGATGGACGGGGGGATCAAGTTTGTCGATTACCTGCTGCGCGACTTTGGCCCTACCAAGCAGCCGCTGTTTGCCGGGCATCCGGAGATCGAACTGGCGCTGGTGGAACTCTACAGGACCACGGGGCGGAAGGAGTATCTGGACCTGGCGGGCTATATCCTGCGGGGCGACGGGGAACGACTGAAGCTGACCGACCAGGAGAAGGGCTACACGTTCAGCGGGCGGCCGTTCACGGATAGGACGATTGTGGAGGGTCACGCGGTTCGATTTGGTTACGCGGCATCGGGGGCGGCGGACTATTACATGGAGACGGGCGATCCGGCGTACAAGGCGACGCTGGAGAGGCTGTGGAAGGACCTGACGGAGACGAAGATGTATGTGACGGGCGGGACGGGGTCGCGCTCGTCGGGGGAGACGAGGGAGACGTTCGGCGACGCCTATGAGCTGCCGAACGCCAAGGCGTATACGGAAAGCTGCGCCGCCATCGCCAACCTGATGTGGAACTGGCGGATGCTGGCGGCGACGGGCGAGGCACGGTTCGCCGACATCGTGGAGACGACGATCTATAACTCGATCAATTCGGGGATGTCGCTGGGCGGGACGATGTACTGCTACCGGAACCCGCTGGAGTTGACCGAAGAGGCGTCGAAGCGGATCCGCAATCCGTGGTACACGACCACGTGCTGCCCAACGAATCTGGAGCGGATGCTGGCGTCGCTGCCGGGGTATCTCTATGGGGTGAGCAAAGAGGGGCTTTGGGTGCATCTCTATGACAACAATCGGCTGGACTGGCGACTGGAGGGGGGCGCGCCGGTGAAGTTGACGCAGGCGACGAAAGTATCCGTGGCAGGGCAAAGTGGCGCTGGAGA
>CAZLDN010000210.1:0-5676 GCA_964558355.1 uncultured Candidatus Solibacter sp.
CCCCCAAGACGCCCCCAATCCCTCCAACCCCGAACGCAGAGTGGGGGCCGCCCCCGAGCGCAGAGAGTGGGCCGCCCGCGAACGAAGAGAGGGGGTCTCCAGCCCCGGCCCCAAAACCGAAGCCGGCAAGTCCCGCTCCTCAAACAACGCCACCACCCACGGCCTAAGAGCCAAGAAACTCGAGAACGCCGTCACCCCCGGCATGCGCCACCAATACGAAAAACTCCGCCAACAGTACGTCGACGACTACCGCCCCGCCGGAGCCATCGAAAACACCCTCTTCGACATGCTGGTCTTCGCCGCCTGGCAACTCTACAAAATCCGCGACCTGGAGATGTTCTCCGAACTCGACCTGGGCCTAATGGGTTCGTTTGGTCGCAGCGAGAAACTGGCCCGCTACCGCGGCTCCCACGAACGCCTCCTCTTCCGAAGCCTCAATCAATTGAAGCAGATACAGCAGGAGCGCCTCCTCCGCGAGACAGACCAAAACGCCGCCATCCCAGCCCATCTCCCCCCAGCAGTCCGCCTGAAACCCCTCCTCAACCATCTCAAATCGCTCCACCGCCGCCAGGAACCGCGAACGCAGAGAGCGGGTACCCCAAGTCCCCGCAACACCTCCCAAGCACCAGCCATAGCTGAGGCCGCGAACGCAGTCCTCGACGCGCCCTGCGCGCGTCATGAGAACCATGAGGCGCTCGTAGGTGGCTTTGCTGAAAACACAGGAGTTACGTAAGTGCCTCATGGAGAGAGAAGTACCAGCAACAACAGCTCGGTCAGCTCGCCAAGCAGGCCGCCCGGCACGGTCTAGCGCTCGTTCCCAACGGAAATCCGCAATGAACCGCGTCCACGCTAAATCAACAGTTTGGGGGATGGTTTGTGGAGAGAGAGCGGGTTACCGTCACTTCCCCTGGAGTTCACGCCTCTACGGCTTCGCCGGTCCGCACTTGCCCGTGCAGACCGTCTCGGAGATCCTGTGCACTTCGCCCAACCGCCCCGATCCGTCCACGTCCGGCCGTTGAATCGAAAACGTCTCCGTCGAACCCTTAGCGCCAAGGCTCTTTTCCAGGATCTGACGCTCCCTCAGTTGCAACTGCCCCGTCGCCGGACGCCCCGTGGCCGCCGAACCGTAAACGTCGGAAACCGTAACCTCGCCATTCGCGCTCACCATCGTCGTCGCGACCACCTGTCTCGACAGCGCCAACTGTCCGGTTGGCGCAGCCTCGTATTCGTCCTTCTGAACCACCGTCTTGCCGCCCTCTTTCGAGGCTCGCTCGACCACCCGCGCCGCCTCGACGAACCGGCCGTTGCCGTCGGGCCGGTAACTGGTCTCGTCCCGTTCCGACTTTTCCCCCGAAGCGGTCAAGCGCGCTTCCTTATTTTCAACAGTTTCCAGAGATCCATTCAGCGTCGGCCGATCGGTTTGCGTCGTGACAACAGAACCCGCCGTCCCGCTAGGGTTCGTTTGTGCAACCGTACGCTCGGCCAGAGCCATGCCGCCGTTCAGATCGCCGCGGTACACCGTCGTGGTCGTCGTTTGACGCCCGCCGCCCAGATCGGCTGTCTCGGTGATCACCCGTTCGGGTGGAAGCCGGGTCCCGTCGGCGGCGAACCGCCGGATCGTCTTCTCGACCGTCTTCACCCCGCCCGACTCGCTCAGGATCCGTTCCTCGACCTGCTCCAGCGTCGCCGTCCGGCCGTTCATATTCGCCACACTCTCGCTGCTCGTTCCATTCGAAGCGCTCGACGACAACCACGGCACTCGCCTGCCTTCCGTGTCGAAAACGTAAGTGCGCCTCTCGGCTTGGCCCCAGAGCGCGGTCGTCAGGGCAAAGAGAATGGGGATGGCGAGTTTCATCTCATCCTTTAATCGGAAGACGCGGGGCGGGGCTTTAGGGTCGCGCTAAACTGGAGGTATCCCGACCCTGGGTTCCTATGAAGCGATTCTATATCGAAACGTTCGGCTGCCAGATGAATGTCCACGACTCCGAAAAGGTCGTCGGCACGCTCGAACGCCGCGGCTATGAGCTGGTCGATACCCCCGAATTGGCCGACCTCATCCTCTACAACACGTGCAGCATCCGCGACAAAGCCGAGCAGAAGGTCTTTCACCGGCTGGACCAGTTCAAGCGGCAAGCCGGCAACGGCAAGGTCTTCGGCGTCCTCGGCTGCGTGGCCCAGCAGGAAGGTGAGCGGATCTTCGAGCGCGCCCCGCACGTCAGCCTCGTGGTGGGTTCAGCCAGTTACACCAAACTGCCCGAACTTCTGGTCCAGGTCGAAAACGGCGGGAAACGCGTCACCGGCCTAGGTCTCGACACCGACGACACCTTCGAGACCGAACACACGCGCCGCGACAACCCCCACCGCGCCTACATCACGATCATCGAGGGTTGCGACAAGTCCTGCGCCTATTGCGTCGTGCCGTTCACGCGGGGCGGCGAACGCAGCCGCGCTTCGGAGAGCGTCCTGGCCGAAGCCCGGTCGTTGGCCGAATCGGGCTACACCGAGATCCAACTCCTCGGCCAAAACGTCAACAGCTACCGCGACCCGTCGCCGGCCGGCTGGAACATCGCCCGTTTGCTCGAAGCCGTTGGCCAGGTTGACGGGATCCGCCGGGTCCGATTCACGACATCGCATCCGCGCGATTTCACCCGCGACATCGTCGACGCCATCGACCGCACCGAATCGCTCTGCAATCAGGTCCATCTGCCCGTCCAGAGCGGCTCCACCGCCGTGCTGGCGCTCATGGCCAGGCAGTACACCCGCGACGAATACATGCGCCGCATCGAGTGGTTGAAGTCGTCGAGCCGCGACATCGCGCTGTCCACCGACATCATCGCCGGCTTCCCCGGCGAGACCGATCGGGACTTCGAAGACACGCTCAGCCTTCTCGACGAAGTTGAATACGATTCGATCTTCAGCTTCAAGTACTCGATGCGTCCCAACACGCCCGCCCTGTCGCTCGGCGACCACATCCCGGAAGTGGAAAAGGGACGCCGCCTGGCGATTCTCCAGGAGAAGCAGCGCGGCATCCAACTGCGCCGCAACGCGCGGCTGATCGGGTCCATCCAGGAAACGCTAGTCGAGGGCTTCAATTCCAAGTCCGGCCAGTGGATTGGACGAACGTCACAGAACCGCGTGCTCAATTTCACCCACTCCGCGGCTCCGGGCGGCGGGCAACCGGGCCGCCGCGAAATGATCGGCCGTTACCTGCCGGTCCGGGTGACGAGCGCCGGCCCGAATTCGCTCGTTGGCGAATCCTGCCCGGCCCGGTGATTCTGAAACCAAACGAACCTGTCCGCCGCCTATCATTGAAGTGAGACCGGGAAGTGAGGGAGGAAACGACGCCATGGAAGTGGAAATGAAAATTCGCGGCCTGATGATGGATCCCGTCACGAACATGCCGATTGTGATCCTGCGCGACGCAAGCGGCGACACGGTTCTCCCGATCTGGGTCGGCATCTTCGAGGCCAACGCCATCGCTCTCGAGATCGAGAAGGTCACCACGCCGCGTCCCATGACGCACGACCTGGTGAAAAACGTTCTCTTCGGACTCGATGCCTCCTTGCGCAAAGTCGTCGTCAGCGAACTGAAAGACGAGACGTTCTATGCCGTCATCTGGGTGGAGAAGGACGGCGAGTTGATCAGCATCGATTCGCGCCCGAGCGACGCGCTCGCGCTTGCCCTGCGCCTGGACTGCCCAATCTATGTCGAGGAACAGGTCCTGCGTTCGTCCAAGGCGACGCAGACGGTGAGCGACAAGAACGTGAACGAGGAACTCAAACGCTGGCTCGAAGGGCTTAACGACGAGGACCTGGGCCGCTACAAGATGTAGGCTCCCGGTTCGCCATGGATCCTGAACTGCTTGCCCGATTCGAACGTCTCGCCGCCGCCGGCGTGACCCTGCTGCCCACGGTCGCAATCCCCAATCACTTCGTCTTCACCCGTGATGGCATGGCCGTGCTGGTCGAGCGCCGCGGCGACGGCTTCGGCGGTATCGGTTCTCCCGGCCGCATCACTGAGCGCGGGTTTGAGCCGCTGATCGATGCAACCGGCGACGCTCATTTCGTCTTCAAGGGAGAAGAGTCGCCCGCCACAGCCGCTGAGGTCCAAGCTGCTCGGAGTCTGCTCGCGGATCTGAAATCCGCACTGGCCTGAGAAAAGGAACGGCCGGACCCGCCGTGAAGGCGAATCCGGCCGTGCGTGTTCGTGAACCGCTGAGGTCCTACTTCTTCTTCGTCGCGCCCTTCCTGGCCGGCGCTGCACGCTTCACCGGAGCCACCGGCTTCGGCCAACCCGTGACATCCGCCGGCTCGACATCGAACACCACCATGAACGGCTCTGCCGTAAAGGACACCGGCACGCCAGAGAACTCGATCTGGGTACCCGGTTCGATCTTGCCCTGAGGCGTTTCGAAGCGCAGCGTCGCTTCGCTCATCTCCGCCTGCGAGATGCCGACCACGACTTCCTTCGGCTTCGCCGCGGGAGTGGCCGAAACCACCGTCCCCTTCAGCTTCGTGATCTTCTGCCCGCCGACCTCGATGCCGCCCGGGATACGGGAATCTTTCACCGACGATTCGAAGTAAGCCGCGCCATCGGGTCCGCCGAGACCGCGCTTCATCTTCACCCAAACCGCAAGCTGCGGATTGCTCGATTCAAGTTCCTTCTCCTGCGCCTGGAGGATTTCATCCTGCGAGAGGATCTTGAAGTCGGCGGGAGGTACCGCGTTGGCCTTGGCCAGAGCCACCACTTCTTCGATCTTGTCCTTGCCGCCGTGGTAGTTGATATAGTTCTTCTCGAACGACCGCATCACTTGGTCGCGCGCGGCCTGAGGAAGCGCGCCCGGGCCGTCATAGACCGCCGCGCGGACGAAGAAGAACAGCGCGAAGCTTTGCTTCTCGATCTTGCGCTGGCGGGCGACCACCGTGCCAGCCCAAAGGGCCGCCTGCGCATCAGCCGGATTGCGCTTCAACGCTTCCACGAGGTTCGTCTCGGCGTCTTCGTGCTTGTTCCCGCTCATGGCCACCCAGCCCAGCGTCCTGTAGCCCAGCGACTCCATCGTCGCCCGCTCCTTCTTCCAGGCCTCCTCGCTCACTTCGGCCTTTCGCTTCGAGGGGTCGAAGGTCTCGTCCATGATGCCCAGGAACGCCTTGGCGTACTTCTCGCCGTCGGCGAGAGCGGCCGGCGAAGTATCGTTCAGGCTGACCGTAAGCAGGTTGATCCAATACAAGGCGAAGAACGACTTCGGCGCCGCGACCGCCATCTTCTTGGCCGCCTCCATCATCTCCTTGCCCTTGCCCAATGCCTGATAGGTCTGGACGATCAACTGGTGCCGGGCTTCCATGTATTCGGTTTGCGGATACTTCTGCTCCCAGCTCTGCAGCAGCCCGAGCTTGGTGTTGTTGTCCTGCGCTTTCAGGATCGAGTCGTACAGGTCATACTCGGCGCGATCCTTCCACTGCGGCTCTTTGGCCTGACCCCATAGGCCGAGGCTGCAGACCGAGCCAAAAACCAAGACCGCGGTCAAACGCTTAATTGATAACAGCACACCATGCCTCCTAATTTCGGTTCTCTCGAGCTTCGACGTCTTCAGGCCCGGTTCACGCCGCCGCGACCAAGCGTCAAACCTAACACGCACTTCGGGAGTATACCGGAAGTCCACTTCGTTAGGCAACCGCT
>CAZLDN010000211.1:0-5580 GCA_964558355.1 uncultured Candidatus Solibacter sp.
GCGGTAATGCACGCCTCCCGCTTTGCCTGACGGGCCAAACGCCAGGCCCCCGGCTTTGCCGGGGGATAATTACTCCTCCACCCTCTTGAACGCCGAAGATCGTACCTGTATACTGCTGGATGAGGATATACAGACCTGAAAGCATGGTATTTTATCGGTTCGGCGTTCCTTGCGGACCTGAAGCCAGAAACAGACGACAAGCAGGCTTCGGTTCTAACAACTGGGCAGGCGGCGGAGCTCTGCGGCGTTAGCGCGGATACCATCCTGAAGTGGATCAGGAAGGGGAAGCTCAAGGCTACACGCACCGTCGGCGGACATTGCAGAATCGACCGGTCGGAGATCCTGGGCTTGGTCGCGTCCGGCGGCGGCCGGCACGAAACACAACCTCCGGAGGGCGGCGCCGGGCGACATCCGAGGCGTTGCTGGGAGTATTTATCAGACGGGCTTGACGTTCACCCCGAGTGCTCGCGGTGCGTGGTGTACCAGATCCGGGCGACCTGGTGCTTTAAGGTGGGAAATCCGGGATGCGAAGTCGGCCACGCCAAACACCTCTGCCGCATCTCCTGTGACCAATGCCTTTATTACCAAAGAGTTATGGGCAAGACGCCCAAGGTGCTGGTCATTACTGGCGACTGCGGGATGATCACCGGCCTAGCGGAAAGACGCAGCCAGGAGGTCGAGATTGGGTTTGCCCGCAACGGATACGAAGCCTCGGCGATTCTCTGCGATTTCCGCCCGACTTTCGTCCTGGTCGACGAAGACCTGCTGCTGGCATCGGAACCCGGTTTGACGGATTACCTGGGATGTGACAGCCGGGTTCAAGGGGTGAAACTCGTCCTTGCGGCGCGTGATCCCGTCCCGGAGATTTGGCGCGGCAACCGGCACACGCACATCGCAGCCATCATCACTAAGCCTGTCAAGATTGAGATGATCGAGGCGTTGGCGCGCGACTGGGCAGTCGAGCGGATCTCTCAGGAAAAACTTGCAGAGACGGCGGATCTTTCAGCAGGAGTGAATTAGATGGCCATGACTCCGAGGGCAACGCTGTTTCTATTACTGATTGGGCCGCTACCGCTCTGCCTGCCTGCCCAGATCCCTGGAAAGACCCACCCTCCACTGGATGGGAAGAAGTGCGCCGTCTGTCACGCGAACCTCCTCGGCCAGCCAGTAATGCATGCGCCGGCCAAGGACCAGCAGTGCGACTCCTGCCACGAGGTCCCCGCCGCCGGGGGGCAAACCGCCCTGACCGATAAGCCCGAGGCGCTCTGCTACATGTGCCACGAAAAGGAGAAGTTCACCACGGGCAGCGTCCATGGTCCGGTTGCGGTCGGGGGGTGTCTGGCCTGCCACGATCCGCATGGAAGCAGGAGCGGGCACTTGGTGCGAGTTGAAGGGGTCGAACTCTGTCTCGGCTGCCATGAGGACATGAGACCGCGGTTGGCGTCCGCGAAATTCCGCCACAAGCCTGTTGAGTCCGGCTGCACCGGCTGCCATTCTCCGCACGCCTCGCCTCGAAAGTATCAACTGAAGTCCGAGGTCCAGGCCCTGTGCGGTTCGTGCCACCAAGCGGTCGTGAAGCAGGCATCCGGCCCCGTGAAGCATGCTGCGGTCACGGACGGGCGCGGATGCCTTGGCTGCCACGATCCCCATGCCGCCGAAGTCCGTCCGCAATTGAGGGCGGATGGCGTCTCGACCTGTCTCGGATGCCACGACCGGCCGGTACAGGCGGGTTCAACGCAACTGGCCGACATCAAGCGCCTGCTCGCCGAGAACAAGGATCACCACGGTCCCATTCGCGATAAGGACTGCGCGGGATGCCATGTTCCCCATGGCGGCGAGCACTTCCGCCTGCTGAAGAACGACTATCCGAAGGATTTCTACGCACCCTTCAAGTCTGAAAATTTCTCGCTCTGCTTTGAGTGCCACGATTCGGCCCTGACTCGTGATGAACGAACCACGAGCCTGACCGGCTTCCGGGACGGCGACCGGAACCTGCATTTCCTGCACGTCAACAAGACACCGAAAGGACGCACATGCCGGGCGTGCCATGAGACGCACGCCAGCAATTCGCCCAATCACATTCGAAAATCCGTTCCGTTCGGCAAGTGGCCGCTACCTGTCAATTTCACCAAGAACGAGAACGGTGGCTCATGCGCGCCGGGCTGCCATGCCCCCTTCAGTTATGACCGGAAGAAGACCAGCACGACCGCAGCGCGTTAACCTCGGCGAAGTGAGCCTCAGGGGGGTCCCGGCCTGCTGCATGTTTGTCTTGGTTCCCATTCTGCTCGCCAACCGCGGCTTGGCCCTGAACCAACCCGTGCCCGTCTTGAAGGCTCCCGATCTGGAAGGGGTGTCGCGCACGTTGGCCGACTACCCTGGCAAAGCGACGCTGATCCTGTTCTGGAATCCGGCGAATGCGCGATCGAGATCGGCGGTCTGCCAGGTCGTCGCCATGGCCGCCGGCTACCAGCCCGTGGGCTTAGTGACGGTCGTATCGGGCCCGGCCGCCCGCGACGAGATTACCTCCTCGCTTGCGGAATGCAAGCAGCGCCCGGCGGTCCTGCTGGACCCCGGCCGCGGCGTTTTCGCCGACTACCAGATCGTCGCCCTGCCTACCCTCCTCATCGCTACCGAGGACCGCAATCTCAAGTTCAAGGCCGCCGGATTCGGCCGCGAAGGCGTTGGTCAAGCGCAGGAAGTCCTCGACGCGATTTATGGCCGCCAGAGAGAGGCCCGGGAGAGTGGCCCCAAAGCGGCGCCCGAAGCCCTCCACGAGTACGCCATGGCTCGGAAGTTCATCAAGTTGGGGTTGAACGCCCAAGCCGAAAGCGCTCTCGAATCCATTACCACGAAGCACCCCGAGTACCGTCCCGCCTGGGTCGATCTCGGTTATCGAAGAATTGCCGCCGGCCGCGTTGACGACGCCGGCCAGTGCTTCCAGAGGGCGCTGGCGCTGGACAAGAACGCAACGGACGTGGCCGCTGGGATGGCATGGCTCGCCTGGAAACAAGGGAAGCCGGACGAAGCCAAGGACTGGTCCGGCCGGGTGGCCCCGGGCGACCCCAACCTCGGACTTCTCAAGGAGATACGCCGATGATGTGGGGATCGTGCAACTCCCGGAGGCTCGTGCTAATCTCGACTTGGAACGGGGATTATGAAACTCACCTCATCTCTATGCAGCAGCCGTCTTGGCAGTGATGATTCGCGCCAGCGTCGAGCCGCCGGAACCATGAACCCACATTCCCGCCGCATTCGATACTTGCCGATTCTCGCAGGATTCGTTGTCTGCGCGACGACAGCCCTTGCGCAGACCGATACCGCTCAAAAGCCTGCCGGGGAGCAGGCGGAAGCTACCCCCGGCGCAGCCTGCCTGAAATGCCACGGCCCTATCCAAGCAGTCCTTCGGAAGAAGGTGAAGCATGCCGCGGTCGAGATGGGCTGCGACTCCTGCCACGTCAACCACCGGGATAAGAATGCCGCCGCCGGGGCCAAAGGGGAGCATTACCTCAGCGATAAGCAACCCGCCGTCTGCGGCGCCTGCCACGACCTGGCCGACAAAAAACTCGCCGAAGTTCACAAGGGCCAGCCTTTCGCAACAGCGGCCTGTTCAGGCTGTCACGATCCCCACGCCTCCGACAAGCCCAAACTGATTACCGAGAACGCTCACGGTCCATTCGATGCCCGACAGTGCGATAGCTGCCACAAAGCGCCCAAGGACGGCAAGGTGGTCCTCACCGCTGCGTCATCGAGCGAAGTCTGCTTCGAATGCCACGCCGACATCCAGGAAAAGGTCAAGGCCGCCAAATCCAAGCACACTCTCCTGACGTCCGATCCGAATTCGTGCACCGACTGCCACGATCCCCATGCATCGCGCCACAAGAAAGCGCTCAAACAGCCGGCGGCCGCACTCTGCTCTTCGTGCCATGCCGACGTCGGCGCGGAAAAGAAGTTTGTCCACCAGCCGGTGAAGGACGATTGCACGTTGTGTCACGACGCGCACGCCTCAGAGCATCCGAAGCAACTGCACGCCTCCTCTCAGGCGCTCTGCCTGGAGTGCCACGACGCGAGTGCGATGAAGAAGTTCACTAGCACGGCGCCGGTCTCGCTTTTCGGAGGCAAGGTCACGCTGCCGCCGCAGCCCTACCAGGGATTGAAAATGCTGACGCTCCGCGGGGGCAAGGGGCACCCCATGATGAACCACCCGGTTTCCGCGCCGGCTACAGAGGGCAAGCCAGGCTTCGACTGCATAACCTGCCACAAACCGCACGCCGCCGACGGTAGCCCCGTGCTGTTGGTCACCGAAAAACCGTCAACTAGCGCACTCTGTGTCCGCTGCCACAAATAGGGAAGAGAGAGCCGATGAAACGATCAACCGCGACGGCGATATTAGCAATGGGCGCCCTGCTGGCGTTACCTCTGGCGGGAGCGGACAAACAGGTGAAGGGCCGACCCGTGGTACAGGAGGCCAAACCCGACCTGGTGTGGCCGCTCCCCCCCAGTCTGCCGAGAATTCGGTGGGTGGAACAGTTCCACAGCCTGGACGAGGTGGGCGAGAAGAAGAAGCAAAGTTGGATGGAGCGGGTGGCGGGAGCGAAGCCGCCGGAGGACAAGCTACTGCTGCGGAAACCATACGGAGTGGCGGTGGACTCGCGAGGCCGGATCTATGTGGCCGACGGCGGCCAGCGGGCCGTCTTCATCATCGACAAGGTGAACAAGAAGGTGGAGACGAGACGCGGTTCACCATCGCATCCGCTGGCTCTGCCGGTGGGTGTGGCAGTGGATGCGCAAGACCGCCTTTTTGTAGCGGACGCATTTCTGCATGCGATTCTCTGCTATGGCGCCGATGGAAAAGTCCTAGGCTATTTCGGCAACGACAAACTCCAACGGCCCGGAGGGATCGCACTGGATTCGGCAAGAAAGCGCCTCTACGTGGCCGATGCGAAGGCCCACCGGGTGGCGGTGTTCTCCATCGATACGTTTGCCTTTGAGCGTTACATCGGCGGGCCGAGCAACCCCGATGTCCGGGAACCGGGGTTGTTTTCCGCGCCTACCAACGTTGCCACCGATGCCAAGGGCAACGTTTACGTCACCGACACCTGGAACCATCGGGTCCAGATTTTTGACCAGAAAGGTAAGTTCGTCAGAACCTTTGGCTCGCATGGGCTGTCGCCCGGCCAGTTCGTCCGCCCCAAGGGCATCGCTCTGGACTCGGAGGGGCACATCTATGTTGCCGACGCCGAGTTCAACAACTTCCAGGTTTTTTCATCCGACGGCAAGGTTCTGCTGGCCGTCGGCAGCCTCGGGTACAATCCCGGCCAGTTCGCTCTGATCGCCGGGCTCTTCATCGACACCGAGAACCGGATATTTACGACCGAACAGGACACGGGGCGGGTGCAGGTCTTCAGGTACATCCCGCAACCATTGTCCGATGTGGGCAAGGAGGTCCAGCTATCAAAACAGCGCTGATCTAAGTCATCCAGCGGCGATTGAGAACAACTGAGACGGTCGCAACGGCTCACGTTCTTCCACTAGCGTCCGGCTATAAGTCCCACAGATTCAACTGGTTAGAAAATGAGGGTG
>CAZLDN010000212.1:0-5567 GCA_964558355.1 uncultured Candidatus Solibacter sp.
GGCTGGGTAGGCGCACGAGTAGATTGATGGATTTTGGGATGGGAGGGGCAGGGTGCTGCCCCTCCTGTGTTTTTGTGGGGGTCCATCCTGAGCGGTTCTCTTGGGGGACTTCTGGGACTTGAACGTCACCCTCTGCCTGCCAGGGCATAGGATGATCACTCCGACTGGGGCGGAAGTGTGGGCTTGGGTTTGTTGGTCAGGTAGTTTTCGCGGGTGATGACCTTGCGGCCCGACTTAGCTTCAAGCTGTCGGCGGGCGTTGCCCGCAATGGTTCCACCTTCGCGGGCGGCGGTCTTGTTCTGGACGAAGCCCTGTGCGTCCTTGTTCCGGGTGATCTCGGTGCTGGCGGCCTCGCCGAGCATGGTGAAGATCAGTTCGAGGCCGGTCATGTGGTCGCGGAGATTTTCGCGCTTGAGACCCTTCAGGTTCTTGTATTGTGCCGGAGTGACGCCGAAGGTGGCCTTGGATATCTCGGCGGTGAGAATCGCGAACTCGTTGTGCTCCTGGACTCCGCGATTTTTCCACTCGACGGTCAGCTCGTCGCGTACGGCGATAGAGCGGGCACATGTAAACCGGGTAGACCGGGACATTCATGTTAGGCGGATGTCAAGTGGAAGCATGGCTCCCCGGCGCGCCCAGACGGAGTCGGGCCTATTGAGTGTTACTCGGACACCGAAAGCCGCGGCCTTCAACTATTGAGCAATCGAGTTGGGGGCCGGCCAGTTCCCAGGGGAAGGAACCGGACGCCCCGGCATTCAATCAACCACACTGCCAGTGGGCTGCCCGCCCGCGGGGATCGCTACTCGACCGGATCGGGGAGGCCGTTGCGGTTCTGGTCAGGGAAATTCACCAGGAGGATCTGGTGGAAGTCGTTCTTATTGAAATCCTTCCCTATGGCGCCGGTGGGGCCTCAGGTCGGCAGGCGCCGGTTGAAGGCGAACCGCAACCCGTCGCGCGACCAAACCAGAGCATCGGCCGCGGGTACCCCAGTTCCGTGCGTCGTCAGAAAGACCGCCTTACCGAACGACGGTCCCGGCACCACGGAAACCGCCGCGACGCCGTTGTCGCTAAACACGGCGATCGATTTGCCGCTTGGATGCCAGCGTAGTCCGCCGCTGGCGCCCTTCTCGAGGAAGGTGGCCTGCACAGGCCGGAGGGCGGGATCGGAGGCCTGGTCCGAACCGTTCGAAGGAACGATGAAGACTTGGCGCGTGCCGTCGGGGGCGGTGGCGTAGTAGGCGATGCGCGTTCCATCGTGCGAGCCCCGGACAATGCCGCTGGCGGCGGTGTTGGTCAGCCGGCGGATCGTGACTCCCTGGGGAGGAGTGGGATAGCGCGTGGGGGTCCCGGCATCCGCCGTCGTGACGTCGACGTTCTCGGGAATATCGACGACATACAAGGAACTCATCAACGAGCCGTCCTCCTGCTACACCTGGCCGATGAAACCGCGCATCAGACCTTTGCTCCCAATCCACGAATCGCTGTCAGCCTTAACGAGTTCGCCGGGCTTGGCCGTAGCCGAGGGGACCACCGGCACGAGCAACACGCTCCAGTGCGACACTCCACCCGGCGCCCGGTCGTGGGGGACCATCATGCCGATGTTGCGGCCATACGTGGTCGTCAGGAAGTCGTCGCAGGTGAATCCGATCCGTTTGCCGTCGAGCGTGTACTCGTGGCGGTGGGTGCCGCCGCGATGCGCACCGGGCGTCGTCGCCGCCGAGGTCACATCACGCATGTCGAGGAACCGGATGTCGCCGCTGCCGTCGGCAAGAACCACGCCGCCCCGGCGGTTGGTGGTTTTGTAGAAGCCGAGCTCGGCCGTTTCGCTTACCAGCGGACCGTGAATGAAGACCACTTCGTCGGATGTAGGACTGTAGGAAGCAGCCCCGACCCCGGGCGCAGAGGCGGTGGTTGAGAGGATCACCGGGTACGGCGCATAGATCAGGTTCTCCAGACCCGTGGTGATCGAGACCTTCCCGATGCCGGTGGAGTTACCGATTCCGCCGCCGAGGGTCTCGCGCGTGTCGAAACAGAGAAACGGTCGTCGCGAGAGAAGTTGTCGTTGTTATCGAGCAGATGGTTGATGGTGCTATAGGTTAGCTGCCACTCTCCCGGCGCCTCTTCGGTCACCGCTAGAGGGGAGCCAGCCAGGACCAATGCGAGCATCCCGGCTTTGGGCAATAGTAAGTTCATGGAATACCTCCGTCAGACACGCAAGGCATACGTGCGGACGGCAAGTAGTCTAGCTCCGAATCGCGACGGAAGCAAGAGTTTTGTTCCGTTTTGTTCATCGTCGTTCCGAATTATTAACAGTAGTTCCGTATTGTTACACATCGTTCCGCATTGTTCCCAATTCAGATGGACACCCACTCATGACCTCATGACAACAGCCTGACCAGTTCGCGACCAGTTCGCCCAGCAGTTCGCCTTTTCGGGAACAAGCGGTCTTGCGCTGCTGCTTGGTGTTCGGATATGTTGGCTAATTAGCCCTGCCGGCCGGAGCCGGACCGGAGACGTTTACGGCGAAACGCCATGGGATCGGAGAAGCTTGGGTAACCCGACATCTCGAACGAGACTCGTGCGCTTGGCCGATAGCCTGACTCTGCTCTATTGGGGCGTTCTCCTGCTCTGCTGCGCCTTCGCCATCTACTTTGCCGGCATCGTGTTTTCCGTTTTCAGATTGGCCTTTCTGCTGCCCGGCCAGCAACTGCGGGAACTTTACGCCTCCATCCTTTGGTACAGCGGCCTGCCCGCCACCGCCGCCCTCCTGCTCATCGCCGCCGACCTGTTCATCCTCTTCCCCATTAAACGCAGATCGCCCCGCCGTCTCGACGTCGAAACCGATCTCACCTCCCAGGCCACGGTCGTCCTCACCGCCTACAACGATGAACCCAGCATCCGCAAGGCCGTCCAGGACTTCCTTTCCAACCCGCGCGTCAAACGCGTCATCGTCGTTGACAACAACAGCCGTGACGGCACCGCCGAAGCGGCCGCCGAAAGCGGGGCCATCGTGGTCTCGGAGAGCATGCCCGGCTATGGCCGTTGCGTCTACCGCTGCCTCCAGGAAGCCGCCGCCCTCGACGACACCGGCTACGTCGTCCTCTGTGAGGGCGACCGCACCTTCCGCGCCCACGACATCCACAAGCTGTTCACCTTCATCGGACACGCCGACGTGGTCAACGGCACCCGCATCGTTGAACAGTTGCGCTGCGTCAGCACTCAGTTGACCACCTTCATGTATTACGGCAACTTCTTCGTCGGCAAGCTGCTCGAATTGAAACACCTTGGCCAGGGCACCTTCACGGATGTCGGCACC
The DNA here is from genome assembly GCA_964558355.1 of uncultured Candidatus Solibacter sp. Classification (GTDB taxonomy): domain Bacteria; phylum Acidobacteriota; class Terriglobia; order Bryobacterales; family Bryobacteraceae; genus PNKE01. Next base: position 3,317 of record CAZLDN010000212.1, read on the forward strand.
ACCTACAAGTTGATCCGCCGCTCCGTGCTCGCCGAACTGCTCGCTCACCTCGACCCCCGCGTCAACCTCGAGTTCAACGCGCATTTCATGGATACCGTTCTGCGCCGCCGCCTGGTCATGGTCGAATGCCCTGTCACCTTCCATCCCCGCGTCGGTTTCAGCAAGGGCGGCAACGCCAGTTTCCGTAAAGCCCTCGCCGTCGGTCTGCGAATGATTCTCGGCCTCACCTTCGGCTGGCGCGCCGCCAGATTCCTGTCGCGGTAACTCGCATATGTTGAAGCACCTGACCGTCTTGACCTGGGTCCTCTTCGCCGCCGGCGCCGCCCTTCACGTCGTCCGCATGTTGTCCGGCGTCGTCGAGCCGGTCGAGATCGACTATGGCGAGGGCATCATTCTATTCCAGGCGTCCCAGATTCTCGACCTTCATCAAGCCTTCCGCCCCATCGAGCAGTACCCGCACATCGTCTTCCACTACCCGCCTGTCTACCACCTCCTGCTGCGGCTGCTGACCCCCCTCTTCTCGAATCCCCTGCTCGCCGGCCGCCTCATCTCCATGGTCTCGACACTCTGGATCGCCGGCCTCTTCGTCTGGCTGGTTCGCCGAACCTCCCGGCGCCACGCCCCGGCCCGCACGGCCTGGCTGGCCGCCTTGTTCGCCTGCGCCTGCGCTCTCCACCTGCCCGCTCTCGAATGGGTTCCCTACGCCCGCGTCGACCTGCTCGGCCTGGCCCTTCAGTTCACCGCCCTGGCCCTGATCTGCGCCGGCTTGCCCAGTCTGCCGAACCATGCCCTGGCCTTCCTGCTTCTGCTCCTGGGGCTCTACACGAAGCAATCGCTGGTGGCCATCCCTGCCGCGGCTATTTTGCTGGTGGCCGCTGTCCGCCCCATGCGCGCCCTCTGGCTCACGCTCGCCCTCATCGCCTCGGGCGGCGGCATCCTGCTGATGCTGGCCTGGGTGACCGATGGCGGCGTACTCAAACACTGGCTCCTCTATAACCTGAATCCCTTCTATGTGCGGTCGGCACTGGCCTGGCAGTTGCGCCTGTCGGCGAATCTTGCGCCGCTCGTCGCCGCCGGTCTCGCCGCCTCCGCGCTCACGTTCCCGCTTGCCTCGGGGCGCGATTGGCGGCGATCGCTCGGAATGGCCCGTCACCGTCTCGCAGCCAGCCCCCTCCGGCGCGCCGGCCTGGGCTTTGGGGTGGCGTTTCTCTTCAGCTTTCTTACCTCCTGGAGCATCGGCAAGGAGGGCGCCAACCTGAACTACTGCCTCGAATGGCAGTTCGCCCTCTGCCCGCTGGCAGGGATCTTCGTCATGCTGCTGGTCCGGCGATGGAATCAACGGGATCGTGCCATGCTCCTGATGCGGCCCCTGGTTGTAGTCTTGTTTGCCGTCACCACGCTGCAACTCGGCGCCGAAGCCGCTCACGATTGCGGCGTCGCCATTGGCTGGCCCTCCGGCGCCCGGCGGAAGCTCATTGCGGCGCGCCGAGAGCAGGCTGAACTGGTCCGAGTCATCTCGTCGTTTACTGGCCCGGTTATCTGCGAAAACATGACCGCCCTCCAACTGGCTGGAAAGACGATTCCCTTCGAACCCGCCATCATCAAGCAGACCGCCGAAACGGGAATCTTCAACGAAACCGGGCTGCTGAACCGCACCTCCAGCCGTTTCTTCGACGCCGTGATCCTTGACAAGCGTTCCTACAGCTTCCGCTTCACGCCGCGCATGTTGAAGGCGATTCGCGAAAACTATCGGCTTCAGCCGTTCAAAGGTCCAAACTACCTGCTTTACGTCCGCCCCGGTCTGGAGTAGATCGGCTGGGGTCGAAACCGTCACGGGATTCGCGTCCGGCTCACCAGGCGATCCCGCCGCGCATTGGCAACAATTGTGGACATGAAAGCCATCGCCGACGATCGCGTCGTCCCGATCGGAATCGGAACATCGGTGTCGAAGGAGATCGCCGCCGGCACGCCTATGGGACCAATATCAAGAGCGACTGAGACGACGTCATGAGCGCGATCAAACGCTGCCATGAAGTTCTGCACGGGATGGCATCCGGCGGCCCGCATCCGGATCTCGGGACCGCGGATCTTCCGCCGCCCTGTCCCGGCTTGGTCTCGACTCAGCCTGAATTCCGAAGTTGTCAGCGTGCAGGCGCATGAGGACTCTGCGGCAACGGAGGGATGGAGCAAAACGAACGGGACAAAGCGGTCCCCAATGAAATCCAGGCGCTGCTGTCCGGCGAGCGGCTGA
>CAZLDN010000213.1:0-5530 GCA_964558355.1 uncultured Candidatus Solibacter sp.
GCCGTCCGCGCTCTCGCTTTCAAGTGGCTCAGGATCCTGTTTCGCTGCTGGCAGGACCACACCCCCTACTCCGACACGCGCTACCAACAGGCGCTGGCCAAACGCCAGCCAACCGCTCAACCCTCTGTGCAAATCCAGTGGACCCGCATCGCCGGTTTCCTCAAACTAACCGCCGATTATTCTTGACAAACATCCTCAGATGTCTGACCCGTCCCAGCCGCGTTTTCATCACAATCTCGGCCTACAATCATCCTTCGGCATCCATCATACTGACGTTTGAAGGGCTGCGACCGCAAGATCTGGTGGTCTGTGCTTGCGGCGTCGAGGGTCCGCGCGCCATGTCCAATTGCCAGCGCGACCGAGTGCCTGAAACCACTCTTTGGCCAGTACCCGTTATCCATCAGAAACTTGCAGGGAATCACCGCGAGATCGGCTCCGTCTTGCATCGATTGGATTCATCAATAATTCCGGCTGGGACGGGCTGTCCCCTTCGCCCCCAGGCCGTCCCCTTGGCCTAGGCCGTCCCCTTGGCCTTGGCCCCTTGGCCCCCTTGGCCCAGCAGTCTGACCCCTTGGCCCTTGGCCAATTCAGGATGTCCCAGGTTCCGAGCGATCGGACACGATCTTTCGGGTGGCTGTATAATGAGACCGGCGGGATCAGGGAGAATGGCGATTGGAGAAAAAATGCGGCTGGGACGGGCTGTCCCAGGTTCCGTGAAGGGATTCTCGCGTGGCGTGCAATCGGCGTCAGGCATGAAAGATCCGGTGGTGCAGGTGGTCAACGAGGCCACGAAAGAGATCGTCCACACGGTGCGCTTCTTCGATCCGGACGGCGCGGCCGAAAAGGTTGTCCGAGGAGTCAGCACAAAGTAGGGAAGGGGATTCACATGATTGCCAAGTTCATCATTTCTCTCCTGGCCGGCGCGGCGGTTCTTCTCGCGCAGGGCACGGTCACCATCTTCGGCACGGTCACCGACGCCACGGGCGCGGCCGTGCCCTCGGTGCAGATTACGGTCACGCACAAAGCCACCGGCGCGGTCAGGCAATTGAAGACCGACGGGACGGGCAACTACGTGGCGTCGCAGCTTGCCGCGGGCTTGTACCAGCTGCGCGCGGAGAACAGCGGATTCAAGACCTTCATCCTCGACAATATCGAGACGCAGGTGGACGAGAACCGGCGTGTCGACATCCAACTCGCCGTCGGCGAGGTCACCGAACGAGTCGAGGTCACCGCCGAGGCGGCGCAGGTCGAGACGCGGTCTGGCTCGATTCGCGAGGTCATCGATTCAAAGCGCATCGAGGGACTGCCGCTGAACGGCCGCAATCCGCTGCAGTTGCAATATCTCGTCGCCGGTTCCGGCGCCCGCGGCGCGCGCGACCAGGCGCAGAACGAAACGGTTTCGATCAACGGCTCGCGCACGAACTCCAACAACTACCAGCTCGACGGCGGCGACAATCACGATCCGTACTTCAACTCGCCCGCCATCTTCCCCAGCCCCGACGCGCTCGAAGAGTTCAGCATCCAGACCAACTCCTACGGCGCCGACCGTGGACGCAACGCCGGAGCGTTCATGACCGCCGTGACCAAGTCCGGAACCAACGAATGGCACGGCAGCGCTTTCGAGTTCCTGCGCAACGAGAAGCTGAACGCGCGCAATTTCTTCTCAAATACCGTTCCGCCTTTCCGCCGCAATCAGTTTGGAGGCACCTTCGGCGGGCGCATCGTGCGCGACAAGACGTTCTTCTTCCTCAGCTATCAGGGCACGATCGAGCGCAGCGCGCCGGGCGCGGTCACCGCGACGGTGCCCACCGCCGAGCAGCGTCGCGGCGACTATTCGGCCCTCACACGCCCGGTACGCGATCCGCTCGTCGGCAATTTCCCGGGCAACATCATCCCCCCATCGCGCCTGAACGCCGCATCGCAGAAGTTCCTGGAAGCTCTTGTGCCGCTGCCCAACCGGCCGAACGGCTTGCTCTCCACCTCGAGCCAGCAGAAGACCGACGATCATCAGGGCGTCGCCAAGGTCGACCACAGCTTCTCGAGCAACCACCTGCTGAACGCCCGCCTGCTGCGCAATTCCAACATCTTCCGCGAGGCCACCGGCAACCTGCCCGGCTTCTTCGCCGACATCGACTATCAGAATTGGAGCATCGCCGCGGGGGATACCTACATCTTCACGCCGTCGCTGATCAACAGCTTCAACTTCAGCTACAGCGACATCGACCGCCGCCAGCTTTCGGTGGTGCCGGGCGACGCCAACTGGATCAAGTTCGGGGCCGGCTTCACACGCGCTTTCTCGGTGGAAGCGCCGTCGGGAATGCACACGCTGGTGGACGGCTACTTCAACGCGTTTTCGCGCTTCCCGCTGAACCACTTCCGCAAGAACATCCAGTTCTCCAACATGGTGAGTTGGACCAAAGGCGCGCATCTGCTCAAGTTCGGCGGCGATGTGCGCCGCAGCATTCTCAACCTGCAAGAGCTTTTCCGCGGCGATCCGTACGTGCGTTTCGGCAACACGCAGACCGGCGAAGCCATGGCCGACATGGTTCTCGGCCTGCCCTTCCAGTACGAGCAGATTGCCGAGGCGGCCAACAGGCCTCGCGTCACGGAGATGGGTTTCTTCACGCAGGACGATTGGAAGGTAAACCGGCAGCTCACTCTCAATCTCGGCGTCCGATGGGATCCATGGTTCCCCTTCATCGACGAGTTGGACAAGTTCGCGCAGGTCTGGCCGGGCGTGCAGTCCACCGTCTTCCCGACGGCTCCGCGAGGGGTGGTCTTTCCGGGCGACGCGGGCACCACACGCAGCATGCTCAACACAGCCTGGGGCAATGTCGCCCCGCGCTTCGGTTTCGCCTACGACCCCACTGGCCAAGGGCGCACCAGCATCCGCGGCGGCTACGGAATGTTCTTCTCGCAGGTCCGGCAGCAGGCGAACAACCAGATCTCCACCAACCAGCCCTTCAGCATTAAGCTCACCGTCAGCACGCCCGCCGGCGGCATCAACGACCCCTACCGCGGCGTCGGCAATCCGTTCCCCTTCACCGCTCCCACCAACGCGCAAGAGGCGGCCAACTACAAGTGGCTGACCCCGCTCACCATCACGCAGTGGAATTCCGATTTCCGCAACGCCGTTATCCAGCAGTGGAACTTCAACCTGCAGCGTCAGGTCGGCTCGAGTTGGATCCTCACCGGCGCCTACGTCGGCAGCAAGGGCAACCACCTGTTCATGGCGTCGGAAGTCAACCCCGGCATCTACAGGACAACCGGCAACCTCAACCAGCGCCGCCCGCTGTTCCCCATTTTCGCCAACGTCACCGACCAGTCCAGCCGCGGCAACTCGGTCTATCACGCAATGCAGCTCAGCCTGAACAAGCGCTTCACGCGCGGATTCACCATTCTGGCGAATTACACCTGGAGCAAGCTCATCGACGACTCCTCGGGCGACGGCGACGTCCCGGCCAATCCCTTTAACTTCCGGAACGAACGCGGGCCGTCGGACCTCGACATCACCCATCGCGTCACTGCCAGCTTCATTTGGGAGCTGCCCAAGTTCAGCGCCTCCCCGGCTGTCGTCAAGCACGTCTTCGGCGGCTGGGAGACCAACGGCATTCTCACTTTCGAAAGCGGACGCTGGCTGAACTTCACCAGCGGCCGCGACAACTCGGGCTCCGGCGTCAACGGCGACCGGGCCGACCTCATCGGCGACCCCTATCTGGACACGTCAAGGCCGCACGGCGACCTCGTGCAGCGCTACTTCAATACCGCGGCTTTCGCGCAGAATCCGGCCGGCACGTTCGGCACCTCCGGCCGCAACATCCTGCGCGGTCCGGGGCAGGCCACCATCGACTTCGGCGCCATCAAGAACTTCGCCATCACCGAAAAGGTCCGGCTGCAGTTCCGCGCCGAGTTCTTCAACCTGCTCAACCGCGTGAATCTCGGAAACCCGAACCAGAACCAGTCGTCGGCGCAGTTCGGCGTCATCACCAGCGCGGGCGCGCCACGCGTGGCGCAAATGGCGCTCCGGCTGCGCTTCTAATTCTAGTTCGCGTTCCAGGGTCCGGGACAGACTGACCCGTCCCAGCGGGGAATACTGAGAGGTTTTGATTCTTCGGAGCACTGAATTGGTGAAAGGGGTTCGCCAATTGCCTCGACGAGCGAGAGTGGTTGTCCCGGGTGTGGCGCATCATGGCGCGAACTCGCGAACTGGCCAGCCTGACGCGCTCGACTGGCGATTCTCGCGAAGGTTGCAGTCGGCTCTGCCTACTTGGAGGAATTCCGCCCATCATCAATACCAAAGCCGACTTTCGTCCCCATCCGATGACGATTTCCGACGCTCTTCACCACCGGCCGCCCCGCCTCGCCTCCCTCAGTCCGGCCCTCTCACCCCTCCGCCCCCTTTCTTTCATCGATCAACCCCGGCTTCCACCTCTTTTCCCAATCAAAAACCGCGGATTTCGCCAACACCCCCGGCCCGTCTGCGACCTTCACTCAAATCGCCAAAGTGCCAGTCGCCTCTGCCGGGTTCCCGAGTCCCAACTCCCGGCTCCCCCAGGCTCAACTCGACCCGCGCTTCTTCCCTGTTGCCGGCATCTCGTCGCCTTCGCGCGGAGCCTCACCGCCTTTTCGGCGCATGATCTTGTCAAAGGCTGCGAAGTCGGCGCGCGCCTGACGGTCGGCGAAGAATTCGGCAGTGCGCAGCGAGGCCACCTTTTCAGCCACCGCGCTGGTCACGAACTGGTTGATACTGGTCCCGTCCTCTCGGCTGATCCGCTCCACCGCATCCTTGAGAGATCGCGAGAGCCGCAAGGGGTATGTCGTCTGAGTTTCCTTCATTGCCTGATCCTCTCTATCGCCGCCCGCGGCAGCATGAGTTCGATGCCAAACCGGCTGGGTGCCCGCCCATAGTCCCTGAGGTTGAACGTGACAAGAGCGTCGGCCCTCCCGTTGACTGCAACCTCCAACACCATTTCATCCTCCGGATCACGAAGCTGGGGCCGCCACAGATAATGCGTTTCCACAGGCTCGGCCATGGCGATCACTGCCGTGACAAACTGGTCTACCTGACGCTCACTCAGCCCGGAGGCGAGCCGGTGTTCAGCTCTCCGGCAAATGGCTTCATACTCGAACGCCAACGGAACACTCAACAACAGACTGGTCCGTTGTTCCCGTATCGACCGCAGGATTGCCGCCGAGGCGCCGCTCGGACTCCGCATGGCCGCCACGATGACATCTGTGTCCAAGACCACTCTCACATCTTTAATGATATCACATCACAGGAGATATTACTCAATTCTCGTCGACTCTGAATGGTGAGCTGGCCTCCGGGACAGGCTCTGAGCCACTGGGAGGCGCATGTCCCCGCTGCCTGGTACCGCCCCTCGTGGCGCAGGCCCAATCAGCCTGCCGCCTCGACATTCGTGTCGAGGCGCGCTCCATACTTTCAGTCATCCCCTTCCCCAGCGGTCACCGCGTTAGCAAATAAATCCGCACCTCCTAACTCCCTCATTTCAAACAACCTCCCCCGCCT
>CAZLDN010000214.1:0-5476 GCA_964558355.1 uncultured Candidatus Solibacter sp.
CCCACCACGTCTCAGCCCGCCACCATCTTCACCCCGGAATCGCCCCAATGGGTACGTACCCCCTTCGCCGCCAGCCCGCAACTTGCTGATCCACAATCACTTAACCCCAAAACAATCGTTCGGAACGAACTCGAAACGAATTCCCTCCCCAAACCCATCCAACCCATTGATCCCAAACCTCTTAACGGCGAATCAAACTCCAATGCGCCCCGTCTTATATTCCCCTTGTCTTCGCCTGCTTTTCGCTCACAATTCTTCCCCGCTCGCCCCTTGGCCGCAAAAAAAAGTTTTTGTGGAAAACCAGCGATTCTTGCCTGTAACAAACTCATTCCAAATCACTTATGCGCCATCAACCCGCCCTGGAACGAACTGGGAACGAACTCTCCCCGCGCCGGATCAGCCCCTCACCATCCGCTCCCGCAGTTGCATGTAGCTCCGAATGGCGAAGTCCAGTGGCGGCATCTTCGCGATACCCGCCGCTTCCATCTTCGAGTTCGCCAATGCCGAATACTTCGGCCTTTTCGCCGCCGTCCGGTACTCCCGTTCGCTCGTCGGGCGCAACTCGGGATTCACGCCCGCTTCCGCGAAGATGATCTTGGCGTACTCATACCAGGAGATCGGTGTCCCGCCGCCAACATGATACGTCCCGCTCAGATTCCTCTCGGCCATGTCGACGGTCCGCGCAGCCAGTGCCGGCGCATAGGCCGGCGATGCCACGTGATCCTCCACCACCCGGATCGTCTGACCCGACCCCGCCAGCCGCAGCATCAGTTCAACAAAGTTCCCGCGCGCCGTCGCCAGACCACCCGGCCCGAACACGCCCGACGTCCGGATGATCAGCGGCGCGTCCAGGTAGGCCTTCGCATACAATTCGCCTGCAAGCTTCGAAACCCCATACGCTCCCATCGGGTGTGGCGCGTCGGTCTCGACATACGGACGGTCGGTCTTGCCGTCGAACACGTAATCGGTCGAGAAGTGAATCAGCCTGCTCCCCGACTGCCGGCATGCCAGAGCGATGTTGCGCACCGCCAGGGCATTCACCTGAAACGCCGCATTCGGTTCCTGCTCGGCGACATCCACCTGGTTGTAGGCGGCCGCATTCACCACCACCGCCGGATCTACCGAGGCGACCGCCGCCTCCACCGCCGTAAGACTTGTGATGTCCACCAGGTCCCGGTCCCATCCCCTCACGTCCCACCCTCGGGACGCGAACTCCCTCATCAGTTCCACGCCCAATTGGCCGGCGTTGCCGAAGACTACGACCCTCTGTGCCATACGTCCCGTAATATACCGCGATTGACCTCTCAGCCGCTTCACCGGGCGCGAATTTGCCCTTCGAACGCCGTCCGGCGACCCTTTTTTGCTTTTTTTTCGCCCTTGATGCGAAAAAGTGTTGCAACTTGGTTACAACCGAGATACGTCTAGATTAGAGTCTTGGCTTATGAAAGGAGCCGGCGTCATGCAAAAGTCAATGCCCAGCACTGGAACCACCTACACCGGCGGCAGCGCCAAGAGTCGCGTCTGGCTCGCAATGGCAACCCTGTTCACGGCTGCTCTGGTGGCAAGCTTGGCGTGGGGAATCTACGGGATAGCGAACTCGTAAGCCCCTCCCCGGCGCGCCTCGGTTGGTCGGCGGGCGCGCTCTCCTCGCTTTGAACCAGAAGCGCGGCCATCAGGTTGCCTAGGTCCTGCAACTCCCGCAGCACCTGGTCGAAGTGAATCCCCGCGACAAAGCCCCCGTCCGGCGCCGTCGTTGAGTGGACGCATTCGCCCAGGAACATCGCGTCGCCCCATTCCAGCCGCACCGGCGACGATACCGGCACCGGTTCCAATGAGCGCAGCCTCGCGCCGGCCCCCGACATCTCCTCGACCGTCACCGCCAGGTCCTGCTCGGCCGGCCCCAACAGCCGCAGCCGGGCTGAAAAATTCTGCTCATGCCGGATTTCGCGTCGCCGCTCCATGCAAGACTTATCGGCCAGGCGGCTGAACCGGAGCGAAAATAACTTTGCTGCCCGCATCAACGCGACAACGCAAACCAGCCGATGAGCGTCGCCACCGCCAGGCAGGCCAGGATTTCCCGAACAAACGCCGTCGGCACATCGGCCTGCTCCCCCTGCTTCCGAAGTGCGGGCTGGCTCCTCAGACGCTCCTGAGCGGCGCGGTCGGCGATCACGATCGTGAACGTCGAGCCTCTCTCGATCGACCGCCTGACCTTTTCCGGCGCCTCTTCGATGGAGTTGTAGATATCCCCGCCCCGCCCCCTCGGCACGATCACTGCCCTGTGGATGTAGACTTCCTCTCCCATTGGCGTCACAATCCGCCCTCGACCGCCGACTGTGCCTGGTCCTTCAAACCCGAACAGTCCATCACCACTTGGATGAAGCCCAGCCCCGCCTTCGAGAATGCCTTGTCTTTCCGATAGACGATCCCAAGCCGCCGGATCAGCGGTTCCGGCGCCAGGGATACGGTAGCCAATTCACCCGCCGCGACGCCCTCGCGGCAATGCGATGCCGCCATGAACGAAAGCCCCAGCCCGGCCAGGACGAATCTTTTGATCATCTCGGTCGAATCCAGCTCCATGCTGATCTGGAGATTTTCCTCCACCGGTTCGAGCCAGGCGTTCAACTTGGCTCGCGTCGCGCCGGACTTTGGCAGCAGCAGTTGCTGACCGACCAGTTCATCACAACGGACCGAGGAACGGCCCGCAAGCGGATGAGCGGCGGGTACAAGGAGCTTGATCTCGTCGGAGTGGACCTGGACCACCTGCAGCTTTTTCTCTTGCACAGGCAACTGGGAGAAGCCAAAGTCAGCCAGGTTGTCGAGAACCGCCTCGACGACATGCTTGCCGTAGGACCGGTCCACAAGCAGTTGAACGTTTGGAAACTGCTTCTTGTATTCGAAAAAGACCCTCGGCAGGACGTAAATGCACGTGGCTTCATTGGCTGCGATGATGAGTTCGCCGCGGGGGACCCGCTCGAGTTCGTTGATCGAGTTCTGCGCCTGGCGGCGGAGGTCGAGGATCTGCTCGGCGTACTCAGCGAAAATGCGGCCGGCCTGGGTGAGTTGGATGCGGGTCCCGAGACGTTCGAACAGCGACGTGTTCACGTCCAGTTCGAGTTGGCGGATCTGAGCCGAGATCGCGGGTTGGGTCCGATAGCAGGTCAGGGCTGCCTTGGAAAAGCTCTTGAGCCTGACGATTTCGAGAAACGTATGAAGCTGGTCGAGATCCATCCGGTTTCAGTCGGGTGAGACGAGTCGGGACCGCCGCGTACATTGCGGCTTTCCCGACTCCAATAGTACCATCGACGGTATGACATTGAAAACGGGATATTTCTGGGCTATCCCGGCGATTGTCTCCCTGGCTGGGGCGGTTGCAGTTCCGGCGCAAACGGCAAGTCAGGTGGTGGTGGTGGTGAACGATGCCTCGGCGTTGTCGCGCACGGTGGGGGAGTACTACGCGCGGGCGCGGTCGATTCCGTCGGGCCAGGTCTGCCGGATCCGGACGCGCGAAGTCGAGGAGATCAGCAGGGAGGATTACGACAAGGAGGTCGAATCGGCCATCGCTCGATGGCTGGTCCGGCAGGGCATGGTGGATCAGGCGCTCGTGCTGGTGACGACGGCGGGCGTACCGCTAAAAATCCGGGGCGGGGGCGGTATGTCTGCCAGCGCGGCCAGCGTGGACAGCGAACTGGCGGCACTGTACGGAAAGCTGAAGGGGCGTCCGGCTCCGCTGCCCGGACCGTTGGCAAATCCCTACTACGCCTCTCGCCGGGAGGCGTTCACGCATCCATCCTTTCCGATCTACATGGTGTCGCGGCTGGCCGGATACGAATTTGAGGACATCCGGGCGATGGTGGACCGGTCGCTAAAGGCGGAGAACCGCGGCCTCGTGGTGCTGGACATGAAAGAAGGGGGCTACGGCGAAGGAGAGGATTGGCTGCGGAGAGCGGCGCTCAAGCTGCCGAAGGAAAGGGTGGTCCTCGAGGAGAGCGGCACTGTGGTTTCCGGGATTCGGGGCGTCATCGGGTACGCAGCGTGGGGATCGAACGACAAGAACCGCAAGACCAGGGTGGTGGATCTGGGCTGGTTGGCGGGAGGAGTGGCGACCGAATATGTCTCGACAAACGGGCGGACCTTCGTCGAGCCGCCGGCGAGTTGGAACATCGGCCGGTGGGGGCTGACGGCCGGCTATTGGGCCGGGTCGCCGCAGTCGCTGACCGCCGACTGGATCCGTGCCGGAGCGACGGCCGCGACCGGGCACGTCTATGAGCCCTACCTGTCGTTCACGCCGCGCCCGGAGGAACTGTTCCTGGCCTATGTAGTCGAAGGCAGGACGCTCGCGGAGAGCTACTTCAGAGCGGCGCCGGCCGTGAGTTGGATGAACATCCTGATCGGAGATCCCCTGTGCCGGCTGATGCCCCCGGCCTCACTTGGCGGGCGGTAGAATTTTCATATCCTTGGGGATCGTGAAAGCCGATGGTTCGACATCGGGGTTGACGTGAATCTGCTCCGAGAACATCTCGAAGATCCGTTCGCCGTTGCGCTCCCGTCTGACAACGAAGGGCCACTGGACGCCGCCGCCGATGTCGCGGTACTTGGCAAAGACCGTTACCTCCTCGATCGGCAGGCCGGAACGCGGGTCCCGGCGGACCCAGGACTGGCGAAGCGGCAGGTGAGTGTGGGCGTCGAGCAGGACGAGGACGGCGCGGCCCTCGGGGTCGGAGATCTCCAGGCGGTTGACTGGCTGGTTCTGGTAGATGTCCGAGCCTTTGGCGTCGAATGTGATTCCGGGTTCGTCGAACCGCGAGTGGAGGATGTAGAGGACGTTGTGCAGCAGGCTCTCTTTCCAGCGGGCATGGGCTTCGGCGGGTTGGGGGCGGGCGCCGCGGTAGGTGATCTCATGCGCGGACTCGGGCGTGTAGAGGTAGACGACGTCCAGTTTCTTGCCTAGCGCCTGGCGTTCGCGGAGTCCGAGAAAGGACGCTGGAGCCGGATCGGGGGCCGGTTCATAAAAGGACGTGATGGTGGCGCGGGTGAGACCGGAGAGTTGCTCGCGATAGAAGGAATACGCCCTGCCTCGCTCGATGCGGTGGTGCATGCGGCGGTAAGCTTCTCCCCCCAGGGCGGCAAGGGCCTGGCGGGCAAGTTGACGGCCCGTTTCAGGGCGAAGCTGTGCTAGGAGGGGGAGGGATGTGGCGAGAAAAGCCCGGCGGTTCATGTTCATCGGGTGTGCAAGATCCTGTATAGATTGTAGATTGGCGCGGCGGGGAAGATGTTTCAAACAAACGGCTGGGCGGGGACGGAAAGGCGGAGATGGGGTGTTCACGGGTCAGGGGCCTGATGAGGGGCGGCGATGGGATCAGGCGTCTTAGGCCATGGGGCGAATACGTGGCGAAGAGACCCACTCTCTGCGTTCGCGGACTCCGGGTTTGGGGAGGGTGGCCGAGGCGGTGAGGCGGCGGGGGGTTCTTTGGAG
>CAZLDN010000215.1:0-5428 GCA_964558355.1 uncultured Candidatus Solibacter sp.
CTGGCAACGTGCGCGAACTCGAAAACGTCGTCGAACGGCTCGTTGTGCTGACGCCCGGCGACGAGGTGACCGTTACTGATTTGCCTGATTTCCTGGTGCGCGAGCGGCCGGCGATGGAGGCGATTCAATTGGAGTTGCCGCCACAGGGGATCAGCATCGAGGCGGTAGAGCGCGAACTCGTCCTCCGTGCATTACAGCGTTTTAACTGGAACCAAACCAAGGCGGCCGAATGCCTCGACATAAGCCGCAAGATGCTGATCTATCGCATGGAGAAGTTCAACCTCCGCAAGGACGAATGAACCGGACCGCAACTCGCTCGAAATGAACAAACGTCTCTACACCATCACTCGGGACCTGCACCTCTACGCCGGTCTCTTTATCGCCCCGTTCGTCCTGGTCTTCAGCATCAGCGTGTTCTTCCTCGTGCATACTTGGTCGCCTGGCGCGAACGGGCCGCCGGGTCCCAAACGGGTAGTCTCGGATCTCGCAGTTCCCGCGGACCTTGAAAACCTCGGCGGACGCGCTCGTGTTGATGCCCTGCAGAAAGTTCTGGCAGGAACGGGTGTGACAGGTGAAATCGGCTACGTTGGCCACAATGTGAAAAAGCGGACGCTCCGCTTTCGGTTGTCGTGCCAGGACGCGAGACCTCGGTGGAGATTGACTTGGCTGCTCGCACGGCGGCCATCAGTCAGCGCGACACAGGCTTTGGCGATGCCCTTGTTGCACTCCACAAATCGCCCGGCCCACACCTGGTGGACATTCGCATGAACTGGCTTCCCATGGGCGTATGGCGATGGCTCGCGGATGGGACTGTGTACCTGCTCTTCTTCATCTCCGTCAGCGGCGTTTACTTGTGGGCGGTACTTCGCGCAGAGCGCCGAATCGGACTCGCCTTGATGGCAGCCGGAGCTATTTCATTCTTCGGGATCATCTATGCGGTCATCCACTGAGCCCGCTACTCACGTGGTTCCTGCCCGCAGGATGGCCGACTTCTTGTCGGCCTGGAACCGCAGGATGCACTACTATCTGGGGCTGTACCTGCTGCTCTTCCTGTGGCTGTTTTCCTTCACCGGTTTGCTACTCAATCATCCGCGTTGGACCTTCGCAGAGTTCTGGCCCAATCGGAAGCAGACATCGTTCGAACTGCCGATCCAGACCCCTCCGCCAGGGGGAGACCTCGTCCAAGCGGAAGACATCATGCGGCAGGCTCGAGTCCATGGAGAGATCGAATGGACCCGGGCTCGCTCTGACGCAAGCCGGTTGGACTTCCGTGCAAGCCGTCCGGGGCACATATTCGAAATCAAGACGGATCTTCAACAGGGTCGCGCCTCTATCCAGCGCATCGATCTGAATGCTTGGGGAGTCGCGCGCATTTTGCACACCTTCACCGGCGTACGAATGACGGATTCCAGGAACCGGCGCGACTGGATGATGACCACACTCTGGGCCCTCAGTATGGATGCCTTGGCGCTCGGCCTCGTCCTGATGGTGCTCGGCAGTTTCTACATGTGGTGGAGCCAAAAGCAGAAACGCCGATTGGGCATGGTCGCGCTCCTCTTAGGAACGCTCAGCTGTGGACTCTTCGTCATCGGGCTTCGATTGTTTGTCTAGCGGATCAATCGGTTGTATCGCGGTCTGGCGAGCGGTGATCGCTCCACAAATAAACTCAGCGTTCGCTGATCTAGTCAGAACGAGCTTATCGCGCCGCAGCTCTCGGCGAGGCCCGAAAAGAGGAGACAGGAGGGCTGTTCCAGGCCGTCATCAACGAAGGACCGGCGCTTGAGCGGTGCGACAACCACCTTCTCGCGAGGATCAGTTCCCCGAGATCCCTGGTCGATTCTTCTGCACCAAATCACAGCGAATTGAGAAATGCCAGGAGTTGGCGCTTTGAGGGTGCAGAGAGAAACCGATACCGCTCGGTGGCGACTGACGCTTCCCGTGCGTGGCGCTGGATCGCCTCTTCTGGTGTGGCAGCGCTACCGTCGTGCAACAACGGACGCCGGAAACGAAGTCCCCACAGAGCTGGAGTGCGGATCTCTTCCCCGGTAGCCGAAGCCTGCTCGATTCCGTCGCCGGTACCAATGTCGTGAAGCAGCAGATTCGAATAGAGGGCAACGGGGTTCCTGTCAAATAACTGATTGGCATTCGACCCGGTGGTCAGCACCGGGACGTGGCATGAAGCGCAACCGATGGTCCTGAAGAGCGCCTCACCTGCACGCACGGAATCGTCGATCGGCCCGCGCTCAATCGGCGCGAGGAACTTCATGAAGCTCTCGAAATTGTCGATGCCACGCAAACCTGTTCTCCTATCGCGCACGTCTTCGATCCCGCGTTTCGGGCTGCATAGCCTCAATCGTTCCGGATCGACTCCCAGTGCCACTTCGTCCGGGAAGAGATCGTTGGTGATGCCCATTTCATTTCGATAGGCGTCGCCGGAAAAGCCCAGCAAAGTGGCGTGCTGCGCCTTCCAACCGAACCGGCCGATTCGCTCGCGCCTGCTGACTACATCGACAATTCGGGCGGCGCGCCCGCGGATGCCATCGCCGTCGCGGTCGTCCGGGTCTTCGAGAGCGATGATCGTCTCGTCGCTGATCGCCTCGACGAGTCCGGCGCCGAAGAGCGGTATCGGGGCACGACGCGCAATCACATTCGCTTCGGGCGGGATCTGAACCTGGCAGCGGTGAGGCGGCGTCGAAAACAGGTGGTACAGAGTGCCGCCATTCAATGCCGTGAACTTCCCGTTCTCGCCGCGGTATCCGGCGCGGACCTCCGTCATCGTACTGACACCGCCGATCGCCGGGACGCTGTGACACACGGCGCAACTGTTCCCGTTGAACGCCGGGCCAAGGCCGTCTTCGGCGGTTTCGACCTCCGTGAAGTCCGCCAGACCAAGCCGGAACATTTCATGCTCGGAAGGAGTGATCCCCGGCAACGGACTTCCCGGTAGCGGTAGTTGACGGCCGGTCTGGCTGAAACTGAGTCCGACAAATCCGGCCACGACCGCGACAGCCGCCCAATGCGTTTTCATAGCGAACCTCATTTGACGATGATCGTGCCGCGCATCAGGTTATGTCCCGCCCCACAGGGGCGCGAGCACTCGAACGCAAAGGTTCCCTTCTCCTTGGCTACGAATCGAACCCGCGCTTCACCCTTGCTGGATTGCGGAATTGCGACATCAATGCCGGCACTTGGAATGCGGAACCCGTGGTCCGTGTCGTCGCTCGTCAGGACGAACTCGATCAGCTCGCCTTGTTTTACGGTGATCTTAGACGGATTAAAAGTGAAGCGCTCAGCGACTATCGAGATCACGCGGTCCGCTTTGCGCGCCGACTGCTCCTGTCCAAAAACCGCGGCGCAGAGAAGTACAAGTCCAAGAAGTCTCATCAGAACCACCATCCAATGCCAAGATTGATTCCATTGATCACGCGAACCACAGTGCTCGCGTTTCGGTTGAAAACGTAGTCGAACTTGATGGCGACGTCGGCGTTTGGTTTGAACGTTACGCCGGTTACCCAGGAGACTCGATTGAATTGAGGCAACGGTGTGTATCCATCCGGCATGCGGTGTTGCGTGTCGTACTTCTCGTACCGGGTGAAAAGGATCACGTCATTCCGGGTCCGACGCGGGAGCACGTGGAGGCCGGGTTCAAAGTAGTATCCGCGCATCTGGCTGGCCACGTTCGGATTGACCCCGGCATTTTGTTCGAGACGCCAGTTGAGTTCCCCGGCTTGGCTGACCCTGGTATTCGCGAACAATCCCCGCAAATCGAGGCGGCGGAAGCTGTAGCGTCCGTCGAATTCGGCCATCGTCACGCAGGGATTCACCCCTGGCGTGCGGAAGCCGGTGTGTCCGGAATAGACACTCGTCCCGAGAGTCAGCCGTCTCACTCCGGCGTATTCGAGGCGGGCGACCTTCGCCGGGTTGCGGAAGGAGGAATCGAAGCCCGCAGTCCGGCCTTCGGTGATCCCGGTCTCGGCATTGAAGCGGCTGGCGTCGAGAGACGACGTCACGTAAGCGCGGTAACGGAAGCCGCGGCCGAGGTCGCCAGTGAAGCCGAATCCGAGTTCGCGCCAGGTAGTCGGAATAATCACGGTTTCAACAAATGGGCGTTCCACCCCGTTGAAAGCGGGCGGTTCGTGCCTCTCGTTGATGATGCCGACCGGGGTCAGCATCATGCCCGCCCTGATATTGAACGCTGGTTTGATCAGGAAGTCCAGGTACGCTTGCTCCAGCGCTACTTCGCCAGACTCCTCGCCACCTTCGACAAGTGCATGCTCCACTTCGAGCTCGCTCCAGAACTTGATCCGGTCGGAAAAGCTGTGTCCGAACAGGAGGACGAAACGGTGGAAATCGGGCCTGAATGGCTCGCCTGCGTCCTTGTTGAAATGGAAATCCATATAGCCCGCGACCGGCAATCGCGTTTCGCCGCCTGGCGATCCCTGGTAGTCACCAGTCACGGAGACCGGCACCAGACTCGGCCCAGTCGGTTGAACCGGAGCGGGCGTGGGTTGGGCGTTGGCCGGTACCGATGGGAGTGCTCGCGCTTCGATGGCAGGTTGCCTCGCCTCTAGGACCTCAGCCATTTTCCTCTCGAGCAGCTCCAGACGTCGCGAGAGATCCGACGCACGAGACTCGCGACCGAAGGCAGGGTCGACAAGGCGCATCTTCTCCTCCAACTCCGTAACCCGGCGTTCCAGATCGGTTGTTGCCTGCCCCTGCCCAAGAGCCTGCATGAGAAGCCCGGCCAAGATACACTGGAAGATCATATGCTTCACCATAGCGAAGAAGTTCTTTTAACTTGCATGAATCATCAAGTATTCACCATAGTTAAGTACGTGTCAAGACCGATCACCGCCACGAGTGCGTGCGACGGAGGTTTGAAAGCGTGAAGATCACCATCTCCAAAGAGAACTACCTAAAGACCATCGCCGAAGCGGAGTTCGAGGGAGAGACCGTAATCGCCGCGACGCTTGCCCGGTGGCTGCGGATCTCACCTCCAGCCGTGACCGCCGGAGTCCACCGCTTGAAGCGCGATGGCCTGATCCGAGTAGCTAAAGAGGGAAAGATTCAATTGACCCAGCCGGGCCGTGAGATCGCGGACCGGTTGCTCAACCGCCACCACTTGATTGAGCGCATGCTCACTGAAATGTTTGGCATGGAGTGGTACAAGGTGCACGACGAAGCCGAACGCCTGGAACACGCAGTGTCCGAGGATTTCGAACAGAAGCTCGTCGTTGCGCTTGGAACAGGGAAGACCTGCCCACACGGAAACGCGGTAGGCTCAGACACGCCGCAAAATCGTAGGGCGCGGGGCTGGACTACGCTCAACGAAGTGAATTCTCCAGGCCATTTCCAGATCGTCAGCGTCTATGAGCGTGATCGGCAACTAATGGAGTTTCTCGACGGCCTACATCTGCGCCCAGGCGTC
>CAZLDN010000216.1:0-5426 GCA_964558355.1 uncultured Candidatus Solibacter sp.
CAACACCGCTACGCAAAGCCCGTAGTTGTCGCCGATAGGGAGAAATAGTTGACGCCGAACAACGGGACGCAGCAGCGCTCCACCAGACTCTTTCGGAACGCATGCGAATTGGTGCGCAACGGTCATATTGGCACTGTGAAACGGGTAGAAGCCTGGTGTCACGATATGTCACAGCAGTATGCCAGTTTCAACGTCCCGCAATACGGCTCTGTGCGTCCGGTATCAGCACCAAGCGACCTCGACTTGGACCTATGGTGCGGACCAGCACCGCTTCGGCAGTATACGTCTGACTTGTGTACGAGCTTTGGAACTTATCACAACTACAACTTCTCGCTGGGCTTCATTGCTGGATGGGGCGCGCACCCGCTCGACATCGTGCAGTGGGGGTTGGACACCGATGAGGTCGCTCCGATTTACTATGAAGGCGCGGGCACTGTGCCGAAGAGCGGACTGTACCGAACGGTCGACAACTGGGACATACATTGCTATTACGCCAACGGCGTACCGGTGCGGTTCATGTCCGAGCGGATCGCGAAGGACGTGATCACGAAATACCGCAAGAGATACGCTGGGCACGGCACAACGTTCTTTGGAGACGAAGGCTGGATCAGCGTCGACCGCGGGGGCATGGAGGCGAGCAAAGAATCGCTGCTTAAGGCAGGCGGCGCGTCCGCTGACAAGCCGTTGTACGTCAGCGACCACCACCAGCGTAACTTTCTAGATTGCGTCAGAAATCGGAAGCCTACCATCAGTACTCTTGAGTCGGCGATCCGGTCAGACACCATTAGTCACCTAAGCGATCTCGTCGTTCGCACAGGATCGCCGATCGAATGGGATACGGTTCACGAGCGGATTGTCGGGAATCCCGAAGTGGAGAAGTTGCTGGCCAGACCAATGCGCGCAAAATGGGCAATCAAGCCTAGCCGAAGCTAGGCCGAAGAACACACAGTGTGGTCTAGGCGTGGATCGGGCTTCTCGTGCAAGCGGCGGTACTCCTTCGGGGCGCACTCAAAGCGTGCGCCAAAGACGGTAGCGAAGTACTGACTGCTCGAGAATCCACAATCTAGCGAGATGTCCGTCACGCTTCTTTTGGGATATTCGAGCAGCAATCCTGCCGCATAATCCAATCTGCAGTGACTCAAGTAGTGCATCGGGGTCATGTTCGTTAAACAACGGACGTGATGAACGAATTGTGTGACTCTGAGGCCACACGAGGCCGCCATCTGCTCGACTGTCCACGGCGATACTAGCTGTTCGCGGTCCCTGCTTAGCTCCTTGAGAAACAGCTCAACTGTTCTGCGTGTGGAGGACAAACCCTCATCCAATCGTAATTCCTGCCGCCGGACTAGTAGTAGCAGAAGAAGGAGCAGTTCGTTGAGTCGCACGGTAAGCGCGGAGACGGAAGATCCATTTGGGGAGTCCTGGACAGCCTGTGCGACAGACTGGAAACACCGTCGCAAGTCTGAAGATGCGTGCCACACAATCCTTTCGGTATGGCGCAGTATGTTTGAAAGCTCGGCGAGATCATCAGAGCTGAGTACCAACCAAGGCGGCCATTTCCATTCCTGATTTGGCCGGCGAACCTTCAAGTCGATAATGACCCAGTGGAGCCTGCACGCACCAATGTTCGGGTTGCCGACACAATGCCGTTGCCACGGGCGCGTGATGGTCATGTTATCGGGATGCAGCGTCCACTCCGACTCGTCCGTCGAGAAGGTCACCGACCCGCTCTCAAGGAAACAAAGTTCGATGCCTTCGTTGCGATGCCAGGGTAGACCCCAATCCTGAGGGCCGAGCGCATCCCAGAACCCAGCAGTTTTTAGTCCGGGGAGAATATTGCTTGGGAGTTGGCAGCCAGGATAGTGCCCGTGGACGAGCGCCTCGAGCCGAACCGCTCCACGTGCGGAAGCTTCAACGAGAGGTTGGCAACTGTCAGCGAGGAAGACCCCCTGATCATCGTGAAAGGTTGGGACAGGTGTGCGCATAACACCTCCGTTCAATATTCTTCGGTCGAAGGAAATCGGTAGACAGGATCTTATCACGAGCATAGACTCCAAACAACGGAAAGGAGCAAATCCCAGTGAGCATAGAAGTAGGCCTAAACCTGGAATTCATCCGTTGTGAGGACAAGTCATTCGCCGAAGGAGTCGCCCGCGCCGCCGAGTTGGGCTACAAGTATGTTGAGCCGATGGTACACAACGGGCGGGAGCTGTTGAGCGAAGCCGGCTACTTTCATTCCTTCTCGATGGACAACGATCCTTTGGAGATGAAGGACATACTGGAGCGGCACGGTGTGCTCGCCTCCGGCCTGAGTGCTCACATGCCTTTGATGAGGCCCGAGATCAGCGTGCCGTGTCTGGAGAAGGCCGTCCGACTCGCGGCGGCGATCGGCGCGCCGGTGGTCAACACT
Source organism: uncultured Candidatus Solibacter sp. (assembly GCA_964558355.1). Taxonomy (GTDB): domain Bacteria; phylum Acidobacteriota; class Terriglobia; order Bryobacterales; family Bryobacteraceae; genus PNKE01. The sequence goes on from CAZLDN010000216.1 coordinate 2,411, forward strand.
GACGAAGGGATCCGTCCGGGCTGGCTGGATGACGAGGAGTGTTTTCAGGTGATGCGATACACGCTCAAGAAGGTGCTTCAAGTGGCCGAGCGTTATGGAATCTACGTCGCTATCGAGCCCCACCAGAGCATCACCACGAAGACGAAGGGACTGCTGAGGATCGCCACGCTGGTGGACTCGCCGATGCTGAAGATCAACTACGACACGGGCAACGGGTTCCTTGGAGGTGAGGACCCTTACGAAGGGCTGAAGGCTTCGCTACCCCTGCTAGTGCATTTGCATGCCAAGGACATTTCAGTCAGGCAGGCTGAGGACGAGCAAGGCAAAGTCACCGGTACGCCGGTGGGCTGCGCCTGCGGCGAAGGAGTGATCGACTGGGTGAAGGTCGTCGGAATCCTCCAGGATGCGAACTGGGCCGGGGTATTGTCGGTGGAGTGTGGCACACCGAAACAGGCGGTCGCTAGCCTTGCGCACCTGAACGGTATTCTGGCCTCGCAGCCCATGGCGGCGAAGAACGGACCGGGGGTGGCTTGATGAGCCCGTCGCGTCGCGCCCTCTTCTCCGCCGCCACGGCGCTTTCCGCCTCGCGCGTCCTGGGCGCCAACGACCGCGTGAGGATTGGTATCGTCGGCACAGGCGGCCGCGGGTCATATCTGATGCGGGAAGCCAACAAATGTCCGAACGTCCAATGGGTAGCCGTTTGTGATGCCTGGGACCAGCGACGCGACAAGGCTCTCGGGATAACAGGGCCGGACACCGAGAAGTACTCCGAGTACCGCGCTCTGCTCGGTCGCAAAGACATCGACGGCGTGATCGTGGCGACATGGGACAACACGCACGCGCAAATCAGTGCTGACGCGTGCCGCGCCGGCAAGGACGTCTATGTCGAAAAACCGATGACTTCGCAGCCATTGCAGGGATTGCCGCTGGTGAAAGCGGTACGCGAACACCGACGGGTATTGCAGACGGGCGTACAGCAGCGCAGCACAGAGCACTTCCTCGAAGCTAAGCAACGGTTTATAGATAGCGGCCAGATCGGTCGCGTTCACATGGTGCGGACAATCTGGAACGACAACAGCGGCTATCGCCTCGCTCCTCCTCCCGGGATGGAGCGCAAGCCGCAAGGGTTGGACTGGGACGCCTGCCTTGGTTCTCTTCCTAAGATTCCCTGGGACCCAAAGCGCTACTTCAACCGCTTTTCTTACATGGATTTGTGCTGCGGGCAAACAGGTGGTCTCTTCGTGCACATGGTGGACGTGGTTCAGTGGTTCCTCGGTATCACGCGGCCGTCTTCGGTGGCCACATTGGGTGGGATCTACGAATTCAATGACGGGCGGGACACGCCTGACAATGTGAACCTGATTGCCGAGTACCCGGAGAAAATGACGGTCACCTTTGAGGCGAGCGTGACCGACCGAGTCGGAGCTGAGAGCGCAGACATTGTGTTCCTGGGCAGCGGCGGACGACTGCACATTTTTCGCTCCGGCTACCGCTTCCTCCCGGCAGGAGCGAGGGACATGGCCGGAGCAATCACCGCCAAGGGTGTCCGGGACCAGCACATGCAGAACTGGATCGACTGCATCCGCAGCCGTAAAGACCCAAACGCCACCGTTGAGCAAGGGCATTTCGGGGCGATGGCCTGCCACATGGGCAACATCGCGTGGATGGAGAAGCGGCTGGTTGCCTGGCGGAAAGAGTGGGACATTTGATGCTTCGGCGTTGTTCGGAAGTTGGCCGCCGCAGGTTCGGCAGGTGTTGCGGCGGGAAGTGACGGGGAGCTACGGCTCTTTAGGTCCTTTTGGGAGCGGTTCTTGGTGTGGGTCGACAAAGATCGACACCAACAGTGCTTCGAGGAGCGGTTTGATCGAAGGAGAAAAAGGAGAAAGGCGATGAATGCATTTTCGCGATTCACAATTGCGTGTCTGCTCTTCTGCGGGGCGGCAGCCTATGCTCAAGACTTCAGAGCAAACATAGTCGGGCTTGTTGTGGATCCATCCAAAGCCCCGATCGCCAATGCGATTGTCAATGCCACCCATGACGATACGAACGTGAGCAGGAGCACTGCCACAAACGCAGAAGGCATGTACACACTAGTTGGTTTGGAGCCAGGACGCTACACCGTTACGATCACGGCGGCGGGATTCTCGATGGTCCGGCGGTCTGGCATCGTCTTGCAGATGGCCCAGAGGCTGAACCTGCCAATCACCATGGAGGTCGGCCAGGTGACTGAGTCGATCACCGTCGTAGGCCAGCAGGAACTGGTCGAGACGGCGACCGCATCCCGCGGCCTAGTGTTCGACCAGGTGAAGATGTCGGAACTGCCGATTGCCGGGCGCACTGTATTTATGCTGATGACACTCTCGCCTGGCGTGATGTGGACGCGGCGATCTTTCGGGCCAACGGGCTTCTCTGCCAATAGCGCTTGGGCCATGGACGGTGAATTCACGGTGAACGGTGGCCGCACAGGCACCAACCAGTTTCTGCTGAACGGCGCCCCAATTTCGACCGAAGGCACCTTCAACGTGCTTCCGAATGTGGACGCCGTAGAGGAAATGAAGGTCATGGTGAACACGTACGATTCGCAGTACGGACGTTCGGGCGGGGGGCACGTCAGCACAACGCTTCGTAGCGGCACCAACGCCTGGCACGGATCCGTGGTCAACTTCTGGCGCAACCGGGTCCTAGATGCCAACTATAGACAAAACAATGCTGGCGGCCAGCCCCGCGGCTTCCGCAACGCGAACCAGTTCAGCGGGGTCATCGGTGGTCCCATACGAAAGAACCGTGACTTCATCTTCGGAAGCATGGAAGGCTGGCGTTCCAGACTACCCTTCCCATTGGTGAGCGACGTACCCAATGCGGAAGTCCGCACGGGCAACTTCAACTTCACCCCCAAGGGGCAAAGCGGTCCAATCCAGGTTTACGATCAGCTGACGTCCGTACCTTGCACGACGCCCGGCGTCACTTGCACATCAGGTGGCCTCTACCTCAGGCAGCCCTTCCCCGGCAACGTGAT
>CAZLDN010000217.1:0-5368 GCA_964558355.1 uncultured Candidatus Solibacter sp.
CAGGAGAGCAGTTCTTCCGCCGCCGCCTGGATATCGCCCGTTTGGGGCAGGATGGCATCTTCGAGATCCGGCGCATAACCTACCCACGTATCCAGCGCCGCCACCCGCCGCACGGGCGCGTCGAGCGAATCAAACAGATCCGACGCAATCCGCGCCGCGATCTCCGCCCCATAGCCGAAGCTCAGCGTGTCCTCATGCACGATCAGCGCGCGCGATGTCTTGCTCACTGACGCCGCGATGGCGTCCATGTCGAAAGGAGCCAGGGACCGCAAATCCAGGATCTCGATCGACACGCCGGGCCGGGTGCGCTCAATCTGCGATGCCGCGAAAAGCGACTTCTGCACGGTCATGCCATAGGTGATGATCGTCAGGTTGTCGCCCGGCTTGACCACGCGCGCACGGCCGAACGGAATCGTGAAATCGGATCCCGGATGCGGCGACCGGTTGTATGGCTCGCGGTACAAGCGCTTGTGCTCGAGGAACAGCACCGGGTCGTCGCAACGGATCGCCGTGCGCAACAAACCGCAGGCATCCAGTGCATTCGATGGCATGACGACGCGCAATCCGGGGATGTGCGTGAATGCCACTTCGCCCGATTGCGAATGATAGATCGAGCCGCCGTTCAGATAACCGCCGATCGGTGCGCGAATCACCATTGGCGCCGACCAGCCGTTATTCGATCGCCACCGGATGTTGGCCAACTCGTCGCGAATCTGCATCATCGCAGGCCAGATGTAATCGAAGAATTGAATCTCGACGACAGGCTTCATCCCCCGCGAAGCCATGCCCAGCGCACGGCCCACGATGGCCGCTTCGGCGATCGGCGCGTTGAAGCAGCGTCGCGACCCATGCTTGGCCTGCAATCCGATTGTCGCCTTAAAGACCCCGCCCTTGCCCTTCACCTGGCCGAGATGCGCGTCGTTCGAGCAGTCGGCCACATCCTCGCCAAAGACCACCATGTTGGGGTTGCGCGCCATCTCCTCGTCAAGTGTTCGATTGATCGAGTCGATCATCGTGCGCGGTTCGCCATCCAACGCCGGTGCGGCTTCGAACGCGGCCGAAGTTGGATCGATGTCCGGACTGTACAAGTAGCGCAATGCCGTCGACTTCTCCGGCGCAGACTCGCGCAGCACACGTTCGGTGATGTCATGAATCTCGTGATCAATCTCGTTCTGGATCCGCTCCTGGGCAAACGGATCGAGCAGCCCCTCGGAGATCAGCCAGCGGGGAAACGTCTCAACCGGGTCCCGCCCTGCCTCGGCATCGCGCTCGGCCTTCGTCTTATAGAACGACTCGTCGTCTGAAAGTGAGTGCGAATAGGGCCGCGTGCAATGCGCATGAACCAGCGCCGGCCCGTGTCCGGCCTGGATGTGCGCCATGGCGTCCTGAATCGCGGCCACGGAATCCATGAAGTCCGACCCGTCGCACTCGGCGACATGCAGCGACGGAAATCCGCTCAATAGCGCCGAGATCTTTCCGCCCGGCGTCTGGTACTCAACCGGCACGCTGATGGCGTAATGGTTGTCTTCGACGACATAGAGCAGCGGCAACCGCCTCAAACACGCCGCGTTGATCGACTCCCAGAACTCGCCCTCGCTCGTCGCGCCCTCGCCCGTCGTCACCAGCGTGATCTCGCCCGCGTCCGGTTTCAAATAGACCGACGCCTCGGCGCATCCCACCGCGTGCAGAAACTGCGATCCCGTCGGCGACGAACCCGTGAAGATATGCAGCGGCGGGCTGGACCAGTGTGACGGCATCTGCCGCCCGCCCGACTGCGTATCGGCCGCCGCTCCCACGCTCTGCAACAGCATCATCTCGGGCGTGATGCCGAGGGCCAGTGCCAGCGCCCGGTCGCGGTAATAGAGGTGGAACCAGTCGTGTCCCGGCCTCATCATCATGCCCGCGGCGGTCTGGATCGCTTCATGGCCCGCGGCGGAGACTTGAAAAAAAATCCGGTTCTGGCGCTTGAGCAGGACCTCGCGGTCGTCCAGCCTCCGCGACATCCGCATGTTGCGGTAGGCCGCGATCAGCGTCTCGCGCGACAGGCCGCGGTAACGGCTGTTCGCAACGGTATCCGGCACGTGTTTCACGGTGGCCATGCCCAGCTGGTCCGAATTGTCCAGTTTAGCTGATGACACAGGACGGGCGGCGCAAGCTTCGCCGGAACGGGTGATCCCGGGCGCCGATCGGAGTATGCTGCGATTCAGATAAGGAGGCGTTGGCGATGGTCTACCCGGTCACCGGCCATTACAATCTCCTGGCCGAACACTACGACGAGATCTTCGTCTTCGCAAACCCGTGGCGCGAGGAGGCGCGCGCGCGAATGCTTGGCGCGATCGTCAAGCGCGCCAAGTCCTGCTGCGACCTGGCCTGCGGCACCGGCGCCACCGCGATCGACTTCGCCAGGCGCGGCTTGAAGGTCTACGCCGTCGACCTGTCGCCCTCGATGTGCGAACTGGCGCGAAAGAAGGCGCTTCGAGAACACGTCGAGATCAAAGTGATCGAAGCGGACATGCGCCGCTTCCGCCTCCCCGAAAAGGTCGATCTGATCACCTGCGAGTTCGACGCCCTCAACCACGTCCCCCGCAAGACCGACCTCGCGCTCGTCGCCAAGGCCGCGGCCCGCGCGCTCAAGCCCGGCGGCCACTTCTATTTCGACGTCAACACCCGCCTGGCGTTCGAGGAAGTCTGGCCGCTGACATGGTGGGTCGAACGTCCAGGTCTGGCGCTGGTCATGCACGGCGATTTCGACCTGCGCAGCGGCAAGGCCTGGACCACGGCCGAGTTCTTCATCAAGAATGGCTGCCACTGGGAACGCCACAGCGAACGCGTCGAAGAGGTCTGTTGGGAAGATGACGAGATCCGCGCCGCCCTCACCCGCGCCGGATTCGACCGCATCCGATCCCGAGACGCCGTCGCCTTCTTCGGTAACGATGCCCTGGTCCGGCGCGGCCACCGCACCATCTACATGGCCAGAATGGGCATGTAGCCCTGAAACCGTCGCCCGCGCCCACCCTCCGCTACAATGGAGTTTCCCGAGCCACTATGTACGATCTTTCCTTCTTCCGGGCCAACCTTGACGCAGTGGCCGCGCGCCTCGCCGACCGCGGCTACACGCTCGATGTCGAGGACTTCAAAGGCATCGACGCACGCCGCCGAGCCGCCCTCACCGAGGTCGAAACGCTCAGTGCCCAGCGCAACGCCGAGAGTATCGAAATCGGGAAGCGCAAGAAAGCCGGCGAAGACACCGAAGAGTTGCAGGCGCGCGTCCGCGCCATCGGCGACCGCATCACCGCCCTCCGCGAGCAATCCAATCAACTCGACGACGAATTCCGCCAGCATCTCGCCTCCATCCCCAACCTGCCCCACGAAAGCGTCCCCACGGGCAAGGATGAAACCGCCAACGTCGAAATCAAAAAATGGGGCGAGCCCCGCAAGTTCGACTTCGATCCAAAGCCGCATTGGGATATTGGCCCCGATCTCGGCATCCTCGACTTCGAACGCGCCGCCAAAATCACCGGCGCGCGCTTCGCCGTCTACTTCGGCCAGGGCGCGAAACTCGAACGCTCGCTGATCAACTTCATGCTCGACCTCCATACCCGCGAGCATGGCTACACCGAGGTCCTGCCGCCCTTCATGGTCAACTCGGCCAGCCTGTTCGGTACAGGCCAGTTGCCCAAGTTCGCCGGCGACCTTTTCAAGATCGAGAAGTTCGACTTCTGGCTGATCCCCACCGCCGAGGTCCCCGTCACCAACCTCTTCCGCGATGAGACGCTCGACGCCGACAAACTGCCCATCCGCCTCTGCGCCTACACCCCCTGCTTCCGCAGCGAAGCCGGAGCCTACGGCCGCGACGTCCGCGGCATCATCCGCCAGCACCAGTTCCAGAAGGTGGAACTGGTCAACTTCACCACCCCCGAATCCAGCTACGAAGAGCACGAACACCTCACCCGCAGCGCTGAAACCGTCCTCGAACGCCTCGGCCTGCCCTACCGCCGCGTCGTTCTCTCCACCGGCGACATGGGCTTCTCCTCCGCCAAGACCTACGACCTCGAAGTCTGGATGCCCAGCCAGAACGCCTATAAAGAAATCAGTTCCTGCTCGAACTTTGAAGCCTTCCAGGCCCGCCGCGCCGCCATCCGCGTCAAAACCGGCAAGAAAAGCGAGCCGCTCCACACCCTCAACGGCAGCGGCCTCGCCATCGGCCGCACCTGGGTCGCCATCGTCGAAAACTACCTGCAATCCGACGGCACTGTCCTCATCCCAGAGGCGCTCCGGCCTTATCTAAACGCCGAGCGCATCACAAAACAAGGCGTTTTGGGCTGATCCGGAAACGCAGTCACGCGCTTAAGAAATTTCTTTCTCAAGAGGCAACTCATTGAAATACAGTCAGTTGACTCTCTCTGCGGCCGAAACCGGACCCAAACTGTAAAACCACCCTGAATATCTTTGTGTCGGCGGCGGATGTGCGACCACGTCCGCGGAATAGGAAAAGGAAGCCGACTCGCATGACAAGCAAACACAGAATTCTGGCCGGCCTGGCGCTGGCCGTTATTTTCGCGGCGGGCGCCCAGGCGGCCCCACCGTTGACCTTGGTTCAAGACAAACTCTACAAGGCGGACGGAACGCCGTTTTCGGGATCGGCTGTCATATCGTGGCGGTCCTTCGTCGCCTCCGACGGATCCAACATCCCTCAGAACTCGGTCACCATCCAGATCAATGGCGGTGTTCTGAACACCCGTCTGGTGCCCACCACCAACGCCTCCTCGGGCGCCTACTACGCCGTCCGCTTCAACGCCGACGGCAAAACCCAGTTCACCGAGGCATGGGCCGTCCCGCCTAGCGACCTGCCCTTGCAGGTCCGCTACGTCCGGCTTGAAGCGCCGCCCGGCTCCGCCGTCCTGCCGCCTTCCACCCTCATCCAGATCGGCGATGTCACCGGCTTGGCTGAAGCTCTCGTCGAGCGGCCTCTTAAGGCCCTCGCCTACCGCGCTGGCCGCGCCGCCGTGATCGACTCAAACGGCGATGTCGCCGGAGCCTCTGGCATCCCCACCGACTGCATCCGCGTCGATGGCACCTCCGGCCCCTGCGGATCAACCCAATTCATGCCCGTCTTCGTGGACATGGAAACGCCCGTGGGCGTCGTCAACGGCGTCAACCTGATCTTCACGCTCAACCAGGCGCCAAGCCCGGCATCCAGCCTGCACCTGTTCCGCAACGGCGTCCTGCAACGGCCGTCAATCGACTATGTATTGAACGGCAACGCCATCACGTTTCTCAGCGTGTCCACGCCCCAGACCGGCGACCAACTCGCCGCAAGCTACCGCACCGGGCAATAGCAGTCACTTAGTGGGGCAGGCTTCACAGG
>CAZLDN010000218.1:0-5318 GCA_964558355.1 uncultured Candidatus Solibacter sp.
GGAGCCCCGCCCACCATCACTCCCCTTCAGGCTCATCCTTCGATGAGAATATGCTCTGCTCCAGCAAATATCACAAATTGACACCCACTGGCACGTGTCCGCCGCGCCTTGAGCTCGGCGACCAAACGAACCCTCCACCACCCAATCCGCCCAACCCGTCATATGCGTCCGGCGGAGCACCGGCAGCCACACGCCGCACTAATACATGCATAAATCACTATGTTTCAATTGGTTGCTCCCCCCGACCCCTGCTGCGCCGATGGCGATTGCGCGGGTTTTGGATGTTGTGATACTTTGAATGCGGGTGTGCGTGTAGCCGTTCGCCCGCCTGTTCGCCGGAACGCCGTTTCAGGCGCAAGCGACATCCATGGAACAACTTTTTCGCCAGCTCGGGGACATCATCGTTCGTGCGGTCCCCGCATTCATCCTCTTCGTCCTTCTCCATTTATACCTGAAGAAGGTCCTCTTCAAGCCTTTGGAGAGGGTACTCGAAGAACGCCGGAAGAAGACCCAGGGCGCCGTCGAGGCCGCGGAGGCGATCGTTCGCCAGGCAGCGGGAAAGATGGATGCCTATGAACAGGCCCTGAGCCAGTCCCGCGCCGATATCTATAAGGAACAGGATACGGCCCGCCGCCAGTTTGCGGCCCAGCAGTCTGAAGCTGCCGGCCAAGCCAGGGCAAGGGTCAACGAGCAGGTCTCCGCGGCGCGCACTGGCATCGAAGCCGAGGTCGCGCAAGCTCGCGCCGGCCTGGCCGTCGAGGCCGATCGTCTTGCCGATAAGATCGCGACCGCCGTACTCGCCGGGAGGAACTGATCGTTGATGCCCTCCATTCTCAGGTCCACAGTCACTCTCGCGTTGCTCTCCGGCGCCGCTCAGGCCTCCGAAGCCGCAGGCCACGGCGGGGGAGACCCCAACCTCCAATACAAGTTAGTCAATTTCGCCATTCTCGCGGCCGGCATCGGTTTCATCGTGGTGAAAGCGCTCTTCCCCGCCTTCCGCTCGCAGCAGAAGCAGATCCTCGATGGGATGGCCCAGGCCGAACGCCGGGCCGAAGAAGCGGCCGCGCAGGCCGCTGAGATCGACGGCCGGATGGCCGGACTCGACCGCGATGTCGCCGCGCTTCGAGACAATGCCCGGGTTGAGATGGAATCCGAATCGGATCGATTCAACCGCGCGACGAAGGAGATGTTGGAAAAGATCGAGCGCTCCGCCGGGATGGAGATCTCGTCCATGGCCAAGGCCGCCCGCCAGGAGCTGAAACAGTATTCGGCCGATCTGGCTCTCGACCTGGCGAAGCGGAAGATTCAAAGCCGCATGGACGACTCACTCCAGGCGGCGCTCGTCTCGCGTTTCATCTCTGGGCTCACCCCTGACGTGGTGGAGAAAAATTAGCCGGAGGCTTTTTCAATTCATGTCCATCGCAGTCGCAAATCAGTATGCCAAGGCCCTGCTCGATGTCGTTTTGAAGGAGGGTTCCCGGGTTTCAGCCTCCGAGGTCCAGGCCCAACTGGAGAGCTTTCGTGACGCGCTGGCCGTCTCGCCCGAACTTCGCGAGGTCCTGATGACGCCGGCCATCGGCGCCGGGAGCAAACGCAAGGCGTTGGAGGGCATCGCAAAACTGCTCGGCCTGAGCCCAGTGGTGGTCAACTTCCTGAGCCTGGTAAAGGACCGCCGCCGCGTCCCTCTGATGGAGAACATCTGCGCCATGTTCCGCGAGCAGACGGATCAGCGGCTGGGCATCCTGCGCGCCAGGGTGGCGTCGGCCCGCCCTCTCGACAGCGGCCAGCAGGAGGCATTGACGGAGCATTTGCGCTCGGCCACCGGCAAGCGCGTGGCTGCGGATTATTCAGTGAACCCCGATCTGGTGGGCGGCGCCACCGTCACCATCGGGTCGACGGTTTTCGACGGCTCAGTGCGCGGACAGCTTGAAGGCCTGCGCCACCGCCTGACCAGCGAGGGCTGAGCGGCTAGGAAGCCCTGCCCGGAGAGTATGCGGAAGGACGAAAGAGTTTAGGCTATGGCCCAGATTCGAGCGGATGAAATTGCGCGGGTACTTCGCGAAGAGATAGAGAATTACGACCAGGTGATGCACGTGGCCGAAACCGGCTACGTCGTCAGCGTCGGCGACGGCATCGCCCGGGTCCACGGCTTGGCCAAGGTGATGGCCGGCGAACTGATCGAGTTCCCCCACGGCGTCTCGGGCATCGCCCAGAATCTGGACGAGGACGAGGTCGGCGCCGTCATGCTCGGTGAATTCGCCGAGATCAAGGAAGGCGACGAAGTCCGCCGCACGGGCCGCATTATGTCTGTCCCAGTCGGCGAAGCCCTGATCGGCCGCGTCGTCAACGCCCTTGGGCAGCCCATCGACGGCAAAGGCCCGATCGACACGACGGAATTCAATCCGATCGAGCGCATCGCCCCCGGCGTCATTGACCGCAAGCCCGTGAGGGAGCCCCTCCAGACCGGCATCAAGGCCATCGACGCCATGATCCCGATCGGCCGCGGCCAGCGTGAATTGATCATTGGCGACCGCCAGACCGGCAAGACTGCCATCGCCCTGGACACCATCATCAACCAGAAGGGCAAGGGCGTCATTTGCATCTATGTCGCCATCGGCCAGAAGCGGTCCACCGTCGCCCAGGTGGTCAAGACCCTGGAAGACTTCGGCGCCATGGAGTACACCATCGTTGTCGCCGCCACCGCATCCGACCCCGCCCCGATGCAGTACATCGCCCCTTATTCGGGCTGCTCGATGGGTGAGTTCTTCCGCGACCGAGGCCAGCACGCGCTCTGCGTTTATGACGACCTTTCGAAACACGCCGCCGCCTACCGCGAAATCTCGCTTCTGCTGCGCCGCCCCCCTGGCCGCGAGGCATTCCCCGGCGACGTCTTTTACCTCCATTCGCGCCTGCTGGAGCGCGCCGCCAAGATGAATGACGCCCTCGGCGGCGGATCTCTGACCGCACTGCCGTTCATTGAAACCCAGGCCGGCGACGTCTCGGCCTACATTCCCACCAACGTCATCTCGATCACCGACGGCCAGATCTATCTGCAGAGCGACATGTTCAACTCGAACTTCCGCCCGGCCGTTGACGTGGGTCTGTCGGTCAGCCGCGTCGGCGGCAACGCCCAGATCAAGGCCATGAAGCAGGTGGCCGGTTCACTTCGTCTCGACCTCGCCCAGTACCGCGCCCTGGCCGCCTTCGCCCAGTTCGGATCCGACCTCGACAAGGCCAGCCAAGCCCAATTGAATCGTGGCCGCCGTTTGACGGAACTGCTCAAGCAGAGCCAATACAAGCCGCTGCCGGTCGAAAAGCAGATCTTGCTGCTTTATGCCGGCACCAACGGCTGGGTGGACGACCTGCCTGTTGAAGTAATCCTACGGTTCGAGGAAGATCTCTACCGGACGGTCGAGAACGGCTATCCGCGGATCTTCGCTCAGATTCGGGAGAAGCAGGCCCTCGACGACGCCCTCAAAGCCGAAATCGACGCCATGCTCAAGGAGTTCAAGCAGCGCTTCGTGGCCGAACTGGCGTCGGAGAAGAAGTAGGCGCAGCTTTAAGGAAGCACGATGCCCAGCCTGATTGACATCCGACGGCGCATCCGGTCGGTCAAGAACACGCAGCAGATCACCAAGGCCATGAAGATGGTGGCGACGGCCCGGCTGCGCAAGGCCCAGGAACGTGTCGTCAATGCCCGCCCATACTCCCGGATGTTGCACGAGATGGTGGCCAACGTCGCCTCGGCCGCCGGACCCGAAGCATCCTCGCTTCACCCCCTTTTAGCGGTCCGCGAAGAGAAGCGTGTTCAACTCGTACTGGTCACCGCCGACCGCGGTTTGGCCGGGTCCTTCAATACGAACCTGATCAAGGCCGCTCAGCAGTTCCTGGCCGGCAACGAAGGCAGAGAAGTCACCATGGAGCTTTACGGCCGCAAGGGCCGCGACTTTTTCCGCCGCCGAGACGTCAAAATCAGCGGCGAGGTCACCGGCATCAGCCAAGCCGCCAGCTACGATAACGCCGAAGCCCTGGCCGACATGCTGATCGACCGCTTTACAAGCGGTGAAATTGACTCGGCCTACATCATCTACAACGAATTCAAGAGCGTCCTGACTCAACAGGTCGAGGTCAAGCGGATCCTGCCACTGTCCTTGCCAGGCGAACCGGGGAGCGGCCGCGATTACATCCTCGAGCAGCCGCCGGTGGAGTTCCTGACGAATCTGTTGCCAGGCTATGTCGAGGCGCAGGTGTTCGAGGCGTTTCTGGAGTCGGCAGCGGCCGAACATGCCGCGCGCATGACGGCCATGGACTCCGCCACCACTAACGCCACCGAAGTGGTCGCCAAGCTGACCCTCTATATGAACCGGGTCCGCCAGGCCAGTATCACGAGAGAAATCATCGAAGTTGTCAGCGGGGCCTCGGCCCTCGAGTAGGAAAAGAAGAGATCCATCATGTCCAACACCGCGACCGAAGTTGCCGGAAAAGTAATTCAGGTGGCCGGACCGGCCGTCGACGTTCAATTCACCATCGATCAGATTCCGCTGATCTACACAGCCATACGCATCACCAGCGAGGGCTTCGAGGTCCCCGCGCCGATCAGCATCATCGTCGAGGTGGCCCAGCATATTGGCGAAGGCAGGGTGCGATGCATTGCACTTCAGCCGACCGACGGGCTGATCCGCGGCATGAAGGCGATCTCCACGGGCGCCCCGATCACCGTTCCCGTGGGCAAGCAGACCCTGGGCCGCATCCTCAACGTCCTCGGCGAACCGGTGGACAAGCAGGGTCCGGTCAATACCGAGAAGCGCTTCCCCATCCACCGCTCGGCGCCGTCCTTCGAAGAGCAGTCAACATCTTTGAAGATGTTTGAAACCGGCATCAAGGTCATCGATCTGCTTGAGCCGTACCTTGTCGGCGGCAAGATCGGCCTGTTCGGCGGAGCCGGTGTCGGCAAGACCGTCGTCATCATGGAGCTGATCAACAATATCGCCATGAACCACGGCGGCGTCTCGGTGTTCGCCGGTGTCGGCGAACGCACCCGCGAGGGCAACGACCTTTGGCTCGAAATGCAGGAATCCGGCATCCTTGATCCGACTGACTGGACCAAGTCCAAGGTCGCCCTCATCTACGGCCAGATGACAGAGCCTCCTGGCGCCCGCCTCCGCGTCGGCCTCACCGGCCTGACTGTCGCCGAGTACTTCCGCGACGAAGAAGGCCAGGACGTGCTCCTGTTCATCGACAACATTTTCCGCTTCACGCAGGCCGGCTCCGAAGTCTCGGCGCTGCTTGGGCGCATGCCCTCCGCCGTCGGCTACCAG
>CAZLDN010000219.1:0-5254 GCA_964558355.1 uncultured Candidatus Solibacter sp.
GCTGTATCGATGACACTTCCGAGCCGCAGCCAATGCGATAGCCGGACACTACTGTTACTGGCTATATAACTATCACCCGGGCGGCGTCTCCATGCTGAGTCCGCGCGGCGGACTTCTGAGCCAGCCGGTGCCATCCACCCAAGTGATGCACACCTACTGCATCTTGCGGCCCGGCCAAGTGCGCGGCGTGCCATGGCTGGCGCCTGTCATGCTGGCGATGCGGGACCTCGACGATTACCGGGACGCGGAGCGCATGCGGAAGAAGACCGAAGCGTGCCTGGCTGGCATCGTCACGCGGCCCGAGGGTGCGGGCGGCCTTCCGCTGGGCACGAAGTCCACCGATCCGAAAACCGGCAACACGCTGGAGCGGATGTATCCCGGCATGATCGAGTATTTGAAGCCAGGCGAGGACATCAAGTTCAACGCGCCGTCGCCGGCCGGCGGGTACCGCGACTACGTGATGACCGAACTCCAGGGGATCGGCGCCGGCATCGACGTTCCCTATGAGTTGCTGTCCGGGGATCTGTCGAACGTCAACTATTCCTCTTATCGCGCGGGCATGCTGGGGTTCCGCAACGCCATCGAGGCGTTCCGGTGGTTGACGCTGATCCCGATGTACTGCCGGCCGACGTGGCGAAGGTTCATTGACACCTTGGTGTTCATCGGAAAGATTCCCGAGGCGAACTATGGCGTTCAATGGACGGCGCCCAAGTTCGAATCCGTGGATCCGCTGAAGGATGCCATGGCGGAGTTGAAGCGCATCCGCACCGGCACGCTGACGTTGTCCGAGGCGATCGCACAGAACGGCTACGACCCCGAGAAGCAGTTGCAGGAAATCAAGCGGATGAACGAAGTGCTCGACGAGTACGCAATCATCCTGGACTGCGACCCGCGCTACGTGAATGACAAGGGCGTCGAGCAGCCCACGAACAGCGGAGAGACGACAGCCGCGGCGTCCAGGCCCAAGCCGGCGGTGAAGGCGGCGGCAGAGTTGTCGCCGCAGTGGGATTCGCCAACGAGAAGCTACAGGTCGTAAATCAACCGCGACAAGAAGGAGTCTTTTATGCCCGAAGAAATCACGGGAACAGTGCTGGAGACCGCTCCGGTGGAGGTCATCGCCACCGCGGCGCAACCCGAGCCTCAACAGGAACGCCCGGAGGTCCAGGTCGAGCGCTTCACTGTGGCGGCTAACTTCGCTCAGCCGTCGGCCAATGACGACGCCCGAACCATTGACGCGGTCTGGTACACGGGCGCCAAGGCGCCCCGGTTCGACTGGCGCACTGGCGAGGAGTACGACCTCATCCTCGACATGACAGGCTGCCGTATGGATCGCCTGAACAACGGCGGTCCCGTGCTGGACTCGCATTCCGCCTACGGGGTGGAGAGTCAACTCGGCGTGGTGCGGAAGGCATGGGCCAAGAAAGCTACCGGCCTGGCCACGATCCAGTTCAGCAAACGCGATGCAGTGACGCCGATCTGGAACGACGTAAAGGGCGGCATTATTCAGAACCTCAGCCCCGGCATGTGGATCTACAAAAAGGTCGACACCACGCCGAAGGGCCAGCAACGCCGGGAATTCACCGCGACGGATTGGGAACCGTTCGAGATCTCTCTGGTGACAGTGCCCGCCGACGCGGACACGAATTTCATGTCGGCGGCAGGCACGCCACCGGCGCAACCGAGTGGAGTTGAAACACAACGGGCATCTGCCCACACAAAGGAGAAACCCGACATGGAAACGACCGCGCTGGATGCGGGTGTTGAGGCCCGTCAGAACGAAGTATTGCTCGCCGCCGCGCGCGACGAGGCGGTGAAGACGGAGCGGTTGCGCGCGAGCACCATTCGCGCGATCGCGACCGGCCCATTCAAGGTGGAGGAGAACTTCCTTGCATCGCTGATTGACGAGGGCGTGTCCGTCGACACCGCTCGTGAGCGCATCATGACGAAGCTCGATGCCGAATTCCGGAAGCATCCGACCCTTCCGGTTAACCCGCTCGCCACGTTCGGAGGCAAAGACGAGGTGGACAAGCGGCGCGAAGGAATGGAGGCAGCGTTGCTCCTGAGGGGCAACCCTCGCGCGTCTCGAGAGATGGTCGACAAGGGCCGCGAATTTGCCGGACTCACGCTGGTGGACATGGCGCGCGAATGTCTGAATGCCGCCGGCGTGAAGACGCGCGGAATGGACCGGCACGAGATCGCTCGTGTTGCGCTCCAGGGTCGCAATGGGGCATCCGAGTATTTCGACGGCGCCATGACCACCAGCGACTTCCCCAACATCCTGGCGAACGTCGCCAACAAGACCCTGCGCCAGGCGTATGAGGCGGCGCCCCGCACCTTCGTGCCGTTCTGCCGGCAAGTCACCGCGGCCGACTTCAAGCCGGTGAATCGCATCCAGTTGAGCGACATCGCCGCCTTGCAGAAGACCAACGAAAACGGGGAGTTCGTTCGCATCTACCTGAGCGACTCCAAGGAGTCCTACGCGCTCACGACCTGGGGCGGAATCGTCCCGATCACCAGAAAGGTGGTCATCAACGACGACCTCCAGGCGTTGACACGGATTCCCGCCGGGTTGGGCATCGCGGCCGCCACGCTCGAGAGCGACACCGTGTGGGCTGTGATCACGGCGAACGCGAACATGGCCGATGGCGTGCCTCTGTTTCACGCGACGCACAAGAACCTGACCGCCACCAATGCCCTCGCGGCGGTGGCCAATATCACCGCGGCGCGCAAGGCGATGCGCAAGCAGACTGCACCCAAGGGCACGATCCTGAACCTGATTCCAAAGTTCCTGATCATCCCGGCGGCGCTCGAAGGCATTGCTGTCCAGATCACCAATCCGATCAACCTGGCGGCAACCGCGTCTTCCGCCGATGTGCCCGCCTTCGTGCGCGCCATGGTGCCGATTGTCGAGCCGCGCCTCGATGCAGTGGCCAGCGTTGGCGACACCAACTGGTACACGGCGGCCGACCCGAGCACGATTGACACGATCGAGTACTGCTATCTCGAGGGGCAGCAGGGTGTCTACATCGAGACCCGGCAGGGCTTCGAAGTGGACGGCGTTGAGATCAAGGCTCGCCTGGATTTTGCTGCCGCGGCGATCGACCATCGCGGCTTGCAGAAGAACACCGCGTAGTTTGCGGCGGTGAAACAGTGGCGCGCGGGTTGATCGGGTGACCGGCCCGCGCACTTCCAAAATGAAAAGGAGAAAAGACAGTGACCAATTTCATCAAGTCGGGTGATACGATCACCCTCGCCGCGCCTTACGCAGTGCTCTCCGGGGATGGTTGCCTGGTGGGTTCGCTCTTCGGTGTGGCCTCGTTCGACGCGCTCATCGATGCCTCGGTCGAACTGATGACCGAAGGCGAATTCTGGCTGAAGAAAACCTCCGCGCTGGCGATCGGCGCCGGAGACGTTCTGTACTGGGACGACTCCGCGAAGGAGCTCAACAAGACCAGCACAGGGACACCTGTGGCGGTCGCCGTCGAAGCTGCGGGCAACCCCAGTCCGACGGTCCACTGCCATCTCTCGAGCGGCTACAACGCACCACTGGACGCCTCGATCCTGAAGTACGCCGTGGTCGCATTGACCAACGCCCAGATCAAGGCCATGCGCGCAGCGCCGGTGACCCTGGTAGCGGCTCCCGGCGCGACTAAAGTGCTCGAGTTCGTGAGCGCGGTGTTGGTTCTCACCTACGGCTCTAGCGTCCTAACGGAGACCGCCGCCAACATGGCCATCCGGTACATGGACGGAATCGGTGTCATCGTCTCGCAGGCGATCGAAGCAACCGGCTTCATCGACGCGGCGGCGAACACCATCACGAACGCACTGCCGAAGATCGACGCGATCGCGGCCAGCTCTGCGTCGGTCAACAAGGCACTGCTGCTGCACAACACGGGCGCCGGCGAGTATGCCGGCAACGTAGGCGCGGACACGGTCATGTCCGTCAAGATCGCCTACCGCGTCCACACCGCTTAGCTTGATCATTCGGGGGCGGTTTCCTGGACCGCCCCAGTCTTCCCCCTATGAGCGCCTGGTCCACTTTCGCGGCCCTACTGACCGATGCGTGCCAGCAGACGTTTGGTGAGCCCGTGGTGTATCAGCAGGAGTCCGGCCCGCCGTTTTCTCTGACTGGAATGGTGACGCGGGCAACCGAAGAAGAACAACAACAGGACGGCGTGTATCTGCATCTCACTCTTTCGATTTCCGCCTTCGCTGCGCCCCCGGTTCGTGGAGATCGTGCCACGATCCAGGGCGTTGAGTACATCGTGTGGCAGACTCTGGCGGATCAGGCTGGCGGCTACAACCTCGGATTGCGGAGGGCTTGATGGCATTTGTTCGTATCTATCAGAAAAAGCAGATCCGGCTGGACCGGCTGAACTTCCGGCAGGAGCAGATGTTCAAGATCGGCAGCGTCGGAGTGGCTGCTGTCAAGAACCGCCTGGCGGCCGCGCAGGGTCCGGCCGATTCGTCCGCGAAGCCGCTCACCAAGCGATACGCGATCCGGAAAACGAAGATGGGGAAAGGCAACCGCCGCAACCTGATGCTCACCGGTGGCATGCTGCAGAACTTTCAGGTCCGGACGGTCAGCGAGAACAAGGCCAAGGCCAGCAACTCCACGCGGAAGGACAGGATCAAGGCGTGGATCACCAACAAGATCGAACCATGGATTGTGTTCTCGCCGAAGAACAAGGCGGCTGTCGTGGATGCCACAAGCCGCGTCCTCCAGGAGTTGAAGTCCCGGCTACTGGTGGAGAAGGCGCTCGGCGGTAAGCAACTATGATCGACGCCTCTGAGATCGTCAACAACCTGGTCGCGATGCTGCGCGACGTGCCCGCCCTGGTTGCTGAGGTGGGCAACGACGCCACCCGGATCTATGCGTACCACGACTCGTATCCGAAGAACGTGAGCCTCGCGCACGCGCTGCACCAGATGGCGTCGCCGTCGATCATGGTCGTCTGGCAGGGCACGCAGCCTGGCTCGTTCGGTGGCGTGGATGTGTGGAAGCACCAGATCACTTTGTTCCTGCGCGCCAAGGAGGAAACGACCGTTGGCACCGCCTACTACCGGCTGTTTCGTTTGATCGTCAAGGGCGTGCCGACCGGGGCGGGCATCGTCATGCTCAACGCTACGGTCCACACATCCTGCTATCCGATGGACCTGCCCACGATTCAGCGGCAGACCGATGCGGAAGGGTTGGACTCAGTAGTGTCCGGCTATCGCATTGGCTGCGGCTCGGAAGTGTCATCGATACAGC
>CAZLDN010000220.1:0-5167 GCA_964558355.1 uncultured Candidatus Solibacter sp.
CAACCCCTATCGCTTCGTCCGCCGCTGGCTGGAACGTAAGCCCCAGCTCACTCTGCGCCAGGTGGACCCCATCATCCGCCAACTCACCCTTTATCGCGATCTGATCGACAGCAAGACTCAGGAGAACCCCACATGAACCTCATCGAACTCGAACGCGCACTGCGCCAACTCCGCCTCGGCGGCGTGGCCGATGTGCTTGAAATTCGCCTGCGGCAGGCGCAAGCCGAAGCCATGGCGCCCATTGACCTGGTCTCGTGCCTGGTCTCGGACGAGCTCACCCGCCGCTCCGACCGCCTGCTGGAAAGGCGCCGCAAACAAGCTGGCTTTCGCGACGCCCACAAAACGCTCGACAACTTCGACTTTGCCTTCAACCCGAAGATGAACCGCAGCCTCGTGTTCGACCTCGCCACCGGCGCTTTCATCCAGCGCCGCGAAGATGCCCTGTTTCTCGGCCCGGGCGGCGCCGGCAAAAGCCACCTGGCTCAAGCCATCGGCCAGGCAGCCATCCAGCAGGGCTACAAGGTGATCTACCGCGAAACCCACATCCTGCTGGAAGAACTGGCCGACGCCTCTGTCGACGGTACCCGCAAGCAATACATGGAGTCCATCTCCACCGTAGCCCTGCTCATCATCGACGACTTCGGCATGCGCAAACTGCCGCAGACAGCCGCTGAAGACCTGCTGGAGATCATCATGCGCCGCTACGAGCGCGCCAGTACAGTGCTTACGTCAAATCGCCCCGTCGAGGACTGGGGCAAACTGCTGTGCGACGTGGCTGCCGTCAGCGCCATGCTCGACCGGCTACTGCACCACGGCCATGTGCTCAAATGCGGCCCCCGCAGCTGGCGCACCAAGACCGCGGCAGCCGAGTGAACGCAAATGGAAGAAGACTGTCCTCAGATGCGAGGGCGCTGCCCTCGCGCTCCCGGGATTTATCGCTTTGAGGCCAGCATGAGGCGAGCGGGGCGGCGCCGCCGCCCCGCTACATGCCGGCCCCTGGACGGCGCTCCGGTCGCATCCCTGCGGCGCCGTACCCTCCGCCCAGGTGCTGTCAGTATAGGCTGGCCTCAATCAGAAACGCGAGAGTGAATTGCCGAAGGCGACTTCGGTGCGGTATAACAACCCTTGTCCTGCCTCACACTCGTTGGCCGCTTTTGAGGTGATCCCCGAGGGTTGAACAGCTTGCCTCGGCTTTTCGACTTGCGGCGGTTGAAAGAGAGAGTCGCGGGGTATGGTAAACTGTGTTTTTTGGTCCCGCGCGCACTCATTCTTATGTGGAACGGCGAGTACAGCTTCCTCATCCCGAACCTGATCCAGAAGGACTTCAAGATCCGCTACCGCAACATGTCGCTGGGGGTTTTCTGGTCGCTATTGAATCCACTGGTGCTGATGGGGGTACTGACGTTCGTTTTCACTAGGATTTTTGTCAACCAGTCAATTCCCCACTTCGCCGTATTCGTGCTGTGCGGGCTGGTGCCGTTTAACTTCTTCACCATCGCCTGGCTGTCGGGGATATGCGGCGCTGATCCGCGACCGTGTCGCACGGCAGTGGCGGACCGACCAGGTGGATGCGCGTCTGCGCACGTTGCCGCCGGCGATTGTCACTTTCGAGATCCTGCGCAACGGGCAGGTTCAGAACGTCCGCGTTGTTCAGTCGAGCGGTAACCGTGCACTCGACTACTCGGCCGAACGGGCGGTCCTGCAGGCCGGCCCGTTCGAGCCGCTCCCGGCGGCCTATGGCGGTTCATCCGCCTCGATTGAATTTTGGTTCCAACTACAAAGATGACGATGAAGCGACCCATGACGAAATTGATCCTTCTGGCGCTAGCCCTTTCGGCGGCCGCCTGGCCACAGGAACAGCAGAGCAACATCATTCTCAAGATCACCGGCGGATCGAAGAGCAAGATCGCTTTGCCCGACTTTCGCGGCGCGGGCGGAGCGTCGCCGTTCTCGGCGCTCTTCAACCAGACGGTCTTCGACGACATCCAACGCTCCGGCATGTTGGAGATGGCCGCCAAGAGTTTCTACCCGCTCAGCCCGCCGCAGCAGGAAGGCGATCTTCGTGCCGCCGCGGCCCCGGCCCAACCCCGCCGCGGCGCGGCTCCTGAAGCGCCAAACTGCAACGGCCGCTGTCTGACCGATTGGTCGTCACCGCCTCTGAGCGCCAACTATCTCGGCTTCGGCTACCTGGCCGAACAGGGCGGGCAACTGATCGCCTTCGGCCACATGTACAACACCACGGTCCCGGACATCGCCGGCGCGAAGGCGTTCAGAAAGTTGTACGACGGCCCGCTCACCGAGGCGGGCGCGAGGCAGATTGCGCACGAATACGCAGCCGACATCCTGAACCAGTTTGGCGTGCCGTCGCTGGCCGGGTCGAAGATCTACTTCGTCTCCGACCGCGGAGGCAGGGGGACGAAAGAGATCTGGTCGATGGACTTCGATGGCGCGAACGAGCGTCAACTGACGCAGTTCAAGTCGATCTCGACCATGCCGGCAGTGTCGCCCGACGGCCAGCGCCTGGCGTTCACCACATATGCCAAGGGGCAGCCGCGGATCGAAGTCATGTCGCTGGAGACGATGCGGTTCCTGCGATTCCTCAATCCGCAGGCGTCCATGAATGCGACGCCGTCGTTTACGCCGGACGGCTCGCAGATCCTCTTCGCTTCGTCGTTTGCCGGCTATTCCTCGCAGATCTACATCGCGGACTCGGATGGCAGCGACCTCAAGCGGCTCTCCGACAACCGGGCGATCGAGGTCGAGCCAAAGGTGAATCCCAAGACGGGATCGGATGTCGTCTTCGTCTCCGGTCGCGGCGGGCCTCAGCAAATCTATAAGATGAATATTGACGGCGCCGGCGTCACGCGGCTCACCCCGGGTGAAGGCGAGGCCGCCAATCCTGCGTGGCACCCGGATGGGCAGCACATCCTGTTCAAGTGGACCCGTGGATTTGCACCTGGCAACTGGAATATCTTTATTATGGATGTAGCATCTCGCGAAGTCGTTCAACTGACGCACGGCGCGGGCCGGAACGAGAACCCGACGTGGGCGCCCGATGGACGGCACATCGTGTTTTCTTCGAACCGGAGCGGTTCGACACAGATCTTCACCATGCTGGCCGACGGCACGGAAGTGAGACAATTGACCACAACCGGAAACAACAGCATGCCGGTATGGGTTAAATAACGACTGAGGCCGGACAAAGAGCCGGCAGGGAAGGACTTGGACGTCAAGGGATAGATAATCATGAGACAGAAACACATTGCTACAGCTCTTCTAGCAGCGAGCCTGTTGATGTTCGCTGCGGGGTGTAAGAAAAAGACTCCGGTCGTGGCTCCGCCGCCTCCGCCTCCTCCGCCTCCTGCGCAGGTGGTGAAGGCTGCGGCTGCCGTTATCAGCAGTTTCACCGCTGAACCGTCAACGATCGTCCGCGGCGAGGCATCGACACTGCGATGGAGCGTCGCCAATGCGACCGAAGTCACCGTGGACAACGGAATCGGTACGGTCTCGTCCTCCGGGTCAAGACAGGTTTATCCGACCTCCAACACCACGTATCGAATGACCGCCAAGGGCGGTGGCGGTGACGCCATCGCCGCCGTCACCGTGGCCGTCACCACGCCGCCTCCTCCGCCTCCTCCGCCTCCTCCGCCCCCGGCGCAGAAGGCCAGCCTCGAAGAGCGGATAAACCGCGAGATCCAGGATGTCTTTTTCGATTACGACAAGAGCGAAATCCGCGAAGACTCCCGGGCCACGCTGCAGCGCAATGCGGAAGCTCTCAAGGCGATCCTGTCCGACTTCCCGTCGGCCGTGGTCTCCGTTGAAGGCCATTGCGACGAGCGCGGGTCGGCCGAATACAACCTCGGCCTGGGCGACCGGCGCGCCTCGTCGGTCCGCGAATTCCTCACTCAGGTTGGCGTGCCCGGCGACCGGTTGAAGCCGATCAGCTACGGCAAGGAGAAGCCGGCCTGCACCGAAGCCAGTGAGAGCTGCTACCAGAAGAACCGCCGGGTTCACTTCGTAGGCGTTCAGTAATCTGGTTGCATTGACTCGATTGAAGGCGCGGGCCGCTCTGAGAGGGGTGGTTCGCGCCTGTCCGCTTTGTGAGGAGAATCAATGAAGACGACTTACTCCCTGGTCCTGATCCTGGCGGCCGCCCTGCTGGCCGCGCCCGTCCATGCCGCCGACAAGAGGGAACTCGCCCAGGTCCAGCGCGACATCGCCTTGCTTCAGGACGAGATGCGGGTGTCGCTCAAGGCTCAGAACGACCGTCTGATCGCCATGGAGTCCATGCTCAAGACGATGCTCGATCAGTTGGCCGCCACCAACCGGGCCGTCACGGTACTCGACGGCAGTCTCAAATCACGCGTCGAAGGCGGCGTGGTCAAGCCAATGGCGGAACTCGGTTCCCGCATCGACAGCATGCACGAGGACTACCGCTATGTCCGTGAATCGGTCACGGAAGTGAACTCCAAACTCTCGAGGATTTCCTCACAGGTCTCCCAGTTGAACGACGCCATCCGGACCATGCAGGCGCCGCCGCCGCCGCCCGCCGGCGCAGCCGTCACTCCCACCTCCTCCGGGCCGCCGCAAGGGGTCACGGCCGAAGGTCTCTTTCAGGACGCGCTGCGTGATAAGTCCGGCGCGAACAGCGACCTCGCCCTGCGTGAGTTCAATGACTATCTGACGTGGTACGGCAGCACCGATCTCGCGCCCGAAGCGCAGTATTACATCGGCGAGATCTACTACAACAAGAAGGACTTCGACAGCGCCCTGAAGGCCTTTGACATGGTTCTCGAACGCTATCCCAGGAACCCCAAGACCAACGACGCCCGCTTCATGAAGGGGCGCGCTCTCGTCCAACTCGGCCAGCGCAACGACGGCGCCGAGGAGTTCCGCGCACTGGTCAAAGCCAGCCCCAACAGCGAACTGGGCCGGCGCGCACAATCGGAACTTCGCTCGCTGGGCTTGAGTTCGGTATCGCCGCCGGCCAGGAACCGCAAAAAGTAAGCTTGGGCGCGGCGCCGGGAATCGCTGTTCCAAGTCACGGTGAAGAGTCGCCGGGCACGGGCTCGCATGAGGCCCGCGCCGGCAAGAGGATCGAAAATGGACGCCTGTGCCTGTCGCAAATCTCATCTGCGGCCGGATGCGGCCTACTCATGCGGATCGC
>CAZLDN010000221.1:0-5161 GCA_964558355.1 uncultured Candidatus Solibacter sp.
ATGAAGCGCAAGCTCCATGTTCTCATCCAGTTCGAGGTTTGCGATAGGCACAATCGTGAAAGTGGCAGAGCCGACCGGTGCTTTGGAAGAAATCGCCAATCGATCGTATCAGTCTGACCCCTTGGCCCAGGTCATGGTGACCCCTTCGCATTACAAGCGCCTCTGAGCCCAACGAGGTCACTCCTCAGCTCGCCGGCGGCGTCGGTTTCTCGGCGCCCGTGAGGTTCCAGCCCGGCCACGACGGATCGGCGTTCGGGTTCTTGCTTGGAATGATCGCCCCGGTTTCCCTCAGCCAGGCCTGGAGTTTGGCTGAAAGCTTCCTGGCCACGCCGGATTCGCGCTCGACCAGGTTCACCGTCTCGCTCGGATCCTTGCGCAGGTTGTAAAGCTCGCGGCGCGGGCGGTCGTAGAACTCGATCAGCTTCCAGTCGCCCTCGCGGATCGCGCTGCCCGGATCGCCGCCCTGATTCGAGTAGTGCGGGTAGTGCCAGAACAGCGGCCGGTCCTTCAGCTTCCCGCCCTTGAGCAGCGGCAGCAGGCTGACGCCATCCATCCCGTCCGCCCGCTGCCCGGCAAGCTCGCAGAACGTGGGCAGGAAGTCGACGCTCGACACCGGGGTCGAGATCACGCTGCCCGCCTTCACAACCCCAGGCAGGCGCACGAGCAGAGGCTCGCGGATGCCGCCCTCGTAGAGATGGCCCTTGCCCGCGCGCCACGGCGCGTTGTCGGTCACCGGCTGCTTGCTGCCGCCTGCGTGCCGCAGGCCGCCGTTGTCGGAGAAGAAGCAGACCATCGTGCGGTCCGCCACGCCCGCCTTGTCGATGGAGTCGAGCACCGCGCCGACCGAGGTGTCGAGGCTTTCCACCATGGCCGCGTAGACCGGGTTGTAGCGTCCGCCGGACTTCTCCCGGTGGCGGGCGATATCGGCCTCGCACGCGTTCAGCGGGAGATGTACCGTGTAGTGCGCCAGGTAGAGAAAGAACGGGTTGTCGCGGTTCTGTTCGATGAATCCGCACGCGGCCTGAGACAGCCGCTCGGTGAGGAACTCTCCCGGACCCGCCATTAGGTTCGGCAGCTCAAAAGGTCCGAAGTAGGGAGTCTTGGATCGCGGCGGGCTGCCTGAGTGATTGCCGCCTACGTTGAGGTCGAAGCCCTGGTCGGTAGGCGTAAAGCCGTTGCCGCCGAGGTGCCACTTGCCGACAGCCGCGCTCTTGTATCCGGCTGGCTTCAACCGCTCGGGAATGGTCGTCTCCTCGAGCTTGAGCTGCGTTGCCGTGCGTGGCGTGACAATGGGTCCACGCTCGTAACTGGGCCTTCCTACGATCCAATCCGTCACGCCCGTCCGCACAGGATAGCGGCCCGTCATGATGCTCGCCCGCGTCGGCGAACAGACTGGGCAGGCCGCATAGGCGTCCATGAAGCGCGCCCCCTGCGTTGCCAGGCGGTCGATGTTCGGCGTGGCGAAGTACTGGTTGCCATAGCACCCCAGGTCGCGGACGCCGAGGTCGTCGGCCAGGATCAGAACGACATTCGTCTTCTTCGGCCGGGCGGCGGAGAGCGCTCCGCCGCCCAGGCCTGCGAGGAATTCGCGACGCAACATAACCTGAGCGCTCCTTAGTAGATGAGCTTCAGCCCGAAGTGAATATACCGCGGGAAGCCCACGGTCGAAGTGATGCGGCCGAACAGGCTGTTTGTCGGGCTGTTATTCGGCGCGGCCAGGTTCGAGTGGTTCATGGCATTCAACGCTTCGGCGCGGAACTGCAGTTTCCACTTTTCGGCGAGGGAGAAGTTCTTGATCGCCGAGATGTCCCAGGTGTCGACCCCCGGCGAGCGAACCTTGGAGAAGCGTGTCGACAGAGCTTGCAGGTTGGAAGCCAACTG
This sequence comes from uncultured Candidatus Solibacter sp., assembly GCA_964558355.1. Lineage (GTDB taxonomy): Bacteria > Acidobacteriota > Terriglobia > Bryobacterales > Bryobacteraceae > PNKE01. The sequence goes on from CAZLDN010000221.1 coordinate 1,882, forward strand.
CTCGGCGGGGTTGCGGTTGAATGAACTGGTGTTGAACCAGCGGTCCAGTGTTTGAGCGTCGCCGGAGAGAGCGACGCCGTCGATGCCCGTGAGCAGGAGCGCGTTGCCGAAGCCCATCGGCGCGCCGGTGTTCGCCTGCCAGACCGCCTGCAACTGCCATCCGGCGGTCAATTGCCGCACGACGGCGTTGGAGTTTGTGAGGAAGGGTTTGCCCGGGCCGAAGGGAAGCTCGTAGATCCCGCTCAGCGCCCAGCGGTGCGTGCGGTCCAGATCCGAGATCACGCGCTTCGGCATGGCGTCGCCGCCGTTGAGGAAGTCGTTGGCCTCGATCATCTTCGAGAAGGTGTAGTTGAACTGGAAGGTGTAGCCTTGGCGGAAGCGGCGCTCAAAGACCATCTGGAGCGAGTGGTACCACGAGGCGCCAAGCGGCTCACTGCCGTTGATGGAGGTGAAGTGCGGATAGGGCCGCAACAACTGGCTCCGCGCTACGGTCGTGCCGGCAAGGTTTGTGCCCGGCAGCGGGTAGAAGGGGTTGGGCACCTGCGAGGTCAGGTAGTCGATGGTCTTCTGGTCGCGGGTCGGCAGGATGGAAAGCAGGCTGTTGGGGATGGGGGTGTACTGGCGGGTGACACCCAGGTCCGAACCTCTGTTGGCGATGTAAGAGACGTCGAGGAAGAAGTCCTTGGGCAGTTGTTGCTGGATGCCGAAGGAGTAGCGCTGCATGTAGCCGTTGACCGAGGCATTGCGGAAGAAACTCACACCGCGGCCGGCGTCGGTGGCGAGGCCCAGCGACGACCCCGGCGGATTGAACCAACCGCTGGGGAAGGGATTCGACAGCGAAGCGATGTAGGTCTGCCCATTGTCGGTGGAAGGCACCAGGGAGGTGCGTAGCGAGTAGCCGGACTGGTTGACCGACTGGCGGTCGGCGCCGAGCGGAACATAGAAGAGACCGTAGCCGGCGCGGATCACGGTGTTCTTGCGAACGTTCCAGGCCATGCCGATGCGCGGGGCGAAGTTGTTCTTGTCCGGCGTCCAGAGCTCGCGCGGCAACCCGTTGACGCCGGCGAACAGCAGCCCTCCGTTGACTTTGAACTGCGAAACCGGCAGCTCGGGCAGGGGATTGCGCGCGTAGTTGGCGATGGTGCGCGCCGAATCCGGGTTCGGGGTGTTGAAGTCGAAGCCGCTCACGGAGCGATTGAACCGTTCGGTGATGGGCGAGTCGAGGTCGTAGCGCAGGCCGAGATTCAAAGTGAGCGTGTTCGTGATGCGCCAGTCGTCCTGGATGTAGAAAGCCCAGGTGGCGGACTGTTCGGCGGAGGAGTCGTTGACGTTCACCTGGCCATCTGAAGGGATGCCGAGCAGGAAGGAAGCCAGACCCTGGCCGATGGGTGCGCCGGGGGAGTTGTCCAGCGGCCCGCCGGTCCAGCGGTTGGTGAAGGAGATGGACGGCGTCATGTTCGAGAAGTTGTAGTTGTGCTCGCGGTAAAGCCGGTACTCGGCGCCGAACTTCATGGTGTGCTTGCCGCGGGTCCAGTTGAGATCGTCCGACAGGGTGAAGTAGTTGGAGAACGCGCGTGTCGGCGAGGCGGTCCCGAGGGCCTGATAGCCCGCCGGGGCGATATTCGGGAAGGTGCGCGCCTGCGGATCGATGGCGTTCTGCAGGGCAGGATTGAAGCCCGCCGCGGTCATGTCAAAGCCCTGTGCGAGCGGGAAGAAGCTCTGCTCCATCCGGGTGAAGCCGGCGCGGATGTTGTTCAGCAGCGACGGCGAGAGAACGTAGACGTCGTCGACCATGCCGCCGTAGTTGTAGCGGAACCGGTCGTTGCCCGTGGCGATGTTTTCAAATACCTGGCCGGAAGTGAAGAGTTGGAACCATTGGTTGTAACGGCCGAAGAGCCGGTGCTTCTCGTTGAAGTTGTGGTCGACTTTGACGGTGTGGGAGCGATACTCGTTCCAGGAACGCTGCAGGCGGGTGTAGTTGTTGCGCCCGTCGTTGGTGCCCTGAGTATTGGACTCGGGCCAGTATTGCAGCAACCCCATCGCCGTCTTGTCGAGGCGCGCCTGCGGGACCAGGTTGCCAGCGAACGGCTGCCGGGAGAAGCGGCCCCCGGCGGCGGGCGTGGTGGTCAGCGGATCGTAGAGCTGGTAGATGGAGCCCACGCGGAGCAGTTCGGAGAAGTCGCCGCGGCGCTCGCCAAGCGTCGGCACGGTGAAGAACGTGTTCCCCCGCTCGACACCCGGCCGGGTCAGGCCTTCAAACGAGTAGACCCAGAACGTCTTGTTGCGTCCGTTGTAGACCTTGGGCAGCAGCACAGGCCCCGAAAAAGTGGCGCCATAGCGGTTCAGAATGTTGAGCGGGTTGATGCGCTTCTCTTTCTCCTCGTTGATTGGTCCGGTGGCGGGGTTGTAGTAATTCTGGCGCTGGAACAGGTCAAGCGACTGCAAGTGCTGGTTGTTGTGGAAGAAGTAGAGCGTTGAGTGGAATTGATTGGTGCCGGAGCGGAGCACGACGTTGACGTTGCCGCCCGGCGCGCGTCCGGCGCTCGCGTCGTAGGTCGCCGTTTGGACTTTGAACTCGGCCACCATCTCCGCAGGCGGGGCGTAGGACGCATTCGTGCCCCACATGCTTGGCGTGCCGTCGACGGTGAACTCGATGTTGCCGCTACGCACGCCGTTGATCGACAGCGAGCTGAGAACTTCGGTCGCCGGACCGAGAGACGGGTGATTGGGCCCCGCGAGGTTTACGACACCCGGCGCGAGACGCGACAGCGACAGCGCGTTGCCCCCCGGCAGCGGCAGGTCCAGAATCCGCTTGGTGTCCACCACGCGCCCCACGCTCGCTGTCGACGTCTCCAGCAGCGAAGCCTGCCCCGACACCGTCACGGATTCGGTCACCTGGCCGACTTCCAGCGGTATGTCCACCGTCAGACGATCCCCGACGCGCACTTCCAGACTCGTTCGCTCATACGACCGGAACCCTGGCGCGGCCACCGACAGAGTGTAGATGCCTGGATTCAGAAACGGCAATTCGTAGACACCCACTTCATTGGTCCGAGAGACCGCGCGCACACCCGTTGCCGGGTTGAGCGCGGCGACTTCAATGTTGGGCACGGCAGCCCCTGCCGGGTCGAGGACCCGCCCGGAGATGCGGCCGCGGGCATCCTGGGCCACGGCCGCGATGCCGCAGAGGAGAAGGAGGAATGCGAGACGCTTCAGCATCGAAACTCACTCCCTGGAATCAGCTTGAGTATAGAGGAGCGGCACGCTCCTGTCAAGTTCG
>CAZLDN010000222.1:0-5131 GCA_964558355.1 uncultured Candidatus Solibacter sp.
CGCCCACCCCGCATTGAAAACACGCCACTTATCGGATCGAAGTTCCTCGCCAAGTTCACCAACACGTCGGAGCGCTCCGTCCCCTTCGCCAAACCCGCAACCCGTGCCCGCCGTCGAGCGTCCCCCTGCCTTGGCGAGGATGCCGGCGTGAGCGATGAGATGAAACCGCTTCTTGGCCGGCGCTCGTTGTCCATCAATCACTTGCGTGAGATTATCGGGAGATGAACTCCGCATGGCGCCGCTCGGATTCATTGGAAATTCCAGGCTGTCCCGGGGTCCCGGGGTCCCGGGGTCTGAGTTTGCGGGATTTTCTGGGTTTCGGTTTGGCTGAGCAGACGCCGGATCATTCGACGGTGTCGCGCACGCGGCGGCTGTACTCGGTGGAGACGCACAAAGCGGTGTTCCGGTGGATGGCGCAAGTGCTGGGAGCCAAGGGTTTGATGGATGGCCAGACGGTGGCCATCGACGCGACGACGCTGGAGGCCAACGCGGCGATGCGGTCGATCCGGAGGCGGGACGACGGCCGGAAGTACGACGAGTATTTGAAGGACTTGGCGCAGGCCGAGGGGATCGAAAGCCCGACGCGGGAGCAGTTGGCGCGGTGGGACCGGAAGCGGAAGAAGAAGGCGTCGAACAAGGATTGGATGAGTCCGAGCGACCCGGATGCAAGGATCACGAAGATGAAGGACGGGCGGACTCATCTGGCGCACAAGGCCGAGCACGCGGTGGATCTGGCGAGCGGAGCGATCGTGGCGGTGACGCTGCAAGCGGCCGATCAAGGCGATACGGCGACGGTGCGGGAGACGCTGAAAGAGGCGCAGACGAACGCGAAACTGGTGAACGAACGCGGGGTGGAGGAGTTGGTGGCCGACAAGGGCTACCACAGCGGAGCGACGTTGGTGGCAATGCATGGCGAGTCGGTGAGGACCTACATTCCGGAACCGGACAGAGGGCGGCGGCGATGGCAAGGGCGGGAAACCGAGCAACGGCGGGTGTACGCGAACCGGCGGCGAGTCGGGGGGCGGCGCGGCAAGCAATTGCAGAAGCTGAGGACGGAGTTGACGGAGCGGAGTTTCGCGCACATGTATGAGACGGGCGGGATGAGACGAGTGCACCTGCGGGGCCGGGACAACATTCTGAAACGGCTCTTGATCCAGGCGGCGGGCTTCAACCTGGGGTTGATGATGCGGACCAAGTACGGAATGGGCAAACCGAGAAGCCTCGGAACGGGTTTCGATCCGATTTTGGCCGTGCGGATCGCGTTTGCGGCGATCTATCTGGCATGGATGGCGGACAACGGCGAATTCGAGTCGCGCGCGGCCTGACCTCGCGCTGCCCAATTTCGCTTCGGCCGCCGGCGACAACGGCACTTCTACCACGGGCTGTTAGCCTTGTCCTGGTCTTGTGAGGCTGTTCCGCGAAGATGCGGCAAAGCAGCAGATCTAATGAACTTGCGCACACGGTCAGTCTCTAATTCCATATTCTGCCCGGCTTGAGGGGTGGCCCGTGAAACCAAACTACCACACCATCTCCGCCGCTGGGAAGGCAAACGAACGCAAGCTGGCAGAGTTCCTGAGCCGCAACAGTCAGTTTCTGCTGCCGATGGTCGATCTGATCGAGCAGTCGAGAACGGCCGTCGAGGAGCTCATCAACGTGGCCGGCCGGGTAACGATCGAAGCCGCGCTGGGCGGCGTGGCCGAGTGGGATTCTCATGGGTTGGAGTAGAGCAGGATATAGCCAGCGGTTGCGCCGGCGGGGGTTTTCACCTTAATGACGCCGGCCCATCCGGATGGGCCGGTGGCGGGCATGAGTTCGGCCAAGCGGTAGCCGTTACCGGTGCCGCCGGCGAGGATGAGTTCGCCATTGGCGGTGAGTTCGAGGAGGGTGCTGTCGGGGAGGTTGGAGCCGGGGCCGTGGATCTTGAAGGGTGAGCCGGTGTTGCCCAAGGCGGCGATCACTACTCTGTGGGGCCCGCGGCGAGGCCAGCCTGCACATGTGTCGTTTGCGACGCCCAGGTGCGGGCGTAGGCTTTCTTCGGATCGTCGCCCTGCTGAAGACACGCGCCCCAGAGGTGGATGTCTCCGGTGGTCCAGTCGTCGCCGTTGGCGGCGAATTGGCGGACCACGATCCAGAGGCCGGTCTGGCCCGACGCCAGTGTCCCCGTGATCCTGAAGCGTTGCCAGGAGGTTGTCAGCGTCACCTGCGTCGGCCCGGCGAGGTACGCCGCGTAGGCGTTGTCGACGATCGCGAGCGAAACCTTGCGCGTGCCGGAGGGGACGCGCGCCCAGATGTAGAAGGTGTATGTGCCTCCGTCGGCTAAGCCGGCGCTCTGCTGCTGGATGACGGGCGTGTCGGTGACCGCGGTGACCACGTCCGCGGTCTGGTTGCCGTCCGGCGCGATGATGCTGTTCGAAGTGACCGAGCACGAACCTCCATTTTTGTCCCAACTTGCGGCGGCGAAGTCTTCCGAAAACTTCGCCATGTTCTCGAACGGGCCGCCGACGGTCTGGTAGGGGCCGCAGTCGATAGGACCGGTGAAATTCTCGCCGGCGCGGTTGGCGGGGACGTAGCCGAGGGCGTTGGTGATTTCGCCCGAGACCGGCGGTTCGGCGCTCACCACGACGCTGACGCGGTCGTTGGAGGGATCATCGGCAGCGCTGATGTTGACTCGCGAACCTTCGATCAGATTCAGTGCGCGGCGGATGCCGACGTCGGTTCCGTCTTGCTGGATCTTGAATGGCAACTCTCCGCTGACGATGTCGCTGGCGGTGTGGGTGTGCGTCGGAAGATCCGATGGGGTCAGGCTCGCTCCCGCGGTCACGCGGCCCTTGGCGTCGACGGTGACCTTCGGATAGACGCCAGGTGAGGCACCGGACGGGGCGAGCGACAGCACTCCCGATTCGACGGCGAGACCTCCGGCCGCATCGACCTGGACGATGCCCTTGTTGCCGTAGCCTGCGTCGGGATAGGAGAACGCGCCGAACGTCTGGCCAGCCGCGAAGTCAATGATCGCTTCCATGGTGACGTGGTTCGCAGCGCTGACGGAACTGCCAGACGGGCACATGACCCTTTGATCAGTTGAACGGCTCCATCAACTTCATGGGCTTCACACCCAGCGCGTGGGCCAGTGCGACGATGTTGAGCAAACCGACGTTTCGTTCGCCGCGCTCTACGCCCCCGATGTAATTGCGGTGCAGGTTCGACAACTCTGCCAAACCCTCCTGAGAAAGGCCGCGCTCGGTCCGCAGATCGCGGACGCGCTTGCCGAAGATGACGCGCGGGTCGGAGGTTCGCACCTTCCCGCTATCGTCCGGCGATGACCACTATGAACGCTACACACTATGAGTGTGATATAAGAGATTGTTGTCGCCGTCCATCACCGCCCTGCGACTCCTGGTGAGACCGACATCGAGGTGGCGGGCCGGGCAGGAGGGTGTATTGTCTGCGAAGACCAGAATCGTCCAGAAGGCCATCGAACTGCTCGCCCAGGAGCCGGACGGGTTGCGCCACTCCGCATTGATTCGGCGCCTACAAGCCGAGTTGCCGGGCATTCCTGTCAATACCATCAGAGGTGGCGTGGTCGGCTTGGCGGAGTACAGGCCGGAGGAGGTTTACAAACCGGGTAAGGGCCTGTTCCAGCACGTGAAATATCGGGATGGAGGAGAATCGCCAGTCCCCCGAACTCCGGCCACAGCCCCTCCCGCTCGAGAAGAAGATTTCTATGCCAGCTTCGCCGAATACCTGACCGAAGATCTGGAGGAATGCACCAGATGCATTCCTCTGGGCGGCTCTGCCTTCCAAGACAAATGGGGCACCCCGGACGTGATCGGGATTCGAAAGGCGAGGGAAAGCGATATCGTCAAGTTCTCAACGGAGATCATCACTGCGGAGATCAAGCTCGACACCCGGAATCTGATCACGGCGTTTGGCCAAGCGTGCGCCTATCGGCTTTTCTCGCATCGGTGCTATCTGGTCATCCCGAAGTCCTCACCCACGGAGGATCTGACGCGGTTGGAATCGTTGTGCCTCGCCCTTGGGTTAGGGCTAGTGCTATTCGACAGCCACGATGTTTCCAGCCCGAACTTCTCAATTCGCGTCCGGGCCGCGCGGACTGAACCGGATATGTTCTACGTCAACCGCAACCTGAAGCTGATCGAAGACCGGATCTTTGAGTAAACTGACCTGCCGATCTGTTTGGGCGGACTCATAGCCTCCAAATAGAGAGCACCGTCATCAGTGGCCGGCGTCCGCGATCGCTTTCGCCATCTTCCGGCGCAGCCCGTTCGTTTCGCCCGCGAGTATCCGGTGAATCTCCACTTCGCTCTTCGCGGCGGCTACCAGCGGCGCCACGCGATCCGCGAACGCCGACAGCGCATCGCCGACAATCGCGGACCAATGCGCCGCATACTCGCCGGCCTTGGTCGCCGGGATCAGTTTGCCGGCGCGCTCCTCGTACTCCAACTGCGCCATCTTCGCCTTGAACGTTTCGGTCACTGCGCGAGCCCGCAGGTAAGCGGACATAGGATCGCTCGATACTTCGGGTGATCCCGGCATGCCCGAACCGCCACGCGGCGGGGCTGCCGTCCTGAACGGCACCACCTGCGGTCTGGCCGCCCGGTGCAGCGTCTGCCCCGCGAACGTGTTCCTCTCCCACTCCTGGTTCGCCCGCTCCGGGTCGATGCTCCCGTCCTCGTTCGGCGTGATCCGCTTCGTTTTGATGGCCTTCACCACCGCGCTCATGGACACACCGCGCATCCGTGCGTATGCCCGCTGCGAGACGCCCGTCATGCCGACGCACCCTCCTGTACGGTCTGGTCGTCCGTCGCCCAGGCCGCCAAACCATCCGATGCTTCGTCCTCACGCTGGCGAGTGGCATGCTCCCGGTTGCCCCGGCAGTACGGGCACGAGCCGTGATTGCGGCATGACCTATCAATCGCCCTCGCACCGTAGTATGGCCGGCGCCAGTCCTTCAGGTTGGGATATGCCAATTTGAATGCCATCAGTTCATCACCGGGGGTGTACACCGGGAGTGTACACCTAGATAAGTGCAACTAACTAGAGACTTTGTGCAAATCGTCCACCGGCTCGAAAAGGTGAATACTGGGGATCCAAATTTTCGGTGCGGGCCGCG
>CAZLDN010000223.1:0-5093 GCA_964558355.1 uncultured Candidatus Solibacter sp.
TCTTGTGTGAGAATCGCCCATTCCTTCAGGCTCATCTTGTATGAGACAAGACTCCGCCTCGCCCAGGCATCGTACACACGCTACAATAGCAGCGGAAATACTCTGACTTCCCTTCTGGCCGCTGCCGGGGGTGGGGTGGTTGGAGGAACTGGAGGCGTGTTTCTGCCGGGCCTATTCCTTCCCACAGTGAATACCACCCAACGCGGCCAGACGTTCATCGCGCGCACGACCCCGATCCGCCGCCTCGAAGCCAGCATTCTCTACACCCACGTCTACCAGGAGATGAACTTCGCACCACTCAATGAATTCCGGCAGATCCTGGCGACGGTCAGCTATCGTTACCGGCTGCTCACATTTGAGGCCGGTTATGCCAAGTGGGAGCAGAGCCTGTTCGGCGCTCCGAGTCTGCTCCGCGACCGGGTGTATTTCCGCGTGGCCCGGCCGTTTTCGGTGTTGTCGCAATGATGATGACCACTCACAGGACGATTTGGGCCTTCGTTGCGGCCACTGCGCTGGCGCCGGCCGCTTGGGGTGAATCGACCGGGCGGGGAACGATCGACTACGTGAGGGCGATCGACTCGGTCCGGGAGTACGCCAAGCCCAAGTCGATTTGGGGCAAGCTCCTGGAAGTCGTGGCCGGCCCCGCTGAAGACGTTCCCCGTCTAGTCCGTCCGTATGGAGTAACGACCGATAGTCTGGGCAGGCTGCTTGTCACCGACCCGGGACAAAAGGTAGTCCATATCTTCGACTTCGAAAAGCGGAAATACTCCTACCTGAAGGGGGGGAAGAAAGAGCCGTTCGAATCCCCGATCGGGGTTGCCACCGCCGCCGCCGATAACGTCTATGTGACCGATTCAGCTCGTGCTCGTATCCTGGTTTTTGACAAGAACGGCAAGTTTCTGCGAGGAATAGGCGGGCCGGACGGAGGGGTGAAGCTGCTACGTCCCACGGGCATCGCTTATGAGAAGCGGCGGCGTCTGCTGTATGTAACGGACACGTTGCGCCACCAGGTGCTGGTGTTGGGGCTGGACGGGTCGCTGGTCTCGGCCATCGGGCGCCGCGGCACGGCGCAGGGTGAGTTCAACTTCCCGACCGCGCTCTCCTTGACCGGTGAAGCGCTTTACGTCGTCGATGCGATGAACTTCCGGATCCAGTCGTTCGGGCTGGACGGCCGTTTCCAAGGCAGCTTCGGGAAACTGGGCGATTCGAACGGGACGCTGAACCGTCCGAAGGGCGTCGCGGCGGACAGCGACGGAAACCTCTACGTGGTGGACGCTCTCTTTGAAACCGTTCAGATCTTCAATATGCAGGGGCAACTGCTCTACTTCTTCGGCTCCACGGGCTCCGGGCTGGGAGGATTCGTCCTGCCCTCCGGCATCTACATTGACCCGCGCGACCGGATCTACGTGGCGGACTCGTACAACAAGCGGATCCAGATCTTCCGCTATCGGAAGGTGGGCCAACAGTAAATGCCGCGGCCTTGCGACAACCGGAGGACGCGCGCCGCCGCAATGAGCGGCGGTTTCTGGCGCGGGGTTTGGCTGGTCGGGGTTATCCTGGCGGCCGTGACCGCCCATGCGCAGAACAAGAGCGACGTGCGGACCTCGAAACACAACCTGTCGGTCAGCGGCCCAGGACCCGTCACTTCGTCCACCTCCGACGTCTGCATCTTCTGCCACACGCCGCACAACAGTTATCTCGATACCAAGCCTCTCTGGGACCATACCCTCTCCTCCGCCACCTACAATACCTACATCAGTAGTACTTACAACGGAGCCGCCCAGACGCCTTCGGGCGGGATCTCCAAGAACTGCCTGAGTTGCCACGACGGAACGGTCGCCCTTGGCCAAACCGTCGCGAAAGGCCTCATTCCAACCTCTGGCGCACTCAGCTCGACCGCGAACCTGGCCTCCGATCTGAGCAACGACCACCCGCTTGGCTTCCAGGCGATCAACGACGGCCAACTCGCCAGTACCTTGTTCCAAACACCTCCCGCCAGCAAGGATCCGGCCGTAAAGCTCCCCAACGGCCGGACCGAATGCACCAGTTGCCACGACCCGCACAAACAGAATATCGATGCTGTGGCACAGGATTTTCTGGTTCGCTCCAACAGCGGCGGAGCCATCTGCCTGGCCTGTCATGATCCCGCCCGGGCGCAGCCGAACTGGCTGAACGGGTGGACATCGTCGTCGCATTCCACTTCCACTAACACCGTCCCCGCGGGCGGCTCATTCGGGCCGTATTCCAACGTGGCGCAGAATGCGTGCGGCAACTGCCATCGGGGCCACGGCTCGGCCCCTGCCGCGAAACAGCGGCTACTGAAGGGATCGGAAGAGGCGGCGTGCAGCCCATGCCACTCTGGCGCGAATCTGTCTCCTGTTCTGCGCAACGTGCTCGGGGAATTCACCAAGTCTTACAGTCACCCGGCCATTATCGTGTCCGGCGCCCACGACCCCGCCGAGAGCGTGGCGCCGTTGAACTCAGCCAGGCACGCCGAATGCGCCGACTGTCACAATCCGCACGCGGCCAACGCCACCGGGGGAAGCCTGACGCCCCCCGGGGTGCGGGCGCCTTTGCTTGGAGCCAGCGGCTTTGATGGCGGGGCCGCCCTGCGGCCGGCGATCAACCAATATCAGGTTTGTTTCAAGTGCCATTCTTCCAGCACCACCAAGCCGCAAGGAGCGGGTTATAGCACTTACGGGAGGACGATCGTCCGCGTGGTGACTTCCTACGACGAAAGGCTCCGCTTCAACTCGGCTGTCTCTTACCATAACGTGACGCAGACGCGCTCGGCGCTCTCCGTTCCCAGCCTGAGAGCCAACATGCTCACATTGAGCGGAGGCGCAGGCCGGTCAATGGGGACGCAAATCTACTGCACCGACTGCCATAACAACAACCAGAATAGGGAATTCGGCGGTACCGGCCCGAACGGCCCGCACGGCTCCACTTACCCCCACCTGCTCGAGCGGCGCTTCGAAGCCGAGCCTCCCGGAGGCGGAGGCGTGATCTATTCGAGCGGCCTTACCGGCACTTACGCACTGTGCGACAAATGCCACGACATATCGGGCGCCATTCAAAACGACACGAGCTTCAGCAAACACAGGAAACACATCAATGGCGCAAGGACTTCCTGTACTACGTGCCACGACCCGCATGGCGTGGCCGGTGGCACGGTCACAAACAACAAGTGGCTGATCAATTTCGATACCGCGATTGTCACGCCTTCTTCGTCGGGTATTTTGCGCTACGACAGCACCGGAACCCGAACGGGCAGCTGTTACATGACTTGCCACGGAAAGAATCACAACCCTATCAGCTACTAACCTTGAAGACCATTGGCGATCCCCCTGAATGCTCCACACAATGTCATGTTGGCATTGGTAACCTCCGGCACGGGCTGGTGATACTGACTCTCCTCCCGGTATTGGCCGCGCCCGTCCGCGGTGGGGAACCAGTGAAGTACGAGTTGCTGAGAGTGCTGGGATCTTCCGGGGGAGTGCGGCCTCCCGAGAGGTTTGGCGGGCGGTACGGCAAGCTCCTCTTCGGCAAGCCGGCCCCGCCTCTGCGCGTCCCCGACTCCGTTGCCGTGGATCCTGAAGGCCGCGTCTGGATCACCGACCGGGGGACCAAGTCCGTCCATATGTTCGACAACGGCCGCAATCGATTTAAGGTAATCGGTGGCGCCGGACAGCTCGACTTCCAATGTCCGGCCGGAATCGACTCGGACTCCATGGGCTTTGTTTTCGTCGCCGATAGGTGCCTGGGCAGGATATTCGTTTTTGACCGCGACGCGAAGTTCGCGCGCTTCCTGGCCGGCGGCCAGGCCGGCCTGGTGCTGAAACGTCCCACGGCCCTCGCGGTCTCGCGCGACCGGAAAATGATTTTCGTCCTGGACGAGGCCTGCGGCAAGCTTGTCGTTCTGAACGCGGAGGGTGAGAGGCTCCGCGGGTGGGATGTCCCGTCGGAGCCCGGCCGGAGCGGCGCGGTGGCGGTCTCCGGCGGAAAAGCCTACGTCCTCGGCGGAAAGCGGAACGAGATCCATATGTATTCCTCCACCGGCTCTTTCCTCGGAGTCTTGAAGTGGGACCAGGCCCGGAACGTCGGGGCGTTCGCCTACGACCACGACCGGCGCGTCTTTTATGCTGGCGATGGCCTGTTCCGCACAATCCTCGCCTTCGCGGAATCGGGGGATGTTATCGGCGCTTTCGGTCAAACAGGGCCAGGCCCCGCGCAGATGGAATCCATCGAGTCGATTTACGTCGACGCCGCGGGCCGCATTTACGTTGTGGATTCGCGGAACGCTAAAGTCCTCGTTTTCCGTGAGGAGGGCGCCGGGATCCGCACCCCACGTGAGCCGCCCGAACGGCCCACGCTCCAGCGCCGGCGCCAATAAGACCATCCGCTCCAAATTTCGTTCAAGAGCGCTCGACGGGTGACGATGAGCGTTCTCAGGAGCCGGATCCATGAGCACGCTTCTTCTGACGCTTTTGTTGTTGACTATTCCTTCGCGGGAACCGGGGCCGCCACGGGATTCCTGCGCCGACGAATTGAACCGCCTTCATACGCTCCGCGTGAACGACAGGAGCTACATCCTCTACGGCGACCCCGATCTCGCCGCGTACCTCAATGCGGCGTTGAGGACGTCACGTGTGCGGTCTGTCGTACCGGTCTACAGCGACGAACGCATCGCCTTGAACCGGGATGGGATCGCGGTTGTCTCCACGGGGCTGGTTTTGGAGGCGGCCAGCGAAGAGGAATTGCGTGCCGCTTTGCCTTCGGTGCGAGCGTCGTTGTTTGGGTTTCACCGCCTGGGATTCGGCGAGGTCCCGCTCCTTCCGTCGTGTTCGCAACGGGTTCCAACTTCGTCGTTCGTGGAGCAGAAGCTCCGCTTGGCCCGCGAAATCTCGCGGTACAAGGAATGGACGACGCCCAGGCTCAGGCGGCGCGCTCTCGAAGCCGCGACCGCCCAGACGCCCTAGCGGTAGGCCCTCGTAACGATCCCGTAGTGTCCAAAAACTCAAACCGCAGCCCGGTGCTACGTTACATTGACGCCAGACGCTTCAGATCTCCTCTTGGAGTAGCTCTTCGTCGCC
>CAZLDN010000224.1:0-5076 GCA_964558355.1 uncultured Candidatus Solibacter sp.
GCGTGATCGGCAACTAATGGAGTTTCTCGACGGCCTACATCTGCGCCCAGGCGTCTGCTTCTCGTGGATTGGACGAAACTACGATGAGACCGTCACTCTACACGTGACTGGCCAGCCCGTCCAGGTGGGGGCTCCCGTCGCTAAGAGGGTCTGGGTGACCGCCTCGCCACGGACCGGGCACTGTTCGTGCGGGACTGGAGAGAAACCCGCCCAGCAGACTCTACGGAAGTCACGCTCTGGCCTGGCTCGTCGAGTTCAACAGACGTAGCCCGTTGAAGATGACGAGGAGGGAGACGCCCATGTCTGCGGCGATGGCAGCCCACAGGGAGGCGTGCCCGCTGAAGGCCAGCACGACGAAGATAAACTTTACCGCCAGGGAGAGGGCGATGTTCTGCCGAATGATCGAGACTGTCCGCCTGGAGTGGGCGATCAGCCAAGGTAGCTGGTGCAGATCATCCGACATGAGAGCGATGTCAGCGGCTTCGATTGCCGCATCGCTTCCGATCGCGCCCATGGCAATTCCAAGGCTGGAGCGGGCCATGGCCGGAGCGTCATTCACGCCATCGCCGACCATCGCCACGACGCCATACTTTTGAACCAGGGACTCCATCACGGCGACCTTATCGGCGGGCAGGAGCTCGGCGTGCACCTCGTCGATCCCAGCCTGCTTCGCGATTGTGCGAGCCGTCCCCTCGGTGTCGCCCGTCAGCATGACAACGTGCGGTACACCGAGCGCATGAGTCGCCACCAATACCTCCCGAACTCCAGGCCGAAGCCGGTCGGCGAGGGCAATAAACCCGCACACGTGGGTTTCGTTGCCGATGACAACCACGGAATGGCCCGTCTTTGACAGTTCATCAAGAAGCGAATGGACTTCCGGAGTCTCTTGCCCGCGTTCTTCAAGAAACCGATGAGAGCCAAGCCAAAACAGCCGGCCGTCCAGTTGCGCTGTCGCGCCCTTGCCAGGGATAAGGGTGAAATCCAGCGCTAGTTCTGGTCTCGAGCCCCGACTGTTCACGTACTCGCAGATAGCGCGGGCAAGCGGATGCTCACTCGATGCCTCCAATGCTCCAGCCCGTTCCAGCAACTCCTGTTCGGTATGCCCATTCAGTGCCACAACTTTCGCAACCGCCGGCTTTCCTTCGGTTAACGTGCCGGTCTTGTCCATGGCGATGGCCTTCAGCCGAGCCGGAAGTTCGAGGGCTAATCCGCCTTTCACTAGAACCCCGTTGCGCGCGGCCGCTGCAAGACCCGCGACAATGCTGACCGGCGTCGAGATCACCAGCGCGCAGGGACAGCCGATGACAAGCAAAACCAGCGCTTGGTAGAACCACGCCCCCCAAGGCTGCTGGAACACGAGCGGCGGGATCGCCGCCACCAGAATTGCCATGGCAAAGACCGCCGGCGTGTAGATTTGAGCAAACCGGTTCACCCACTGCTCGGCCGGAGCCCGCCGTCCCTGGCTTTCCGCGACCAGGCGAATCACATGGGCCAGCGTTGTGTCGGATGCGATCTTGGTTGAGCGCACCTCAATCAGGCCGTTGCCGTTGATCGTGCCGGCGAAGACCACGCAGCCAGGTTCCTTGGTCACAGGCAGACTCTCCCCGGTGATCGGTGCCTGGTTCACTTCCGTAGTGCCTTGAGTCACCGTTCCGTCCAGGCCGATTCGCTCGCCCGGTGGAACACGGAAAACCGTGCCCAACGAAACTTGCGCCGAGGGCGTCGCCTGGGTCGTTCCATCGGGCAGCACGACGCTCACCGTCTCTGGAGCGATCTTCATCAGAGCTTCCACCGCTCTCCGCGCCCGGCCCACGCTCCAGGACTCTAGCGCCAGGGAGAGAGCGAACAGGAAACTGACCGTGGCTGCTTCAAACCATTCCCCGATGCCGATGGCGCCCAGTACGGCGATCGTCATTAGCAGGTTCATGTCCGGTCGGAGCCGGCGTAGTGAGTACCAGGCCTTAGGCAGAACGAACCAGGCGCCGGACAACACCGCTCCTATGTAGAGCACCCTGGCAATCAGAGGGATTGTTGCGGTGGCGCCGAGCCCCTCCGATCCCAGGGCGGCGGCCACGCCCCCGATCAACCATGCATGGGCTGCGAGACCCGCCACAGTCAGCACGCCGCTCGCGACAGTCACAACCGTTCTGGCGCCCCACCCGCGCGATGCGACTGGCGCTGATGCGTTCTCAACTTGCCACAGTTCGGCGCGCATTCCTGTCCGTCGGACAGCGTCCATGATCACCGAGGCGTCCGGGCGAGAACCTGATACCGTCAGCCGTCCCTGGAGAACGTCGAAAGTCAGGTTCTGCTCACCCCCCACCAGCGAACCGAGTTCACGCCGCAGAATTGCCACTTCTTCGGCACAGTCCATGCCGTGAATCTTGAATTGAGTGCGATCAGGCACTGGCAGTTCGCCTCCTCTCGATCCACAAATAGATTGTCGGCAACACAAGCAGGGTCAAGGCCGTCGATGTTACCAATCCTCCAATAACCACGGTAGCCAATGGACGCTGTACCTCGGCTCCGGCGCCGTGTGAAAGAGCCATCGGCAGAAATCCCAGGCTCGCGACAAGCGCAGTCATCAATACTGGTCTCAGCCTGGTCTTGGCGCCCTGTTCCACGGCGGCCTCCGCAGCCAGACCGGATTCGCGAAGCTGCGCGATATAGGTGAGCAACACGATGCCGTTCAGGACCGCGATACCAAACAAGGCTATGAAGCCGACTCCCGCCGAAATGCTGAATGGCATACCGCGCATCCAAAGGGCTAGGATTCCACCGGTAGCCGCCAAAGGAACATTCAGGAAGATGAGTACTGCCGGCGACACGGCGTGAAAATTGAAGTACAGGAGAACGAAGATGAGCAGCAATGCAATCGGAATGGCGATGGCGAGTCTGCGGCCGGCGCTTTCCAGTTGCTCGAACTTGCCGCCCCAATCGAGTGTATAGCCTTCCGGGATTTTGACTTTACCCTCCAACACCCGTCTCGCCTCGGAGACAAATCCCGCAAGGTCCCGACCGCGCACGTTGACTTCAACGCTGATTCGCCGCTGCGCATTCTCGCGACTAATCTGTGCGGGTCCCTCTTCCTCGAAGATGTCGGCCAATTGCGCGAGGGGGATGAAATGGCCCTCACTGTCTCCCACCAACAGGTTCTGGACTGATTCGACCGTCGCGCGATGATCAGGGGCAAAGCGCACCTGCAGCGCAAACCTCTTGTTTCCTTCGACGACCTGACCCGCGACCTTTCCTCCGATCGCCTCTACCGTGTTCAAAACATCTTGAGCATCAAGGCCATGCCGAGCGATGGCCTCGCGCCGCACGCGTATGCGCAGATACGGGAGTCCGGCGACACGCTCCGCGCGAACGTCGGCGGCGCCAGGGACCTTCTCCACCGCTTTGACAATCTGTTGCGCTTTCTCGCGGAGTACGTTGAGATCGTCTCCGTACAACTTGATTGCGATATCGGAACGGACCCCAGCCTCCATCAATTCCTGCATCCGCATTTCAATCGGCTGGAGAAAGCCGTATGCGGCGCCGGGCGCTTCCTTTTCGAGTGCCTGTTTCATGGCTGTGACCAGATCATCCTTTGATCTCCCGGTCGGCCATTCCGAGACGGGCTTGAGCATGACATAGACGTCGCTCTGATCGATCGCCATCGGATCTACCGCCACTTCTGGCCGCCCGGTACGACTCACTACTTTGTCGACTTCCGGGAACCGCTTGAGAACCGTCTCGATGATTTCATTCCCATGCAACGACTCATTCATCGAGATGCCCGGAACGCGGTACATCATCACCAGAATGGATCCCTCGTCCAACCTCGGGAGGAATTCAGCCCCCAGGAATGGGATGATCCCCAGAGAAAAAACGAAGACCAATGCCGCAGCAGTCGCCGTCGCGACAGGGAATCGCATAACGCGGTCCAGCACGGGACCATAGATGCCGCTCACCTTGCGCATCAACCAGGTGGTCTTCTCTGTTGCCTTGCGTCGGAAGGCGTACCACCCAAGCACTGGCATTAGTGTGAGCGCGATTACCAGCGATGCACCTACGGCGAACAGTACTGTGATTGCCATCGGATCGAACATCTTGCCTTCCACGCCGGTCAACGTCAGGACCGGCACGTAGACCAGGAATATGATGACGACGCCAAAAAAGATCGGGCGGGCCACTTCCTTGCCTGCCTGCCGCACGACATCCAATGCGTTCTCCCCCTCTTGCCTGTGGCTCAACCGGCGAAGAATGTTCTCCATCATCACCACGGAACCATCGACGATGAGACCGAAGTCGATCGCGCCGAGGCTCATGAGGTTGCCCGAAATCCCTGCCCGCACCATTCCAGTGAATGCAAACAGCATCGATAGCGGAATGGCCAGAGAGACGATGAGTCCGCCCCTGAAGCTGCCCAGTAGGAGCAGAAGAACCGCGATCACCAGCAGTCCCCCCTCGACGAGATTGCGGCTGACGGTCTGGATAGTCCTTCGCACCAGATCCGTACGATCATAAAAGGGCTCAACCCGCACGCCGGCTGGAAGGGTCTTCTCGATCGCTGCGAGACGTACCTTCACGCGATCAACCACCGTTCGCGAGTTCTCGCCCAGCAGCATCATGGCGATTCCGAGAACGACTTCCCCTTTCCCGTCCTGGGTGGCGAACCCCTGGCGCACCATCGGAGCGAACCGGACATCGGCAAGATTCCGGATCAGGATGGGCGTGCCGTTCGGTGATGAGCCAACCACGATGTTTTCCACGTCCGAAAGGCTTGTGATCAGCGCCTCACCCCGAATTAGTGACTGCTGCTCAACTCGTTCCAGATAGGCGCCGCCAGCGTTGGCGTTGTTTCGTTCCAGCGCTTCCAGAACCCGTCGGAGCGTGATGTGGTAGCCGGCGAGTTTGTCGTTGTCTACCGTGACTTCGTAGGTCTTCAGTTCTCCACCATGGGAATTCACCTCCACGATCCCAGGGGTGGAGCGTAGCTTCGGAGCAATCTCCCAGTCGAGGATGCTGCGCAGTTCCATCAGCGAACGCCCCTTGCCCGTCACCTTGAACATGTACACTTCGCCCAGGCCTGTG
>CAZLDN010000225.1:0-5013 GCA_964558355.1 uncultured Candidatus Solibacter sp.
CAATTACATCCTCGTCGGGGTGGAATAGCACTTACTTACGGGATCCTTAGTAACGCTGAACCTCGGTCTCCGTTACGAGTACTATGGCGTGAACCGGGAAGCGAATGACCGTTACAGGGTCTTCGATATGTTCGAATGCCGCGGGTTCTGCCCACACGGCACGCCCTGGTACTTCCCGGACCGCAATAACTTCGACCCGCGCATCGGCATCGCCTGGGCTCCCAAGGCATTGAACGGCAAGACCGTCATTCGAACCGGTGCCGGCATCTATCACGGTCCCGGCCAGATTGATGACCAGAACGCGGCGCTCGATAATATGTCGGAGAACTTCTCTCTGACCGCGCTGGAAGCGCCAGGGCTGTCCTACCCCGTGGCGCCGTTCCTTTCGCTGGCGAAGGAGGTCGGCATCACGCCGCGCTCGCTGCAGCGCGACCGCCGCGACCTCTACAGCGCCCAGTGGGGACTCTCCATCCAACAACAACTGCCGGCCTCGTTCATGACTCAGATCGGCTACGTCGGCAGTTCGGCCAGCAAGGTGACGACGCGTAAGTACATCAACAACCTGGATATCGTCACCCGTGTCAGACCGCTGCCAAATTTCGGCCGCATGGACGAAAAGAATAACGACGGCAACAGCAACTTCAATGCACTGCAACTCTCCCTGCACCGGCGCGTGGGCCGCGGACTGACATGGGGAACCGAGTACATGTGGTCGCACTCCATCAACGACAACAGCATCGGCGGCGGCGAGGGTTCGCAGCCACAGATCGCCCTCTGCCGGGCCTGCGACAGGGGCAACAGCGGCCAGGATGTCCGGCATACCATCACCAGCAACTGGGTCTACCAACTCCCCTTCGGGGCTGGACAGCGTTTTCTTAAGTCCGGTGTCGCATCCAAGATTCTCGGCGGTTGGGGGACAAGCGGTATCTGGACGGCCCGCACGGGACGCATGCTCACCATCGGCATCTCGCGTAGCAGCGCCGACGTACCCGATGGCAACACCTCCAACCAACGTCCCAATCTCGTCGCTGGCGCTTCGCTCTATCCGGCGGGCGGACCGACCTTCGCCCAGTGGCTGAACCCCGCCGCCTTCGCGATTCCCGCGAAAGGCACGTGGGGCAATGCCGGCCGCGCCATCGCCGTCGGCCCCGGCCTAGCCCAAGTGGACTTCACCCTTCAACGCAGTATTCCCATTGCTGAAAGGAAGTCCCTGATGATCCGCATCGAGACCTTCAACCTGTTCAACCGCACACAGGCCGGTAATCCCGGCACGACGCTGACCTCCCCCGCCAGCTTCGGAATCGTCACCAGCGGCCTGAACCGCACAATCGGCACTGGTACGTCGCGGCAACTGCAACTTTCCCTCAGGTTGAGTTTCTGATCTGGCCGGCAACGACAGACATGCCTTGCCTCGCACGTTGGCAGTGGCCCTACGCGGCTTGTGTTTCGATTTGCCTCATCCTGGGGGGTTGCTCCAAGCAGCCCTTCCAGCCATCTGTTTCGATACAGGCTGCACTGGCGACCCAAGCCGTCACTGGCGACCCCGACGACCCAGCCATTTGGGTCAATGCCTCGGATCCTGAGAAGAGCCTGATCGTCGGCACGAACAAAGTAGCCGCGCCGACAGGCGCTTTGGTGGTGTTTGGACTCGATGGCAAGATCCGCCAGACGATCGCGGGCATCGACCGGCCCAACAACGTGGACATCGAATATGGCCTGATAGTCCAGGGCCAACCCGTGGACGTGGCTGTCACCACGGAGCGGCTGAAGTCGCGCCTGCGGATCTTCAGGATCCCAGCCGATGGAGGTCCACTGACGGACATTAGCTCGGGTGGCGGAGCGCCCGTTCTCGAAGGAGAGTCCGGGGAACTGGCAGAACCCATGGGTGTCGCCCTGTATCGCCGTCCCAGCGACGGGGCAGTCTTCGCGATCATCGCTCCGAAGAACGGACCGCGGCAGGGCTACTTGCGGCAGTACCGGCTTGAGGATGATGGCAACGGCAAAGTGAAAGCCACCTACGTGCGCCGGTTCGGCAACTTCAGCGGAAGCCTTGAGATCGAAGCCGTTGCGGTTGATGACGCCCTGGGCTACGTCTACTACGCCGACGAGGGCAGCGGGATCCACAAATGGCACGCCGACCCGGACCACCCCGACGCCGGCCGCGAACTCGCGCATTTCGGTCTGACTGAATTCGCCGGCGATCGCGAAGGCATCGCAATTTATGCCCGGCGGGATGGGACAGGATACGTGGTCTGCACGGATCAACTCGTCGGCAACAGCCATTATCACATCTACAAGCGGGAGGGTGGACGTGCAGGTCCCCACGACCATTCCGAACTCGTAAAGCGCGTTCGGGGCGGCGCGGATTCGACCGATGGCATCGAAGTCACTTCAACACCACTGGGCAGCCGCTTCCCCGCCGGTCTGCTGGTTGCCATGAATAGCGGCCCAAAAAACTTTCTAATCTTCCGGTGGGAGGACGTGCGGGATTCGGGCTCGCCCAAGCTGGGCCGCGACTGATCCCGGCGTCCGCCGCCATTCAGGCCGGATCCGCGATTGAGCCGGTCATATACCGTTGGAGTGCATTCAATGACCACTGCATTACTTTTCGTCCTGTTTCTCCTTCAGCCGCCCGCCGGCCCAGCGAAGGAGCACCTCGAAACCGTCCGTCAAAAAGCGCGGAAGACAGACAGCGCGACCGTCGCCGAGATGATCCGGCTCGCGGACAACGATCCGGATCCGCGGGTCCGCCGGGTGATCGTGGACCGTCTGGGCCGCCACAACCAGCCCGAGATTCGCGCCATGCTCGAGCGCCGGGCGCTGACCGATCCGGACGCCGGAATCGCCCTGTTTGCTTTGGAACGTCTGCGCCTCACGCAGGCTCAGGAACTCGGCGAGATCTTCAATAAGAGGCTTGAACTGGCGAAGTCGGCCAACGACGAAAAGGCGCGGGCGATCCTCGTCGACGGGCATCAGCGGTGGGCCACATTGTCAAAGGGCGCGATACTGCCGGCTTTTCTCGAACAGCCGCCGCCGGTCTTCCAGGCGTCGGCGAAGGAGAAGGTGAGAGTCCTCGGCTTTGGTGATTTCGGCGAGGAGGGTGACAAGCAGGTGGTCTGCGCGAAGGCCGTCGCGGCCTATCATCGCGACAAGCCGTTCGACATCGGCTTCACGCTCGGCGACAACATTGTCCCGGTTGGCGTCACCAGCCCCTCGGATCAACGCTGGCGCTCCGGATGGGAGGAACTCTACCACCCGCTCGGCATCCCGATTTACGCCTCCACGGGCAACCATGACTGGGGTCTGTCCGACAGCCCCGCGGCCGAAATCCTCTACTCGCAAAAAAGCCCGTCCTGGAAGATGCCCGCGCTCTACTACACCTACACGGCCGGTTCCGCGCAGTTCTTCGCGCTGGCCACGCAGGCGATGTCGGAGACGCAAATACAATGGCTCGACAGGGAACTCTCGCGCAGCACGGCCCGGTGGAAGATCGTCTATGGGCACCATCCGATCCATACCTACGGGACGCACGGAGACTCGCCCGAACTCGAACGGATGCTGCTGCCCGTGCTCAAGGGCCGTGTTAACGCCTATATCGCCGGCCACGACCACTTGGTCCAGCATTTGAAGCCCATCGATGGCGTTCACCTGTTCGTGACGCCCTCCTCGGGTCAGACCGCGCGGCCCGTGAAGTCCGGCGAGAGAACTATCGCGGTGGACACATTCGACGGGTTCATGGTGCTCGACGTCTCTCCAGAGAGGCTCGATGTGACATTCGTCGACTCGAAGGGCGCGGCCCGCTACCAGACTCATATCCAGTAACCTTGTCCATAGTCAAAACCGGGTGGCGCTCTGGAATCAGTAGCTCGCGGCCGTGGGCCGGTGGTCAGGGCAGCCTCTTGCGAAAGCTCACATCGCGCAGAGTGTGCGCGAGTTCCGCCACTCGATTGGATCCGGACCAGGGGTCCGGCGCGGACGAGGGCGTCCGCCTTCCGATCCTTCTTTAGCGGAGTTTGGAGACGGGATAGTGGTGCAACGGGGGGTGGGAGTAGGGTCCGGCGAGATCAGCGGTTGCGCGGGGTGCGTTGGAGATCGTGGCGGCGGTGGATTCGGAGATGGCAGTGCTGGCGGAATGTCCCACTTGGCAAGCGTGGGGATTGGATTCATGTTAGGTTGCGAGATGTGTTTGCGCAGGACTCAATGAGGCCGATGTTGCGGATGAGGGGGAGGAGTTTGTGATGCGGTGGGTGTTACTAGTGGGGATGAGTTTGGCTTTGGGGGCGGGGGTGTACCTGCGTGGCGGGGTGGTTGCCAGCGAGTGGTCGTGGATCGCGGCTGGAGTGCTGGCGATGGGGCTACTATCGATGATTGGCGAAGGGCGCCGGGATTCTGTTCTCGAGGGGTTGTGCTGGGGGTTGGTCGGTTTGGTGGCGGTGCAGCTTGTGCCTTTGCCGGAAGGGTGGGTGATGAGAGTGTCGCCGGCGAGCGTGGAGATTTGGCGTGGGGCTGGGAGGACGGGTTGGATGCCGATGGGGGTGGCTCCGGCGGTGACGGTAGAACAGGGAATGCGGCTGGTGACGACGCTGGCCGGGTTGCTGACGGCGAGGCAGTTAGGGTGGTTGTGGCGCGACCGGATGTGGGTGGCGGCGCTGCCGGTGGTGGTGGTTGCGTGGCTGGAGAGCGTGCTTGGGCTGGTGCAGTTTTACTATACGCGGATGGGCGGCGGGGCGGCGGGTTCGTCGGCAGGGACGTATGTCAACAGGAACCACTTCGCAGGGTTGCTGGAGATGGCGCTGCCGGTGGCGGGGGCGATTGGAATCTGGATTTACCGGAAAGGGGTGACGCGGCATAGCAGCTCGGGACGGGCAGCGGCGTGGTCGAGTTTGTGGTTGATCATGGCGGTGTGCCTGTTGCTGGGGATCGTGACTTCGCTGTCACGGATGGGATTTCTGGCGGCGCTTGGCGGAATCGGGATTGCGGGGGCGCTCGCTCTTGGGGCGCGGGAGCGGGGGC
>CAZLDN010000226.1:0-5001 GCA_964558355.1 uncultured Candidatus Solibacter sp.
GTTTGGTGGACGGCATGGGATTCGAACCCACGACCCCCGCGTTGCGAACGCGGTGCTCTCCCAACTGAGCTAGCCGCCCACACTCAGAACATCTCCAATATAACATGGGCCGGATCGGGCACACATCGCTACAATTGTTGGTGATGGACGAGCAGCGAAATCTGGAAGTCACCCTCGAGAAGATGCGGCGGGACTGGGACGAACGCGCCCGCGAGAACGCCCGCTTCTATGTCAACACGGAGCGCACGGATTGGACCGACGAGCAGTTCTTCGCTTCCGGCGAGCAGACGGTCCGTGAGGAGATCCTCACCGACATGACCAACATCTGCCAGGGCAAGGACCCGTCAGAAATGCGCGTCCTCGAAATCGGCTGCGGGGCGGGCCGCATCACCCGCGCGCTGGCCCGCCTTTTCGGCGAGGTCCACGCGGTGGATGTATCGGGAGAGATGGTCGCACTGGCGCAGCAGGCGCTGGCCGATCTGTCCCATGCCCACGCCCACCAGAACAATGGCATGGACCTCTCCGTCATCCCGGATGACAAACCCTTCGACTTCGCCTTCTCCACCATCGTTTTCCAGCACATTCCCAGCCGCGACGTGATCGAAACTTACGTCCGTGAGGTTGGCCGCCTGCTTCGGCCGGGCGCGCTGTTCAAATTTCAGGTGCAGGGCGACGCCAGCGTTCAGACCGACCCGGACGACACCTGGCTCGGCGTGCCATTTTCGGAAAAAGACGCCAAGGTGATGGCCGAACGATGCGGCTTCGAACTCCGCTACCATTACGGGTCGGGCAGCCAGTACTTCTGGCTTTGGTATTTCAAGAAGTAGCCGGGCGGTTTCCAATTATCGCGACAGGAAAGGCCAATTCGGCACGAACCTGACGTGGTAGACGCTCATCGCCATATAGAGCGCCAGCGCCAGCAACCCGATGAGGACTGCGGTCCACATCAGGACCTTGCCCCACGGGAAACGGCGGCCTTCGCGGCTCAGCACCAGCAGGTAACTGGCGAAGACGCCGATGAAGTACAGCAGGATCATCGGTACGACGAAAATGGTCAGGTTGTAAACATCCGGCGTCGGCGTGATGATGGCCGCGCCGACGACGATCAGCAGAATCGCGTAGCGCGAATGTCGGATCAGGAAGCGCGGCGAGGCGATGCGCAGCAGTGTCAGGAAGAAGATCAGGACGGGCAGTTCAAAGACCAGTCCGACGCCGAGCATCACGTTGATGAACAGGTCAGTGTACTCGGTCATCGAAATCATCGGGCGTACGCCGATATCGACGCCGATGCCCAGCAGGAAACCCAGCCCGAACCGGAAGGCGACGAAGTAGGCGAACATCCCGCCCAGAATGAACAGCCCCGCCGTGGTCAGAATGAAAGGCGCGGCCAACCGCCGTTCCTTCTTGTACAAACCCGGCGCGATGAACGCCCATACCTGATACAAGAGCCACGGAGACGCCAGGAACAACGCCGCCAGCACCGGCAGTTTGATCCAGATGATGCTGAACGCTTCGGTCGGCGTGATCTGGGCGAGTTCGCCGGGGAAGCCAAGTTGCTTCAGTGCGGTTGCGGCCGGCTGCCGGACGGCGTTCCAAATCTCATTCGAGAAAAAGATGCAGATCGCGAACGCCACACCCACTCCGCCAAGCGCCCGGATGATGCGCACCCGAAGCTCTTCGAGGTGCTCCATGAACGACATGCGGAGCATCCCATCGTCATCCTCGTCTTCTCCCTCCGGCGTCTTCTGCCCGCTCGTGGTTGAAGGCGGTTCCGGGGGCGGAGGCGGAATTGCAGGCGACGTGGCCTCCTCGGCGGAACTGGCAATCTCAACTTGCGCGGGTTCGACTTGCGCGGACCCGACGAGCACAGGCTCGGAGTCCTCGGCCGGGGGCGTCTCCGGTTCGATCGAGTAGTCTTCGGGCAGCAGGCGGCCTTCGTCTTCGGGACGCTCGCCGTTCGACGGCGCGGCCTCCTGCTGGTCGGCGTTTGACGGCACGGCGCCCTGCTGTTCGCCGGGGCGCGGTTCCTGTTCTTGGTTGGCGTCTGCCATCAATCCTCTTGCCGATCGTACTTAGCGACTTGGCCGGTCCCGGCTGCGGCTAACGCGTTGGGGCCGACTCTGGCGATTCAGCGCCGGCGGCGGGCTCCGCGGCAGGGGCGTCCCCGGTGGCCGCAACGGACCCTTCGGCCGCGGCGATCACCGGACCTTCCTCGCCGCCTTCGACGGCCGTGCCAGCATCCGCATACTCGGATCCCGCATCTGTTGCCACCGCCGCGCTGGCTGCATCAGCGGCTGTCGAGTCGCTGGATGAGGTCTCTCCGTATGCGCCGTAGTCGTATGACGAATCGTAATTGTAGTCGTAGCTCGAATCGGGGCTATCGTAGGTGGAATCGACGGCCGCTTGCGTTTCCTTCTTGATCTCCGCCGTCTCCCGCTCGATCGCCGTCATCTCCCGCTGCCACGTGTCCTTCAATTCGCTCGACGCCCGCCGAAACTCCCCAATCGCCTTGGCCAGATTCTTGCCAAGTTCAGGCAGCTTCTTGGGCCCGAACAGAAGGAGGGCGAGCACAAAAATGACAATCGTTTCCTGCCAGCCCAACGAACCCATGATCTCGCTCCTTGCCTAAGTTCAAGCGTATCACAGCCACCCCCGCCAAACGTCCGCTAGGACTACCATGGTGGTGACATGGCACGTATCCTGATGGTTTCCTCCGAGGCCACGCCCTTCGCCAAGACCGGCGGCCTGGCCGATGTCGTTGGCGCCCTGCCCGCCGCCCTCCAGCAGGTCGGCGACGAGGTGGCCGTGGTGATGCCCCGGTATGCCCAGATCCCCTGGGATTCCACTGAGTCCGCCTACGACAACCTCCACCTTTTCGCCGGACCCCACCCATGGAACGTCGATATCCGCACTCGCGTCGAAAAGGGCGTCCGCTTCTACTTCGTCGAACACCCTGTTCTGTTTGATCGCGAAGGTCTTTACTCCCAACGAGCATTCGACTACTGGGACAACCACCGCCGCTTCGCCGTCCTCTCGCTCGCCGCCCTCGGCGTCGCCCAGACCCTCTTCAAACCCGACATCATCCATTGCCACGACTGGCAAACCGGCCTCGTCCCCGTCTACCGCCACGACCAGCAGTGGTCCAACCCCGATTTCCACGACACGCGCACCGTCTTCACCATCCACAATCTCGGCTATCATGGCCGCTTCAGCGCCGGCGTCTTCGGCGACCTCGGCCTCAATCCAGGCTGGATGAGTCCCGACAAACTTGAATATTACGGCGACATCTCCTACCTCAAAGCCGGCATCGTCACATCCGACTGGGTCACCACCGTCTCGCCCGCCTATGCCCGTGAAATCCAAACGCCTGAAGGCGGCTTCGGCTTCGATGGCATCATGCGCTCGCTCTCCGGCCGCCTGAGCGGGATCCTCAACGGCGTCGATTACTCGGAATGGTCACCCGAAGTCGATCCCTTCATCCCCGCCCAGTATTCCGCCTCCGACCTCGCCGGTAAGAAGGCCTGCAAGAAGGCGCTGCTCGACGAGTTCCGCCTTCCTTCCGATAACCCCGACCGACCGCTCATCGGCATCGTCTCCCGCTTCGCCGGACAGAAGGGCTTCGATCTCATCGCCGGACTCTCCCATTTTTTCACTCAGAACGATGTCCAACTGGTCGTCCTCGGATCCGGCGAACCCCGTTACGAGAGCCTCTTCAACGAATGGCAACGCTGGCTCCCGGAAAAGGTCGGCGTCTGGATCGGCTACAACAACGCTCTCGCCCATCGCATCGAAGCCGGAGCGGACATGTTCCTCATGCCCTCGCTCTACGAACCCTGCGGCCTCAATCAGATCTACTCGCTGCGCTACGGCACCGTCCCCGTCGCGCGCGCCACCGGCGGGCTGGACGATACAATAGAAAAGGAGACCGGCTTCAAGTTCCACGACTACAACGTCGCCGCCCTTGAGGCTGTTCTCGGTGAAGCCCTCGCGGCGTTCAAGAACCGCCGCTGCTGGGTCCCACGCATGAAACGCGGCATGGCGAAGGACTTTTCCTGGGCCGCTTCGGCGCGCCAGTACAGCGAACTGTACGCCCGACTGATCGCAAGAGCCTGAATCTTTCACGAACTGCGTCACATCTTCTGAATTGGAGAATCATAAGTTACATGGCAGGCAATAACACCCACGCATTCACCACCGATACCTTCGATCAGGACGTCCTGCAATCCGACGTCCCGGTCCTGGTCGATTTCTGGGCCGAATGGTGCGGCCCGTGCCGCATGATCGCGCCCACCGTCGACGCGTTCGCCGACGAACACGTCGGCAAGCTCAAGGTCGGCAAGGTCAATGTGGACGAAGACTCCTCGATCGCCGCCCGCTATAACGTCCGCGGCATCCCCACGCTGCTCCTGTTCAAGGGCGGCAAGGTGGTGGACCAGCGCGTCGGCGCGGTCGGCAAGGGCGAACTCACCAAAATGGTCGAGTCGATCGCCTAAACAGTTTCTCCACTCCCGTGGATTCGACCGGCCTGGGATCTTAGGGCCCCTGGCCATATTTCTGTAGGACAGGCCTCCCGGCCTGTCGCCTGGCAAGTGGCTCTCGCCGCCAAGGATCCGCGCGGCTCAGTTCCTCACATCCACGACAATCCGTCCCCGTACCCGCCCCTCCAGTATCTCTCCCGCCATCTGGATCACATCGCCCAACCCGATCTCTCGAGCCACGACATGCATCCGCAGCGGCGCCAGATGCCGCGCCAGCAACGACCAGGCAGCCTCCCGTTCTCCCGCCGGCGCGTGATTCGAATCGATCCCGTAGAGCGTCACGCCCCGCAAGATGAACGGCGCCACCGTGACAGGCAGGTCCATCCCGCCGGCATTGCCGCAAGCCGCCACGGCGCCGCGATTTCGTACCGCCGCACACGCGTTCGCCAGCACCAACCCGCCCACGCTATCCACCACGCCCGCCCAGCGCGCCTTCGCCAGCGCCTTATGCGGTGCATTCACC
>CAZLDN010000227.1:0-4918 GCA_964558355.1 uncultured Candidatus Solibacter sp.
CGCGGTGCGCCAGGATCCGGCAGCAGTTCACCGTTACGTGCCGCTGCACTTTGCGTCGGATCCGGTTCTGACTACCCACAGGTGGCCGCCATTGGCGGGCAGTGTGGTTGCTCGATCCGATCTCCAGCACCCACAACGAGTCCCGCTTGGCGGCCTGCCCGCTATCTGGTGTTCAGTGGCGCATTCGCGCCCCTGTCAACTAATACTGGCTGGAGTTGGAAGATTTGCGGGTTTGTGGGGCCTTGTTGTACGGGGCCGTCAACAAACGCGACCTGTCAACAGGAGAAACCAGAGAATTGGCAAGAAATCGCGTGGGGTTCGACCTCAACCCTGGGGTTGAGCATGCCCCCCCGAGCAGTCTCGTTTCCAACTGGAGAAACCGCCCAGCGCGCAAGAACCTGCGGAATGTGGCGGATACGGGCGAGGCAGGCGTCCGGCGCTGCTGTCAAGATAATGGGCGTGGGAAGTTGGGGCGTGGAGGCTATGGCTCCCCAAAAACTGAGAAATACAACTCGTTCTCCTAAAATTCATTAATGATTCTGCTTAACAGCGGCGGAGGCGGCCAATTCCAAACTGGAGAAACACAGTCCGTAACAGATGGATAATACAGGAGATACGCATGGCCTCATGGCCCGCAGCTGTCAACCGGCAACTCCGACACTAGGATACCGTTTTTCGAACTGTGGCAAACCAAAAAGAAAAATGTTGCTGTTTAATGCCGAGGAGTTGGTGCCGGAGCACGAGATGCTACAAATGGAGTGCGGCTTGGGATCGGAAGGCCGCCGGCGGGAGGTCGGCTTCGATGCACACAACCTCTCCGCACGCCGGGGCCATCGCACACTCCACAGCCGATTTCAAGACACCACCTCCATCAACGCACACCCGAGTTGCATTCCCGTATGCAGAAAGGAGCACCGGACAGTGCTTTCTGCGAACGTGACCGCACACTGCGGCATAACTGCCGCCGTGCTCGTGGCCTGCCGGCAGCCAAGTCCGAGGTCGGAAGTCCGAGAGATCCGAGAGGTCTGAAGTCGGAAGCCTTGCGGCGGCGAAGGCTTCCGAGTAGAATGCGGAGTTGTGAGACTCGTCGAATTGCTGAAACGCCACGAGGGGAAAACCCTGGAGTTCAAGCGGGACTTGTCATCCCCGGAGGGTATTCTCAAGACTCTGGTTGCGTTCGCAAACACCGCCGGCGGGACCGTCGTCATTGGTGTCGAGGACGGGTCAAAGAACGTCCGTGGCGTGCCCGACGTTCTCGCATCGGAAGAGAAACTCGCCAACCTCGTCTCCGATTCGATACGCCCACGGCTGATTCCGAATATCGAGGTGGTGCCGTGGCGGAATCTGAACGTGCTGGCCGTTCAGGTCTATCCCAGCAACACGCGTCCGCACTACCTGGACCGACTGGGACCCGAAGGCGGAGTCTTCATCCGCATGGGCTCGACCAATCGAAAGGCCGAGGCACTGCAGATCGAAGAGTTGAAACGCTGGAACCGGATGGACTCGTTTGACGAGCAGGCCATCCCGGACCTGAAGTCGGAAGCAATCGACTTCCGAGTTGCTTCCGAGTTGTTTGCGCCTTACCGGCAACTGACCTCCCAGTCATGGAGCACTCTGCGTCTCACCACGGAGCACCAGGGTCGTCAGGTGCCAACCGTTGGCGGGCTGCTGCTTTTCGGCAAGGACAGGTTCGCCCGGTTCCCGGATGCCTGGATCCAGGCGGGCCGCTTTGCCGGAACGAATCGAGCGCGTTTGCTCGACTCAGCGGAGATCCGCTCCTTCCTGCCTCGCGCTGCGGAGGAAGCCATTGCATTCGCCCACAAGCACCTGACGCGCGAATCGATCATCGAGGGCGTTCGCCGAGAGGATCGTTGGTCGGTCCCTCTGGTCGCAATCCGGGAGGCACTGATGAATGCGATCGTCCATGCGGACTACGCCCAGCAAGGAGCGCCCATCCGGCTTGCTCTGTTTGATGACCGGATCGAGATCGAGAATCCCGGTCTTCTTCCGTTCGGCCTGACGATCGAGGACATCATGCAGGGTGTCTCGAAGTTGCGGAACCGGGTGATCGGGCGCGCCTTCCACGAGTTGCACCTGATTGAGCAATGGGGCAGCGGGGTTCAGCGGATGACCTCCGCATGCCAGGAGGCTGGCCTGGAGGTTCCGAAGCTGGAAGAAATCGGGATGCATTTTCGTGTGACCATTTCCAGCGCGCGGGTCAGACAGCCCTGCGCGGACGATACGGACCGGCGCATCCTCACTCTGTTCGGCGATGGAGGTGCGCGGTCGACCGCGGCCGTGGCGAAGCACGTTGGGCTTTCCCAGCGAGCCACTCTGACACGATTGAAGTCGATGACATCGCGAGGGCTTCTTGTCGAGATCGGCACGGGTCCGCACGACCCGAAGCGCCAGTATGTGTTGGCCTGAGAGCGCAGGATGGCCAGACGGATGATGCGGAGAGACCCGATTGAGCAGCAAATCGAACTGGCGCTCAGGCCGGGCGCATTCATTCACGACCGCGCGTGCTTCTCTTTTGTGGGCGGCCTTGAAGAGGTCGCGGCCCAGATCGATATTCTCCTGAAAACCGATGCGGCGCGCGCGGCGGGGCTCTATGAGACCTTTCTCGCGGGCTGCCGCGAGAAGGCCGAAGAACTCGATGATTCCAGCGGCGGTTTCGGGCAATTCGCACGGGATCTCATCTGCCGGTGGATCAAGGCCCGGCAGAAGGCTGGCGCCGATCCGGACGAGACTGCGGCAACGTTGCTTGGATGGATGGATAACGCCCCCTACGCGTTCTGCTATCAGATCGAGAAGGATGTCGCCAAGGCATTCGACAAGGCTGGCCTCGCGGCATTTGAAAGCCTGATTCGAGCGCGTTTCGAGGCCACGCCCTCCAAGGAGGAATATGACCGTCGCCGTTGGAGCGGCGTCCTGCGGGCGGTTTATCTTGCGCAGAATAATCCAGTTGCTTATCAGTCCCTGGCCAAACAGATCGGTCTTAACCCGCAGGATTGCTTTGCCCTCGCCACAATCTTCGTCTCGCGTAAGCCGGATCTGGCGCTGAAGTGGGTCGAGCGCGGGATCGGTCTGGACCGCGAGACCCGGCACGGATCGGCGGCCGGATACGATCTCACCCGCCTCCAGCGCGAGTTGCTGACCAAACTGGGCAGGGGAGATGAAGCGCTCGACGCCGCTTGGGCCGAGTATCGGACGAGTCCCTCCAAGTTCAGCTATGACGACCTCATGAAGGTCGTGCCGAAAGCGGATCGCGCGGACTGGCGCGAGAAGGCTCTGGACGCAACCAAGGGGGCAGACCTGCACTCGGGGATGGAGTTGTTCGTTGAGACCAGGGAGACGGAGCGTCTCGCGGACTTGGTGCGCGACACGACCGACGACGCGTTGGAGAACATCAGTCACTACGCCACCGAGCCTGCGGCAATGAAGCTGGAAAAGACCTACCCCGGGCCTGCCGCTCGCCTGTGGCGTGCCTAGGCAATGCGCATCGTCGACGCCGGGAAAAGCAAGTACTACGATACCGCCGCAGCAAACCTCGAGCGGGCCCGCAGATGCTTCCTGCGCGCCGGACTCGCGGGCGATTGGGAGGAGTGCGCCGGGTGCGGGCCGACCACCGCTGCAAGACCGCCTTCCTGGCCGCATTTGAGTCGGTCGCTACCTTGGCCGGGCACAAGGAGCCGCCCTCGTTCCTGGAGCGCGCCAAGGAACGCTGGGGTGTGAAACGCGGTGGAGGCCGCTCATGAAAAAGAATAACCGGGCCAGCCTGGAATTGGCATACTTGGACGAACTCATTGAGGAGATCACGACTGACGCGAACGGGGAAGACGAGCAGCTTTGGGCCTTCCGGCAGGCCTTCGAGGACGACGTATCGGCGCCTTGCGAAGCCACTGTCATCGGCGAGCCGGTTCAGGTGCTGAAGTTCGACTACGACGGCAACGAGCGGCGCGGGCTGACCGCCGTGTGTCGCCGGGCTGATGGCACAAAGCATGTAGTGGCGGCATCCGAGGTGGCGATCCCTCTGAGCACGCAAGGCGGGCGTTACCTGGCCGCGTATCGAAAATGGATGGGGATCGCGCCATTCCCGCCCGGCGCGCGCCGCACGACCGGGCGCAAGCCGCCTGCCGCTCCGGTTCCCACCGTTGAAGGACCCGTCGAGTTGGTGATTCTGTCGGTCAAGCAGAAGGCAGCGCGCTGCCGGCGGCTGGGCGGCGAGCAGACCTTCACCTTCCGTGCCGGCAGGCTCTGGGACATGGTGCCCGGAGAGATTGCCGTGGTCCGGCCGGCGAAGCAGTGGACCTATGCGGGCAATCCCTATTTGTCAGGAGCAATCGAATCCACCCGGCTTGACGCGAAAGCGCTGGGGCTGGTCCCGCTGCGGCTGGAGGAGCGGGGCATCTGGAGTCCAGCGGAGCATTACTGGGGTGAGGAGGGGGACCCGATCGAGAAGTGGGCCAAGCCGGTCATCGCCCGTGGCCCGCGGCCGGAGTTTGAGATGGAGAAGATCCTGCCCGGCGCTGACGTCGAAGATCCTTTTTCCGATCCGATCGGCGAATCCAATGATCGCAAGGACTCGGGCGATTCCGACGGTGCATACAAGATCCTCATGGATCTCTGCCAGGCTGACCTCCGGTGCCTCGATGGTCACTCGCACCTCGGCAACTTTGTCTTCGACCACCGGCCCGCGGATGCCATCCGGCATTACGAAGTCGGATTCCGCATCGGTGAACTCTCCCTTGGGGAAGGCTTCAACGGAGTGCTGCCGTGGGGCTGGATCGATAATCGGCCTTTCCTGCGATGTATGCACGGTTTCGGGCTGTGTCTCTGGCGGCTGGGACGGTTTGAAGAAGCGGGGGCTATCTTCGATCGCATGCTGTGGCTCAATCCGTCTGACAATCAAGGCGTC
>CAZLDN010000228.1:0-4887 GCA_964558355.1 uncultured Candidatus Solibacter sp.
ACATTCTCAGGCGCTACGGATAGCCTTGAAGCACTACGCGACCGAGGCGATTCGGCCTGGGCGACGGCGACAGGGTTTGCTACGCCGACCAACATCACGGCGGCGTCAGGCGTGACGCTTGCCGCTACAACGGGCCTTGGAAACCAGACCGCCAACATTACCGGCAACCTGTCGGGATCGGTTGGCAGTGTCACCGGGGCGGTTGGGTCTGTGACTGGCGCCGTGGGTTCCGTAACCGGCGCTGTCGGCAGCGTCACAGCAACCGTGAGCGCGGATGTGGTGAGCATCAGTGGCAGCGCGGCGGCGGCGGACAACCTGGAGGAATCGACCGAGGTTATCGGATATGGGACGGTGGACGGCACTGGCGCCACGACAACGGCTTTTCTGACATCTGCGCTAACGCCGGACAGTTCTGTCAATGACGTTTTCAACGGACGGGTTTTGATCTTCAAGAACGACACGACCACGGCCGCATTGAGGGGCCAGGCTACGACAATCTCTGATTGGGCGCATACCAGCGCGGAGATTGGGACTTTCACAGTGGTGGCACTGACTACCGCCCCGGCAACTGGCGACACGTTCTGCATACTTTGACGTGGCAACAACGGCATTCCACCCGGGCGGCTACCCGGGCAGGCCATACGGCAGCTTCGCTGGCAAGGCGGCTTCCGGGTCTGGCACACACAACCCGGGCAGGATCACTACAGCCTGGCCATACGGCGGTCCGGGGCATCTGTATGGATCGTTTGCCGGCAAGGCACCAAGTTCAGGTAGTGGCGCGCACAACCCTGGCCGGATAACAACCCTGTGGGGCTACGGCGGGCCCGGCCACCTGTACGGCAGCTTCGCCGGCAAGGAGGCCAGCAGCGGCGTCGTAATCACTGACTGGCTAGTGACGCAGGCGCGCAGACGAGGCAGACGATGAACCTTCTTCCGCATGAAGTGATGAACCCGCTGTGGGTAAAGCTCAAGGAGCACTTCGAGAACGAATTGACCGTCTTGCGCGAACGCAATGACGGCGACCTGGACGAGATCAAAACCGCCAAACTGCGCGGACGGCTGTTCCAGATACGAGAATTTTTGCTGCTCGAAAGACCGGCAGAACCCGAGCCAGACGACGCTCTATAGGCGCCCTTTGGCATGTAGTAGGTGAGCCCACTTCGGTGGGCTTTTGTGTTTTTGGAGCCATTGAATGAACGAGGAAACGGTAGTCGAACAGGCCGAGCAACAGCCAGAGCAAGCAACACCGGAGCAGGTATCGAGCGATATGGGCGCCGGCTTCAACAAGGTGCGAGGCATCGAGGGGCCCGCCAAGGCGGACACCGACGAGACGCCCCCCGCCGAAGTTGAACCGGAGCCACAAGCCGAAGAGCCACCCGAGCCGCAGGCCCTCTCCCAAGAGGAACTGCGCGCGGCGCTTGCGAAGCTGAACGAACTTGAGCAATTCCGTGGCCAGACGGCGGCGGAGACGCAGAAGTTGCACGGCAAGATCGGCGAACTGAACCGGACGCTGCAAAACGCCCGGACATCGCCGACGGCGGCCAACAGCGAAGCCCACAAGGCCGCGCTGCAAAAGCTGACCTCCGAGTACCCGGAGCTTGCGGAGACGCTGGCGCCGCTATTCGATGGTCGCGCGGCCGCGAGTGTTTCGACTGAGCAGATCCAGCAGATCGTCCAGGAGCAAGTCGGAGCCGTCAGGGCTGAGACGAATCAGACGATCCAGCAACTGCAGGCGCAAATCAACCTGACAAAGGCGCACCCGGACTGGGAAACCATCCCGAGCACGCCCGAGTATCAGAAGTGGTTTACCGCCCAGCCGGCCGAGTTCCAGAAGCAGTTCAACGAGACGTGGGACACCAACTTCGTCGCCCGTGGACTGTCCGAGTTCAAGAAATGGAAGAGCACCACCTACGCCAAAGCGAGAGAGAAACAAGCCCGCCTGGATGGCGCCGTGACACCTACGGGTGTTCCCGGCCGAGGACAGGCGAAATTACCGGATACGGCAGGGATGAGCATCGGCTTCAACCGGGTGCGAAAACCTGCATGACTGAAAGACTGACATGACTACGCAATCCTATACGACCCAAGCCGGTCGGATCAACGAAATCAAGGGCGAGATGATCGCCCACGCTGTCCCCTTCGAAGTGCTGGCCCTGGGCTGCACGATGAAGCCCATGCCCCGCAACAAGGGCGACAACATCAGCTACCGCCGGGTTCTACCGTATGGCGGCGCCGCGACCGACGCCAACACCATCAACCGCTGGAGCCTGACCGCTGCCGCGCACGTTGTGAGCGAAGGCGTTACGCCCACCGCTGAGACCATCACCTACCACGATGTGACGGTGACGATCCAGCAGTACGGGTGCCTTTACAGCTACACCGACAAGGCCGGGCTGCTGTACGAGGACGACATCCCCGAGGACCAGAAGGTGCAATGCGGCGAGCGCATGGGCCTGGTGCGCGAGATGATCCGCTATGGCTCGATGAAGGCGTGTACCAACGTTACCTATGCTGGCGGCACGACCCGCGCTACGGTGGACGAGACGATCAGCCTGAACGCCTTGCGCCACCAGGCCAAGACGCTGCTGGCCAACGGCGCCAAGATGAAGACCCGCGTTCTGTCGGCGTCGGACCAGTACGACACGTCGGCGATCGAGGCGGGATTCATCGTGTTCTGCCACACCGACTGCGAGCCGGACATCCGCGACCTGCCGGGCTTCATCCCGTGCGCCAAGTACGCCAACAAGCAGATCATCAACGAGAACGAGATCGGCTCTGTTGAGCGTTTCCGCTTCATCGTGTCAAAGGAGTTGGGCGCGTATGCGGACAGCGGCGCGGCGATTGCCGGCACCGACCTGTACTCCACCACCGGCACCAGCGCGGACGTGTACCCGTACATCCTGATGGGTGAAGAGTCATGCTTCGACGTGGCGCTGCGTGGTGAGAACTCCGTCGATCCGACGCACATCCCGCACACGCAGAAGGACAAGAGCGACCCTCTTGGCCAGCGCGGCTATGTGGGTGCGTCTTTCTGGTCCGCCGTTTTGGTGGCAAACAACGGCTGGATGGCCGTGATCGAAGCCGGCGTCACCGACACCAGCTCCTAAGAACTGAGCCCTTCGGGGCTCTTTTCTGACATCAACTTTTCAAGGAAACATCATGGCAGTCATTGAAGCAAGCACCTACACCCTGGCATCGGAAAAGCAAGGCCAGGACTCCGTCGGGTTCGCATCCGGCAAGATCACGATGAACGCAACGGCGGTCAACACCGCCGACTACATCGTGGTCGAGGTGGGGTTCACGCCCCGCCACATTCGCTGGTACAACACGACCGGCATCTACCTTGAGTGGTTTGACGGCATGGCCGACGACTCCTGCATGAAGCGGGTTGCGGCGGGCGATGCCACGCTTGAGACGACCAACAAGGGCATCACGATTTGCGACTCCGATGGCACCGCCAACGCGGCCGGTCGCTACTTCAAAGTGTCTGGCAACACGACTCTCATCGCCGTTACGGCGAGCGACGTGATCCACTGGGTCGCCCTCGGCTGATCCTGATCGGAACTTTCCCACCAAAATAGCCGGCCCTTCGGGGCCTGCTTCCATTCAAGGAAATCAAAATGTTATTGAGACGCCTCACGACATCCATTGTCGAAAAACTGATGACCGTCAAAGCCAAGGGCTGGCTGGTCATGGAAGCCGGCTCTTACCTGGCCCTGCGCGGCCTGGTGATCCGACGTGTTCCCACGCCAGAGACAGCGACCGACACCGCAACGCTGACCGCTGCGCAGATGCTCTCGGGAATCCTGGTCGCAACGCCGACGGCTGCGGCTGCCTACACCACGCTGACGGGCACCTTGCTCAAGGCGGCTCTGCCTGCCGGGTTCAAGCCCGATGACAGCTTCGACCTGACAATCATCAACATCGGCGGCACCACGGACGACATCACGCTCACCGGCGGCACCAACGTGACCATTGTTGGCGATGCCGTTCTGCGCCCGGTGGCCGATGCCCCGACTGAGCACGGCGGCCAAGGCACCTGGCGCTTTCGCAACACGACTGGCGTTACCTTCGTCGCCTACCGCGTGGCCTGATCCAGGCGCGCATCTCACCAAGGGGCCTTCGTGCCCCTTTTCTTTTACCCAAACCAACCGGAGATTTTCAAATGCCAAGAGGTATCCCAAACAATCGGCCCGATTCGTCCACGGACGCGGCCAATAACCCCGTTTCGATCACGCAGACTTTCGAGCCGCTGGAGCACCAGATCGGACAGGACGTGCCGCGCGTGATGAAGTCCAGCGGCCCGGCCCGGGATGCGCTTGAGCCGGCCTACATCCAGCCGGTTGGTCGCCCGGTCGACAAGGAAAAGCTCGAAATGCTGGCGTTCATGGAAATGCCCGTGACAGTGCAGATTCACACGACGGCGGATCCGAATGCCGAGCAGGTCTTCGAGGTCATCAACGGCGGCAAGCGCGAGTTCTTCCGGCGCGGCGAGGTCAAGACCGTTCCGCGCAAGTTCGTCGACCTTCTGGCCACCCGCAAGACAACCACGTTCACGCAAAAGCGCGTTCGCAACGTCGACGGCGAACTGCAGGATGTGCAGGTTCCGCAAACAGCGCTGCGCTACCCGTTCTCAGTCATCAAAGACCCGCACCCGCGCGGCGGCGACTGGCTGGCTCACGTCCTGGCCCAGGCTTGATTTCAAAGGATCGTCATGGAACTCACAGACAAATTGCGCCGGGTTGGGCCGGGCGACCAGTGGATATTCGATTCGAGCGGGAATCTCGTCGGGGCGCGCAACCCGAATATGAAGGGGCTAGACCTTCGGCCGCCACGCTACTCCACCGACTCCAGCGGCAACGTCACCGGGCTGGTGGGGCCGGATGG
>CAZLDN010000229.1:0-4872 GCA_964558355.1 uncultured Candidatus Solibacter sp.
CTTCGGGTTGTCCGGCGAGTAGTCGAAGCAATCGTCCGAGGCGTGACTCACCGCCTCTGCACGGAACTTGATCTCCGACTGGCGGCAGAAGTGGAAGATCGGTTCCCATGCGCTCTTGAATCGGTTTTGCCAGCCGCCGGGCACGCCGTTGTCGGTCTTGCGCCAGCAGAACTCATCCACAAACCGCCAGCCCCACTGCCGCTTGTGCGCCAGCACCAAGTCCATCACGTACAGGTTCCGCTCGCCGTCGTCGGCGTGCGCCTTGATGTTCAGAAAGTAGGAACCGTCCGGCGCCAGCACCGACTCCACGCCAGCGGCCACCGCCCGGAACCACTCCACGTACTCCTCAGGAGGCACCGGCTTGAACCCGCTCGATGGATCGTACGCGCGCTGCGTCGCGTACGGCGGCGACGTGATCGCCACGTTCACAGTGGCGCCTGCCATCAACTGCTCAACAGTGGCCTGGTCCCGGCAGTCGCCGCAGATCAGACGGTGCGGCCCGATCAACCACACATCGCCGGCCATCGTAACCGGCTGCGCGGGAGGTTCTGGAACCGCTTCTTCCT
This sequence comes from uncultured Candidatus Solibacter sp., assembly GCA_964558355.1. GTDB lineage: Bacteria > Acidobacteriota > Terriglobia > Bryobacterales > Bryobacteraceae > PNKE01. Next base: position 567 of record CAZLDN010000229.1, read on the forward strand.
CGACGGGTGCGGCCTCCGGTTCGTCGCCGGCCAGCAGCGCCTCGAGTTCCTCATCAGAGAACCCCACCACGCCCAGATCGAACCCATCAGCCTCGAGCGATGCCATCTCCTCGCTCAGCAGCGCCTCGTCCCATCCGGCATTCATCGCTAACTTGTTGTCCGCAATGACGTAAGCCCGCCGTTGAATCGCGCTGAGATGATCCAGCACGATCACCGGCACCTCGGCCAACCCGAGCTTACGCGCCGCCAGAAGGCGACCGTGGCCGGCAATAATCCCATCCTTCGAATCGACGAGGAGCGGATTGGTGAATCCGAACTCGACGATGGACGCCGCGATCTGGGCCACCTGCTCTGCGGAGTGTGTCCTGGCGTTCCTCGCGTAAGGGACCAGGCGGTCCAGCGGCCAGAGTTCAATGCGCCGCGCCATCGCCGGAATGGTTGTTCCCACGCCCATGCTAATGGAAACCCTCAGTCACCGGTGGGTGGCCACCGGCCACCGGCCACCAATTATTTCTTGTGTCGGTAGCGCATTTATGCAAATGATCCACCCGCAGTAGAAGGTTGCCAGGAAGGACCCAGACTTTTTCGTACAGCTTGAATCCTCTCCGTTTACCGACCCGGCAGAGGCTTCATCATGCTCTCCGGAGCCGGGCCACGCACCGCACGCCGATCCGTCGCCGATCTTTCATGCAACCAAGCAATCCTTGATCACTTGGAGGAAAACGCCACGCGTCGTCACCGGCATGCCGTCGTCGTCTAGCCCATCGACTCGGCGAAGCTGCCAGCATCGCCTGCCTTCACCAAGACTCTCGAGAAAGCTATACCGCGTGCCATTCCGAGCGTGCGTCTCAACGGGATTGCCGCCGTCCTCCTTGAGTAGCCAGATCGCCTTCAGGTGGCCCTTGCGGCCATATGCAGGCTTCACAGATCCAGCTGCGATGAGTCTCTCTGCGGCCTCGATCGAGCGAAAGCCAAGCGAGGTGCCGTCAGACGCATACAACGGGATCTGTTCGCGATTGGGAGACACGTAGGTTGTTGGAGTCGAAGGGAAAGAGTTTGGTGAGAGTCCCGTCTCTCAGGCGAAGCCGCAGCTCACATCTCCAAAATGTCAGGAACGGAATTCAGTCGTCAACAGAAAAGAAGGATTGTTGCTCGGCTCTCGGTGAAATGCATCGACGGACGAGGGCAACGAGGGCTTATCGCGCTTTTCGCGCTTATCGCGCACCTACCGTTGGGTGCAAACGCTCCTGAACCCGGCGGATGATCTCTTCTTGCCGAGGGAGATCTCTCTGCTTCGGTTCATCCTGATCGACCTTCAATTGATGGTGAGCATTCGAGCAGTTCAGTCGTCAAAAAAAGAATGCAAGTGCGACAGATGCTCTCGGCATGATTGTCTTCCCCTCTGTCACGGGGCAAGAAAACTGTCGCGTAGGTCTGCAGGGAGTCTGACGTGTGCGTTCGGGTTTTCCCAGAGGCAGCGACAGACTAGGGCGCCGTCAACGGAGACGCTCACGAATAGACAGGCTGATACGTCACGCCACTCGTCGAGCGCGAAGAGACCATTTGGATAGGGGGCTCTCGCGCTCACCGGGCTTTCGAAAAAGGTCTGATCACCAAGAAGTGCCGCCTGGATGTATCTCGCGTTCTCGCCGAATCCCGGATGGAAGACAAACAGAATTCCGACTGCGCCAGCGCGGAGCTGATTGGGGACATCCGTCAGCTTGCCCCGTATGTTCATGGACTGTGGGCGCAGTGTGTCGGCCGGTCGAGTGCCATCGAGTGTTGCCATAATCGACCGAGGCTTTGGGTGGTCCGCTGCCAGCCAATTGTCCGAGTAGCGCTTGACCTCCCCGTAGATGACTGTTCCCATGACCTCTGCACAAAAGTCGCTACGCCGGTTGTTCTTTCCAGTATTCGGCCGCAAGGTCAGGCGGGTGGCCATCCGGGAGAATGCCGCGCACACGCTGACCTCGCAGAGCACCTCCGCCAGTTGCTGTTCGTTCCTAACGCCAGAACAATCACGGCGGTAAGCGTCGCCCACATGCTGGTCACCACACATCCTCACGAGGTCGGCGATCTGGGCGTCGGCGATTCTCAGCCACCGCTTTCCCTCTTCGACCTCCTTCGATGTACCAGAGAGGTAAGCCGTGAGGCCTTCGGGAAGGTGTCGGCGCGCTTGCGCATTCAGCAGCAACCAGAAGTTCGGGCAGTTCCTCTTGAGCCATCCAGGCAGGCTTGCAGTTGCCAATCGGCGCCATAGCGTGACGATTCCAATCGCCGCCACGCCCACCATAATGGCCTTGGTTGCCACCTTGGCTGCAACTGCTGGCCATCTGGTGGTTCGGGCTAGCTCCATCGTGCCGTCCAGTTCGCTATCGAGACAATAATCGAAACCAGCGCCGCCAACCCCATTCGGCGCGCCGATGGTTCAAACCGCCCGGACGTTCCATTCTACTCACACAACAGAGCCGGGTGGGTGACTGCCAGTAGGAATAGTGGGCAACGTCCTTATAGGGGAAGTGGTTGTTGTCGTCTCCAGCAGACAACACGCGTGAAGAACGGTGCCCACGCCGCCCATCCTCGGATCACGTTGAAGGCGAAGGCCCAGTCGTGGGCGGCGTCAGAATCCTCACGGCGCCAAAGGATGCCCATGCCTGAACCGGGGTTCGGACTCCACTTGGACTCCAATGGCCAGAGCTTGGGCCGACTGTAGGCTGCAACTGTTTGAGGGGTTTGGTGGACCTGGTCGGGTTCGAACCGACGACCTCTTCCATGCCATTTAAGAAATATCAATCGCTTACAGACGCTTCGACTGAAAACAAAAGACTTAGCGGACGTAGGTTTGGACGCCGGTGGACGCCACGGGGCGGCTTTTGGGCGTTTGGACTCCACGCGGACTCCAGGACTCCACACCGGCGACTGGCCCATGGCGTGCTTTCACGCGCGCGGTTGCAAGCTGTTCTGATTGCTGTCTGCTGGAGCAGACAGCAATGAATTTCTCTATAAGGATCATGCCCACGCGGAGCTGCGGACCGGCATCGAGGTGGTGTGATGTGGATGGGTCGGCTTGGCGGTACGAGAATCCTTGACGCCAACTTGCAATTTCGCAACATTGCGAATAAACTGGGATCGAGTGCCGAAGACCAGAGTCGCCCTCTACCGGGAGGAAGACGGATCATGCCCGTTCGTGGAATGGTTCGACAAGTTACCGGCGAAGGTACAGGACAAGTGCTACCTCCGATTGGAGCGATTGCGCGAGATGGGCCACGAATTGCGTCGGCCCGAAGCGGACTTGCTGCGCGACGGGATCTACGAACTGCGCGTCAGTCTGGGAGGCGTTCACCACCGGATTCTGTACTTCTTCCACGGCGCGATGGCGGCCGTGGTCTCGCACGGACTGGTGAAAGAGCGGGTGGTCCCGTCGAAGGAGATCGATCACGCCATCGAGCGCAAGAAGCGGTTTGAGGCGAATCCGGCGAAGCACACTTATGAGGAGGCTTGAGCTTGCCAGTTAACAAAGCAAAGACATTGAAACCGGCTAGCGATGCGGTGGAGATCCTTCACCGCCGGTTCTACCAAGGCAAACCGGCCCGGCTGAAGCAGCTGGAAGAGGCGCGCGCCAACGAAGAGATCGCCCGCAAAATCCACGAACTGAGGGCGGCGGCGGCCCTCACGCAAACTCAGCTTGCCAGGCTCATCGGCACCACGGCATCGGTCATCCGCCGCCTTGAGGATGCCGATTACGAAGGCCACTCCCTGGCAATGTTGCGCAGGATCGCGGGCGCGTTGAATCAGCGGGTCGAGATCCGTTTTATACCGATTCGGCGGTCGGCATAGCCACGGCATGGACGACAACTGCCCAACGCCTGGTGGGGCGCTGGATCTTTCGCCGCTGGAAGTGAACGAGGTGGAGCACGAAGGCATGCGGCTGCGATTCAAGAAATCTGTGCGCCTGCAGCCACGCCTCAACGCAGACAATCCGCAGTTTGTCAGCGTCGAACTTCCGAGTCTTGGGTTGGACGCCTTTGCGGGCACCGTGAGTGGCCTGCTTGATGAGGTGGCCGAAGATCTTGTGGTGGCCTGGAAGAATTGCGCGATGGCCCCGGACGCGAACCTGTCCCCAAAGGCGCTGGAACTGAAACGTCGGCTACTCGCAGCCATGGAAGAGGTCGGCGGTTGAGGGCGGCGGGCACGTTGGAGTCTGGTGGTTCCACTTGCGCGAACGGCCGATAGGCCTGCTACTCGCGCAGTGCTTCGGCGCTCTCCAGAACTTACCCACCCGTGCTCTCGAAAAGTGACCCAGCCA
>CAZLDN010000230.1:0-4869 GCA_964558355.1 uncultured Candidatus Solibacter sp.
AATCCTGATCGCCATCAGATTGGAATCAGTGATCGGCTTCGCTGGAATACGCACCTTTGCGGGCGAGCCGGTCCCAGAGCACCCAAGCCATGCTGGTTTCAGCGCGATAGGCAATCAGCTTGATGGTGTCGACAAAATGCTTGCGCTCCGGCAGCAGTCGCTGAAAGCGGTCCGGTTCGGGAAGGTCCTTCATTGCAATTCGCCGCGGCATTTGCTTCCTCTCCCCCTTGAGCTTGTCCAGCGCCTGCTGGAGATCCTGGATCTTCTCGTGTAATTCCGATTTCCGGATATTGTAGCGGGTCATGGGTGCGGCCTCCAGCGGGCCTTCCAGGGACGTCAACACCCCGTCGGCCAGCGAGGTCACCAGCACCACATACTCATATTGGATCCCCTTGTAGAGAAGTAGTCTATGATGAAGGGACTGAGTGGCCCCCTTTTGGTAAGGGCAACCCGCGAGGGGGGGAGATGGCGCCACCCTGCCAACCAGCCGTAGATCGCCCGGGGCAAGGATGTAGCAAATGGCACAAAAGACAAAAGCAATCCAGCCATCTTCCAACACGCTGCCGAAAGCTTGCACCGGCATCCAGGGTTTGGACGAAATCACGGGGGGCGGGCTGCCACGCGGCCGTCCTACTCTTGTCAGTGGAGGCGCCGGTTCCGGAAAGACACTATTCGGACTGGAGTTCCTGGTTCGAGGTGCTACACAATTCGGTGAGCCCGGCGTGTTCATGTCGTTCGAGGAATCGATCCCGGACCTGACCAAGAATGTCGCTTCGCTGGGGTTCGACCTGGACGGGCTGGTGGCGGACAAGAAACTGTTCGTGGACCACGTGTCCATCACGCAAAGCGAGTTTGGGGAAACCGGCGAGTATGACCTCGAGGGCCTCTTCATTCGAATTGCCGACGCAGCCCAGAGGGTCGGGGCGCGGCGAGTCGTCCTGGACACCATTGAATCGCTCTTCGGCGAATTGCCCAACCCGGGTATCGTGCGCTCCGAAATCCGCCGTCTGTTCAACTGGCTCAAGCAAAAAGGATTGACCACGGTCATTACCGCCGAGCGGGACCAGCCCGACAGGCTGACCCGGCACGGCATAGAGGAGTTCGTCTCAGACTGCGTGATCCTGCTGGACCATCGTATCCGGGAGGAGATCTCGACCCGGCGCCTGCGTATCGTCAAGTACCGGGGATCGACCCACGGCACGAACGAATATCCGTTCCTCATCGATGAACAAGGCATTTCAGTCCTGCCGATCTCCTCACTGGGCCTGGACCATGCTGCGCCCGCCGAACGAGTATCGAGCGGCATTGCCCGGTTGGATGGCATGCTGGGCGGCAAGGGCTTTTATCGGGGGAGCAGCATTCTGATATCCGGCACCGCGGGAACCGGTAAAACCAGCATTGCGGCACATTTCGTGGATGCGGCCTGCCGCCGCGGTGAGCGCTGCTTGTTTTTCGCTTTCGAAGAATCACCCCAGCAGATCGTCCGCAATATGCGTTCGATCGGCATCGACCTCGATCCATGGGTCCGCAAAGGGCTCCTGCAATTCCATGCGGCGCGTCCCACCTACGGGGGGATCGAACAGGTCCTGTTACTGACCCACAAACGCATCACCAGCTTCCAGCCCAGCGTCGTTGTGGTGGACCCGGTTACCCATCTGCTCATGGTCTGCACCCAGAACGAAGTGTGGTCCATGCTCACGCGGCTGGTCGATTTTCTGAAGACCGAGCCGATCACCACGATTTTCACCAGTTCGACTGCGGGAGGCGGCACCCTGGAAGCCAGCGAGGCGGACGTCTCCTCCCTCATGGACACGTGGCTCCTGCTGAAAAACATCGAGGTCGGGGGAGAGCAGAACCGCGCGCTCTGCGTGCTGAAATCGCGAGGCATGGAGCATTCCAACCAGATTCGCGAATTCGTGCTCACGGACGACGGCCTCCATTTGCTGGACGTTTACCTCGGACCCGAGGGCGTGCTGACCGGTTCCGCCCGGTTGTCACAGGAAGTGCGCGAGAAAGCAGCGGGCACGTCCCGCCGGCAAGAACTGGAGACCCACCGGCGCGAACTGGAGCGCAAACGCCGGATCTTTGAGGCCCGCATGGTCATGCTCCGGGCGGAGTTTGAAGCGGAGGAAGAAATAATTCAACAGACCATCTCCGAATCGGAATTACTCGGCGAGGAACTGTTGCAGGACCGCGGGCTGATGGTGCGGAGCCGGCAAGCGGACTCCTCCACCTACAAGAAGGAGGGGCGCGCGCAAGCCGCGCGGAAAGGCTGAATGCCGACAACCAAGACAAAAACTCGGGCGCGGCCTCGCAAACCGGACCCCCGGAAACCGGTGGTTTGGAATCTGCGGCTCTACGTGGTGGGCCAGACTCCCAAATCGCTTCGCGCCTTTGCCAACCTCAAGGCGCTGTGTGAAGAGCACTTGAAGGGCCGCTATCAGATCGGATTGATCGACCTGAGGAAGAATCCGCAACTGGCGTGCGGCGACCAGATCGTGGCAATTCCGACCCTGGTGAGAAGGCTTCCGCTACCGCTCCGAACGATCATCGGAGACCTGTCCAACAGCGTGCGGCTGTTGGTGGGGCTGGATCTCCGAAAGGTAGACTGACCCCGCGCAGGAAGGCCTACATGAAAAACCCCTCGAAAAAGGGCAGCCCGGCGGGAAAGCGGAAACCCGGATTGGCCGGCGAATTGGAGCAGCCCGGCTCCAATTCTCGCCCGGCAAAGTACGTCTTGCGTTTGTACGTAAGCGGATCCACGTCGAAATCGGCGCTGGCTGTAGAGAATCTCAAGCGGATTTGTGAGCAGCACTTGAAGAACCGGTATGACCTGAAAGTCATCGACATTTACCAGCTGCCGAATCTGGCTAGGGACGAGCAGATCGTGGCGGTGCCCACGCTCATTAAACGGCTCCCGCTCCCGCAGCGAAGGCTCATTGGAGACCTGTCGGACCCAAAAAAAGTGCTCTTCGGACTGGACCTGGGAACGCGGGAGTAATAGCTGGAGGAAGGCGGAAAAGGTTGGCTAACAGGAAGGAAACAAGCTCCGCGCCAAAAGTGGCGGCCCTTTCGCGCCGGGAATTGGTCGCGCGCCTGAGCGAAGCCGAGGAAACCCTCCGTGCCATTCGTTCCGGCGAAGTGGATGCCATTGTTGTGAACGGCCAAGGTGGGGAGAAAGTGTTCACGCTGCAGGGGGCCGATCATACCTACCGTGTTTTCGTGGAGAGGATGAACGAAGGCGCCGCTGTTCTCAGCATCGACCACACCGTCTTGCACTGCAACGGCCGTTTTGCCCGGTTCCTGGGAGCGGAGCTTCAGAGCGTCATCGGTTCTTCCATGCTGGACTTGGTTTGGCCCGACGATCATCCCAAACTGGATGCTTTACTCCGGCGCGCGGCCCAAAGGAACTGCCGGGGCGAGATCCGTTTGCAATCGCGAAAAGGCGCCCCTTTGTCCGTCCATCTCTCCTTGAATCCTCTCCGCCTGGACAGCACGCGGGCTGTCTGCCTGATCGCCTCGGACCTGTCCGAGATGAAGCGCGCCGAGCAGGAACTGCGTGCTTCCAGCGAGCAGTTGCGGAATCTTGCGGCGCACCTGCTGTCCGTTCGAGAGGAGGAGCGGGCCAGGATCTCCCGGGAAGTCCACGATGAACTGGGCCAGTCGTTGACCGCGGTGAAAATGGATCTCGCCTGGCTGGCGGGGCGGGTGCCGCGGACAAACGGCCAGATGCTCAAAAGGATCCGCTCCACGCAGCAGTTGGCCGACAGCATTATCCAATCCATTCGCAAAATCTCGACAGAGCTAAGGCCCGCTGTTTTGGATCTGGGTTTGGCGGCCGCCGTGGAATGGCAGGTCCAGGAATTCCAGGCCCGATTCGGCATTCAGTGCAAGGTCCGGCTGCTCACCCGGGAAGTGGTTACGTCGAACGCTTCGACCGGCATGTTTCGTATTTTCCAGGAGACTTTGACTAATGTCGCGCGCCACGCCAAGGCTACGCGGGTCGAGGTGGTCCTACAGAAGCAACGGGACCGGCTGGTTCTGCTGGTACACGACAACGGCCGGGGTTTCGATCAGGCAGACCCTTCCCTTTCCAAATCCCTGGGCCTGCTGGGTATGCGGGAACGCGCCGCCATTCTAGGGGGCCAGGTGGATATCTCCAGCGCTCCGGGAAAAGGGACCACGGTCACCGCCTGGATTCCTCTCCCATCGCCGGAGGAATCCGGTGCCATCCTATGATGCGAGTCCTTATCGTCGATGACCACGCTATTGTCCGGCGCGGTTTGAGGGAACTGCTTTCCGATGAGTTCCACGGCGCCGCATTTGGAGAAGCCTCCGATGCCCGGCAGGCGTTGGAACAGCTTCGGGCAAAAAAATGGGATGTCGCGTTACTCGACATCGCCCTGCCGGGAAAAAGCGGCTTGGATCTCCTCAAGGAATTGAAAGCCGAATGGCCCAAGCTCCCGGTTCTGGTCCTGAGTGCCCACCCGGAAGACCAGTTTGCCGTTCGTGTTCTGAAGGCGGGCGCGGGAGGGTACATGACGAAGGAAAGCGCTCCTGAGGAGTTGGCGAAAGCCATCCGCAAGATCCTGGCTGGGGGGCGATACGTAAGTCCCGCGCTGGCCGAAAAGCTGGCCTTGGGAGTGACAAAGGATCTCACGCGCACGCCGCACGAGACGCTCTCCGACCGCGAGTATGAAGTCATGTCCTGGATCGCCTCGGGAAAGACCGTTAAGGAAATCGCCGAAGAACTGTCACTCAGCGCAAAAACGATCAGCACCTATCGCACTCGGGTCCTGGAAAAGCTCGGCGTTAAAAATAGTGCGGAAATCGTCCAGTACGCGATCCGAAACGGCCTGGTGATTTGAG
>CAZLDN010000231.1:0-4800 GCA_964558355.1 uncultured Candidatus Solibacter sp.
CGAATGAAGCGCAAGCTCCATGTTCTCATCCAGTTCGAGGTTTGCGATAGGCACACGTGGCGGCGGGACGGCGCAACTGGATGTTTTTCGGCAGCGACAACGGCGGCCGGACCGCGGCGGTGCTGAAGAGCTTCATTGCCTCCTGCCAGCAGAGCCAGGTCGAGCCCTGGGCGTATTTGTGCGACGTGCTGACGCGGATCGCCGAGCATCCCATCAACGTGCTGGACGAGTTGCTGCCCGCCAACTGGAAACCCGCCTCGGCGTAAGCATTCACTCAACCCACCCAGCCGTAGGCGTCAACTTGTCTTCACCGGGCGCGTACGGAAGTACCGAGTGCCCGTGGCGGTCTTTTCAGCGCTCTGCCGGGAGAACCGCCGCAAACGCGAGCCCATTGAAGCGAAGTCCTAGAATGCTGACGGCACCGCTGGCAGCAGTGAAGTCCACGGATCCGCGTTTGCCGCCGATTCCCCTGAGTTCAGCTTTGTCCTGCAGCAGAAATGCCTGCCTTTCCCTCGGACCAAACACAAGGGCCAGCGAACCGAGAATGTTACCGGTAGCGTCTCTTGCTGTGACATATACAATCACTGCCGACTGTGTCGGATTCAACACCGCTACGGCCGTAGCGTACTGGGTCTCATCATAGATGAGAGTCGCGGTTTGTGACGATGTGGACGAGAGTGGGGTCGTCCCTTCCTGATCATTCTGCCCCAGCACGCTTTGCCTGAACAAGCCATAGCCCACGACGCCACTTGGTGCCTGCAATTGCATCCACCCTTGTGTCAACGGGCCCACGTTTGGGATCTCTACTACTCCCGACGCTCTTGCGCCCAAACTCACAGTCGTCGATGCCCCGCCGACACCGGGGACTACGAGGGGTGCTCCGCTTGCGCTGTAAAAGTTCACGAGCGCCTGCACCGGATTCGATGTCGTGTTGTGCAGGTATAGAGCTGTGTACCATGCTCCGGATCCAACCGCCGAGCCGAAAGCTAGCTGTGGTAACACTCTTGTGACGCTCCCCCCCGGTGGGCCTGGGCTGCCGGGGGCCGGTTGGGAAATCGTAACGCTCTGGCCGGCGATAGTGATCGCACCCACACGCGCGACCGCACTCGTGTTACTGCCGACCAAGAATGCAACTGCCGCCGGCCCACTCCCCTGGACGGCACCCGTGAATGTAATCCAGGTCGAGTTGCTCGCCGCCTGCCAAGGGCAACCTGCTTGCGCGGTGACACTGATGCTGCCACTGCCGCCGGTTAAAGACATTTGCATCGATAACGGTGATACTGTGACTGTGCATGTCCCGCTGGCGTTTGTGGTCGAGAAAGCAAGATTGGTCGAGCCAGAGAACCCAGCCCCAAAAGAGCTGCTTTGGGCGGCGAACTGCAATGTGTGGGCGGCAACAGTTGCTGGAGCGGTGATGTACAACGTCGTCGTGGAAGACCCTCCTGGATTAATAGTGCCGAATTCTGACGGGGCGGTGATCCATTGCCCGACAAGCGCCAGTGTTCCCGCCACAGACATTGCCGGCAGATCACCGTTGTTTGTTATTGTGCAGGAGACGGAGAACCTGGCGTTGGTCTCGACCAAGGGTGGGGCGGTGCAAGAAGAGCTGAGAATCGGGCCTCTGGCAGTCTGAAACCCCCCTTCTGAAAATGCAAGTCCAAAGGCCTCCGTAGACCGACAGGAGAGCACTGCCCTGTGAGTCACATTTACGACAATCTGCCCAGACAACGTTGCATTCGCTTTCTCGACATTATCACGCGACGACACGGAAGACGCGAGGAGAGCTCCGGAGGTCGCATTGTAGAGAGAAAGATCTAGGTTTGAAAGACATCCACTAGTAATCCCTTGCGGGACCAACCGATTCCAGGTCAGCGTGGAGTAAAAGATCCCGGATGACGACCCTTTGTAGAGCCACACTCGACCTGGTGGCAAAGTTGACTTCAGAACGTTGTTACGCTGGCTATAAGCGCGACCAAGGTGGGCGTATCCCCAACCCTGATCGGCACCCCAATTGAGCCAGTCCGTCGTATTTAGCAATAGCGCCTTGATTGCGAGGGTATCTCTCACGCCAGACTGTCGCAGTAGGGCCATTGCACCCGCAATGTGTGGTGCGGCTATGCTGGTACCTGGCATTGGCACAAGTCCATTCGAGTCATGTGCCATTGAGTAGATCCCGAATTCAGGCATTAGGCCCAAGAGAGTCCATTTATCCCGAAAGCCACCTGGTGCCGCTAGGTCGGGCTTCTTGCGCTCTCCCAACGTTGGACCACGACTACTGAAGATCGCAACAGAGTCGTCGGCTCGATCGATCGTTCCTTCAGTGTTCATGGCCCCCACGGTGATTACATTGTAGGCAATACCCGGAGAGTTCAACCTGCCTGGAATAAAAAGTCCGAGAGGTCCACTCTTGCTTTCGTTCCCTGCCCCAACTGAGATGGCTAGATCGTAAATATCGATGAAAAAATCGAAGACTCTGGCTAGCGGATCGTCATCAAGAATCACATCGAGACCGTAACTGAAATTGACGATTCTCAACCAAGGCAGTTCTCTCACAATCCAATCCAGAGCGCTCAAAACGTCGGCGGCATCCGCCGTCCCTCGCCCCGTGCATTTGTTCAAATATCCAATTTTGAAATTGTAGAGAGTTCCTAGCCCCTTCGCAACACCAAAATAACCGGCCGAAGTACCGCCGCCACGACTGGCCACAATCCCAGCCACATGTGACCCGTGGCCGTGGAAGTCCTCGGGACTGGCTGCGTCGTCGCCAAAACACGAATCCCGTCGGCCTTGGTCAAGGAACACCCTACTGACGATGTTCAGTCCAGAAAACGCCGGGTGGCCAGTTCTCACTCCGGTGTCCAGGACAGCAACCGACTCGCCAGCGCCGGTCAAATTTGCATTCCAGAACGCGGTCGCTCCCAAACTGGCCGTACTAACTACTAATTGGGCCGTTTGTTTCTCCACCAGGCTGACCTGCAAAACCAATGGGTGCATCGCGAGAGTTTCGATCGCTTTGACCGGCACGTCAGCTACAAGCATGTTGAGCGCAGTGTATCTTTTGGTATTCTTCCCACCGAAACGGAGAACCAACTCCTCCACTTCGTCTTGACCGGGCCGTATCTCGGTTTCGATCTCCCGAAACGCCGCAGATCGCGCTTGAAGCATTTCCCGTTCAAGGTCGCTGCGCTCTTTGAGAAGTTCCACTTCTGGAGGGGAGTTGCGTGTGGAGAGTTCATCGTATCGGCCCCTCAGCAACTGCATGCGGCTGGCTTCACCCTCTAGGCGATCCAGAATTGGGCGATGCGGTTGGCTGCGAAGGAGAATGAACACTTGGAGGTTTTCGGCCCCGGCGAGAATACGCTCCCGGACCTTGCCATCAATCGCCTCGATCGGCAGACTCAGGGAGCGCTGATACTCAACGCCTGGGAGTTGAACCTGTTCGCTCTTCTGGGCGGGACGTGGAGCGATCGGTATCTCTCCGAACCCAGGCACCGCGACCACAGCAAGAACTGCGAAACCGCAAATGAGTTGACGCATGCGCAACCCTCCTCGATTCTAACGAGAGAATCCGGTCTGTTCGTGACAATTAGACCAGAGTGCTTTGGTCCACGCAACTCGACCTGCGGTCGTTGACAAGGCGGGCGAATTCTCCAGCCTGAGCTTGCCCATCGATGACCCCAGCTTGTCGCCGGGATGCGTTCTCTGAGATGCGCAGCCGCAAGTCTGTTCCGCGCGCAACGGCAATGGCGTATTGCCGGACCGACTCCGGAAGCCCGCCGTCTTTCGCCGCCTGCAAGTGCCAGGCGATCTTCCGCCTTAGGTGCTGGCAGTTCGCAATCGGATGCTCCGCTCCGAACAATTCCCGGTGCATGGCCTGCAATTGTGGAGCGGTCATCCTCGGCAGATCCGCGATCTGCGGTAGTCCGTCTCGTTTCCTCATTGCTGTATTGACTCCTTTCTCCGACCTGTCAACTTCAGTTCATGAGGGCTCGTTTCACCCGAATTATCAAGTCCTTCTGTTGACTGGAGCGGCTCGGGCGTCGTGTGAACAAGCCGGATTCTGGCGCGCCGCTCATACGCTGCAGCCAGTAACGCCGCGATTTCCTTGATGGCATCGTCAACCTTGGGTTCCTCGCCACGCTGCATGTGTTCGCCTCCAAGGGCGCGCAGCCTGACGAGGGTGATGTGGGTGCGGACAAAAGGAAGGAATGGCCGTCGTGGCTGCTCGACCCAATGTCCAGCACCCACAACGAGTCCCGCTTGGCGGCTTGCCCGCTGTCTGGTGTTCCGGGGCGCGTTCGCGCTCCTGTCAACTAATACTCAGGCGAGTTGGAAAATGTGCAGCTTTGATTGGCCGCGCTGGACGGGGCTGTCAATATGATTAGGCGCAGCGGAGGTTCATGCGAGGGCAACAAGAAGGCCGCTCGGAGATAGCGTCGAGCCGGAAGAACAGACGCTGCACCGTTGAGTTCGATTTTAAGGGCAATGTTAAAACCGGCTTGACATTAAACAACTTGTAGTTTATAGTCAATTCATGGTTAAACCGACGTGGACGACACTCGAACAGGCTATCGAGCGGTCCAAATCCGAGATTCTTGGGGATGTTGCCGGAGGGACCGTCCCCGCGACTTGTACCTCTTACAGTGAGTTGCACGACTACGTCGACGCCAACGGATATGGCGGCGCGTTCGAGCATGATTTCGACAACGAAGAGACGGATTTCTGGAACGCCGTGCAGGATGCCGTTTGATCGGCGACAATTAGAACTTCCGGCCGGCGACAATTAGAATTCCCTACTGG
>CAZLDN010000232.1:0-4770 GCA_964558355.1 uncultured Candidatus Solibacter sp.
AATCGCGATCGGCATCAGTTCGGAACGCTGATCGGCATCGCTCGGAATACGCACACAGCCACACCCAGCTTGGCCAGCAGTTCCTTATCGAAGTATCCCCACTTATCGCCAGTGTCGCCCGCATAGAGCAGAACGCCGCCCGGAACGAAGCGAGGGGCAAACTCTTCGATGATTGCCTTGATGAGTTCGCTGTGATGCCCCGGACTAAGCCGGATCGTGTCTCCCGTCGCGAGCGATACAGGGAGCATCTGCATCTCCCTCTCTTTCGCGTATCGTGCGGCCAGCGTCTGCCGGGTCTCTAGGTAAGCCGCAAGATGCTTGTTCCAATCCGCCGTGGCAAAACTCCGCAGAAGGGTCAGTGTCTCGGGCTCAATTTGGTAAACGGCCTTTGGGCTGTTCACCGGCCGAGCAGGGTGGTCGGGATTGTAGAGCGCGATTCCGGCAGCGACGAGCTGGTGCATCGTCTGACGCCGAAAGGTCTCCCGTGTGTTCGGCGCGTACTCCTTGTCGTAGTGGTTTCGGGCGAAGTCCATCATTGGCGTGATCCCCACCAGCGGGTTCTCCGCTGCGGCCCATGCTTTCTCTTGCGTCAGGTTTAACAACGCCAGCAGGCAGAGCGCAGACCGGTCGTTTCGCTGTGCCCGAGGCATGCCGAGTTCTTCAAGTACCTTTATGGCGTCGGCGATCTTATCTTCGTCGGCCATGCAGCGCCTCTACCTCTTGATCAATCATCTCCTGCGTGAGGCGGCCGACCGTTTGAATCCATTGGCCGAGAGCTCTCAACTCCTTCAGCCCCGGATATCGTAGAAGCCGCAAGTCTGTTGCATTGACCTGGGTATGCCCGCTGAAGCGCCGGAAGTACTCATCGACGGCCGTTGAATTCAGGAACACAGAGAGGCCGTAGGCGACATCGCGGTCGATGCCCTTCTTGTCAGCGTGAAACACATTCAGGTGGTTTTCGAAGCCCAGGAATTCGGTCGCGAACGCCTGCGGATCGACAACATTGGCGACGATACGTCGCTGCTCCTCTTTCGAGGAAAACCGGCGCACAACCGTATAGAAGCCGTTGGGATACAGCCACTTCTTCGTTTCGGGATGATTCACCAGTGCATTAGGCTTCTTTGATTGGCGGGGCCATTCCATCACTCCACCGGCGAAGTGGTTTGGGTACAGCAGCGGCACTGTCCCTTCTTCCGGTGTTTCGCGCAAGAACTCCTTCAGCCGGAAATCAACGACGGGTCCTGTCGAGACAGCAAGCCCGATTTCTTCCAGCGACCGCTCCGCCAGCGGCACACCGTTCAGACCGCCATGCGTAGGAGATGTGGGCACGTGGATAAACTTCTGCTCGTCTCCATCGTGCACGATCTCAGTGAACGGATAGGCGTGCGACTGAAGATCCGCGAAACTCGTATCGCTTGATGTGGTGATCGTAACCTTGCCCTGTCTTTTTCCGCGCACCAGCTTGATGATGACGTTCTCCTGCAGAACCCCATCGTGGTTGAAGGCGCTTGTCCGGCTGTGGAACAGATGGATACGTTCGAGCGATGCCCGTTGCAGCATCCATTCACGGAACGGCCTGTAATAAAGGCCGTTGCAGAAGCTTCGGGGAATGATTGCGACCACTTCGCCGCCCCGCGCCATCAACTCTAGCGCCAAGCCAACGAACGCCGTATAGAGATTGACCGTTTCTAGACCGACCGCCCGCAACAGCGCCCGATGTGCCGAGTCACTGTTGATCTTCTTGTAGGGAGGATTGAGGATCGCGTGTGTAAACCCCTCCCCCTTTCTGCCGAGTTTGATCCTATAGACGGCATCTTGGATGAAGTCCCGGTCAATCACGGAGCCTTCGAAACTGCAGTTTCGATAGCGGGAGAGCGTCTCCCGCAGGTACGAACTGAGGGTTTCGTCTATCTCGTATGCAGTCGCATGTACCGCGTCTTTGCCCCACCGGTCGATGAAAGCGGCCGTCAGCGATCCCACACCGGCCCCCGCATCCAAAAGCCTCACAGCTCCGCTGCGATTGGAGAACAAAGAAGCCATGAATTCCGCGACGCTCGCGGGTGTCATGAACTGCCCTAGCTCCGCTTTGCGCTGCGGGTTCAGCAGACCGTTTGCTTGTTGACGCACCTGATCGACTTCGATCATCGTCGCCCCTTCAACCAGCGCGGCACTCATGAAGCAGGTTCCTGCTTGGCCAGCAGCGGCAATTTCCCCGCTACACACTGCTCCGCTGCGTCGCGTACAACCCACGCCAGCGACGCCTTCTTCCGCTTGGCGATCTCTTCCAATGCTTGATGAAGCTCCGGCGGGAAGCTCACCGAGGCCCGCACCGAAGCGGTGGTCTCCGTTTTCAACGTTTTTCCCTTCCGTTGTCTCATCCTCAAATAGCGCGAACAACTCTAATTGCACCACGTTACACCATATCGGTGAACCCCTCAATCACTTGAGCATGTTGCTTTACTCAAATAGCCAAGTCCAAGGGGACGGCCCTCTTGAGTCGCAACTCATGGCCCAAGAGAAAACCCCTGGAGCGAGAGAGTCCGTTCAAGGGTTCGTTAGATTGGGGATCGGGTGGGGCCTATGCCATGTTTTCGATGATGGCGGTGGCGAATTCGGAGGTTTTTACCTTCGTTGCGCCTTCCATCTGGCGGTGGAGGTCGTAGGTGACCTTCTTCTGGGCTATGGCTCCGGTGATGCCTTTTTCGATCAGCGCCGCGGCTTCCTTCCAGTTCATGAAGTCGAACATCATGATGCCGGAGAGCATGACGCTCGACGGGTTGATGACGTCGAGGTCGGCGTATTTGGGGGCGGTGCCGTGGGTGGCTTCGAAGATGGCGTGGGCGTCACCGATGTTGGCGCCGGGGGCCATGCCGAGTCCGCCGACCTGGGCGGCGCAGGCGTCGGAGAGGTAGTCGCCGTTGAGGTTGGGGGTGGCCAGGACGTCGTATTCGCCGGGGCGGAGGAGGACCTGCTGGAAGATGGAGTCGGCGATGCGGTCCTTCACTAGGAGCTTGCCGGCGGGGACGTCGCCCTGGAGATCGGATTCGATGACGCAGACGTCAGAGAACTCTTCCTTGACCAGTTCATAGCCCCAGTCGCGGAAGGCGCCCTCGGTGAACTTCATGATGTTGCCCTTGTGGACGAGGGTCACCGATTTGCGGCCGTTGGCGATGGCGAATTTAATGGCCTGGCGGATGAGGCGTTTGGAGCCGGTGACGGACATGGGCTTGATGCCGATGCCGGAGTCGGGGCGGATTTTGGCGCCCATTTCCTGGGTGAGGAAGTCGATCACCTTTTTGGCTTCGGGGGTGCCTTCGCGGTATTCGATGCCGGCGTAGACGTCTTCGGTGTTCTCGCGGAAGATGACGACGTCGAGCAGTTCGGGCCGCTTCATGGGCGAGGGAACGCCGGCGTAGTACTTGACCGGGCGCTGGCAGACGTAGAGGTCGAGGATCTGGCGCAGGCTGACGTTCAGGCTGCGGATGCCGCCGCCGACGGGCGTGGTGAGCGGGCCCTTGATGGCGAGGTGGAAACGGGTGATGGCGTCAAGGGTGTCCTGGGGGAGCCAGCTTTTGACCGCGTCGAAGGCCTTTTCGCCGGCCAGGATTTCGAACCAGGCAACTTTGCGCTTGCCGCCGTATGCCTTTTCGACGGCGGCGTCGAAGACGCGGCGCGAGGCCTTCCAGATGTCACGGCCGATGCCATCGCCTTCGATGAAGGGGATGATGGGGTTGTCGGGGATCGACCACGCGCCGTTCTCGACGCGGATCTGGGCGCCATCAGCAGGCACTGGGATTGAGTTGTATGAATCCATCTTTGACTTTCCTATTCTGAACCGGGATAGGGCTCTCCGAAGCCCCTCTGTCGCGGGCCTGACGCCGGGCGATACCTTCAGTTTTGGTATAGCATTACGGACAATCAGAGTCAAACATCCGCCTTGCCATGATTTTCGTTGCTCCCGGCCGATGGAACTGGTATATGGGAAGTGCGCGTCAACCGGCGCGCCCGATCGTGGACATGACCGCCCCGGCCTCGCGGCCCTCATGGGCGCGGGCCGAAGCGGCCAGGGCTGAGTATCCAACCAGAGGAAGGAACGCCCGTCATGCCAGAGAACACTCTGACTATTACCGATAACAGAACCAGTACTGTCTATACTATCCCAATCACGGATGGGTCCATTCGCGCGATGGACCTGAGGCAAGTTAAGACCGGCCCGGAGGATTTCGGGCTGATGACGTATGACCCAGCGTTTTTGAACACGGCATCGTGCCGGAGTTCGATCACCTACATCGACGGCGACCTCGGCATCCTGCGCTATCGCGGATATCCGATCGAGGAACTGGCCGAGAACTGCACGTACCTTGAAGTCGCGTACCTGCTTCTGAACGGCGAACTGCCTGACCAGGGCCAGTTGAATCAGTGGACACGCGACATCACGTATCACACGATGATCCACGAGAACATGAAGAAGTTTCTCGAGGGCTTCCGTCTGGACGCTCACCCGATGTCGATGCTGCTGAGCGCGGTGGGGACGCTATCGAGCGTCTACCCGGATTCGAGGAATGTGCTGGATGCCGGAAGCCGGCAATTGCAGATCCTGAGGCTGATCGGCAAGATGCCGACGATTGCGGCATACGCCTATCGCCACAGTTTGGGATTCCCGTATGTCTATCCGGACAACGACCTGTCCTACACCGAGAACTTCATGAATATGCTGTGGAAGATGATGGAGCCGAAGTATGCCGCCAATCCGACTCTGGCGCGCGCTTT
>CAZLDN010000233.1:0-4699 GCA_964558355.1 uncultured Candidatus Solibacter sp.
GTGGGGGGACGGGTCGCCGACGCGCGAGTTTCTGTATGTTGAGGATGCGGTCGAAGGCATCATTTTGGCGACGGAAGGGTACGACGGGACTGATCCGGTGAATCTTGGGAGCGGCATGGAGATTTCCATCTGCGACCTGGCCGCCAGGATTGCCAGCATGACCGGCTTCGCGGGACGGATTATCTGGGACGCCACCAAGCCCAACGGGCAGCCGCGGCGGTGTTTGGACGTGAGCCGGGCAGAGCGGGAGTTCGGCTTCCGGGCGACTACGTCGTTCGACGCCGGGCTGCGGAAGACGATTGAGTGGTATCGATCCTGTCGTCTGCAGAACTTCCAAATCAGCGCTTCGTAGCTTATAGGAAGTAAGTAGATTTGTTGTCAATCGATTACGTTGGCTTTCAGCCAGTGCAGAGCGAACTTCCTCCAATCGAAAAAGTAAGTAAGCGCCGATGAATAACAGCATGCTTCGAGAGCCGAACAAACGCAGTCTGCTCCTGGTCCTCTGGGCCGGGCTGATCTGCTGCGTCGTCATCGGCTCTTTGCTGCCCGCCACGTCTCCCGTGATGGCGGCCGTTGGCCGCATGCACATCAACGACAAGGTGCTTCACTTCTGCGCTTACGTTGCGCTCTCGGTGTTGCCTGTGATCGGCTTCCGGGATCGCCGCAGAGGACTCGTGGCGGGCCTTTCGATGTTCGTTCTCGCGATCCTCATGGAAGCCGGCCAGCACTTCGCGCCCGGCCGCGCCGTGGAAGTCCGCGACGTCCTCGCCAACGGTGCGGGTGTCAGTTGCGGCACCTTGCTGGGCTTACCGATCCGCGCCTGCATCGCGATTCTGTAGTCATCCCCTCCGCACCGGCGGCCGCGCACAGTTCCCTCCTGCGCGGCCTCATCCCCTGACAATCTGGACCCCGCAATGTGACCCACATGGCCGGAGGCGCGTCTGCTGACCTCAACAGCCGCCTTGTCTATGCGGCGTTCTCCACCGCCACCACGATCTTCTTGCCAAGAGCCGCCAAGGCTGCCTGCAATGCAGTGATTCGCGATCTGTGGCGCGGGTCCAGCAGACGGCGAACGTCCTTTTCGTCACAGCCTAGTTGTTTCGCCAGCTTGACGTTGCTCATCTTCGCTTCCCGCATCGCCAGGTACAATGCGGCCTTGGCAGCCATCAGAGGCGCTACTGGAACCACGGTGTGACCCGCCTTTGTCTTGGACGCCAGGGGAATCTCGTCCCCCCTTCGGATTCTCCCCGCAATCGCTTCCTCGAGGCAGTCGGCTGCTTGCTCAAGGGCGTCCAAACGGCTTTCGCCCTGGGTGATGGCTTCAGGGAGATCCGGAAAAGTCACCGTGAAACCGCCCGCTGCCCGATCCGGTTTCAGAATCGCGGGATATGCGAGACTGCGCATCATTATTTACTCCTTCCCCTTGAGCAACTCTGGGAGCGTCAGGCCGAGCTGATCGAGCATATCGTGCAAGGAAGCCTTTTTGAGCTCGTTGTTCAAGTTCTGAACCACCGTGAATCGGGCGCCGTAGTACAACGTGCCATGACTCCCCTTGCCACGCTCGGGGACCCAGTTCACCGCCACTTCCCGGCGACGCCCCAGCTTCCGGACTCGACGTATGAACTCAGCGCCCTTCACTGATTCAGTATCGGGCAAAAGTGCCCGAGTGTCAAACCCGGTGGACGCGCTGGAGCCGCCTTTCGGCTCACCCCACCTTCACCGGGATGAACAGCGCGGGATTCCGCTTGGCCATGTCCACGACGTGCGCGTAGCGCGAGGTCATGCGCGGATCGGAGTGGCCGAGGAACTCCTGCACCGCGCGCAGGTCGCCGGTGTGCAGATAGCCCAACGTGGCGGCGGTGTGGCGTAAGGCGTGGTCGGAGACGCCCGGCCGCTTCAAGCCCGCCAGGCGCAGAAGGTGGGACGTGCGCAGACGGACCTGAGCGCGCCCCAGACGATGTGGGTGGTGGGCCCTGTTGGTGAACAGCGGCGTCCCCAGTTCGTCGCGCTCGACGGGGCCGCGTACGCCCAAATACTCCTTCAGGCGCGCCGTGGTGTCCGGCCGCAGATACGCGAGCCGGTCCTTGGTCTTGCCGCGCACCAGCAACACCAGATGCTCGCCCTTCTCGGTGAGGTCCTCGAAACTGGCGCGCGCCACTTCGATGGTCCTGAGACCCTGCAAGGCCATCATGCCGATCATGAGCAGATCGCGCAGCCGGTGAACCTTCTCCAAACCTGTGGCCTCGTCCGGGTCCGGGACCGCCGCCAGCAGCGTGGCCAGCTCTTCTTCGCTGAGGTATTTGAAATCCTCGGCGGCGTGCCGGATGCGCGGCGACTTCACGCCGGCCGCCGGATTGTCGGGGCGCAGACCGGCGTTGCGCGCCGCTTCATAGAAACGACGGACCACCATCAAGTTCCAGCGGACGGTGACCGGGCTGAGGTTGCGCTCGATCAGCGTCTGGCGATAACGCTTGATGTGGTGCACCGTCACGGTCGCCGGATCCAGCCCCGCGTCAAAACACCAGTTCACCCAGATCTCGACCACGCCGCGATAGCCGGTGATGGTGTCCGGGGAGGCATCGCCGTTGGCCACCTCGATGCGGAGGAAGTCGGCGAAGGCGGCATCCATTTCGGAAGGCGTCCGCGGGCGGCGGTACGGCACGATGGAAGTCATTGTAGAGTCCTCATTCAGGCTGCGCCTCCTAGTTTCACCGGAATGAATAGCGCCGGATTCTTCTTGGCCATGTCCACCACGTGCGCATACTTTGCCGTCATGCGCGGGTCGGCGTGGCCCAGAAACTCCTGCACCGCGCGCAGGTCGCCGGTGTGCAGATAGCCCAAAGTCCCGGCGGTGTGGCGCAGGGCGTGGTTCGAGATGCCGGGCCGCTTCAGGCCCGCCTGCCGGAGGTACTTGTCCGTCTGCACGCGGATGTGGCGGCGGCTCAAACGCTTGCCACCCCTGTGATTGCCCAGCGCGGTGAACACCGGCGTGCCAGCCTCGTCGCGTTCGACCTCGCCGCGGAGGGCCAGATAGGTCTTCAGCCGATCGGCCGCGTCCGGCCGCAGGTAAGCGATCCGGTCACGCGTCTTGCCGCGAACCAGTAGCACTAGGTTCTCGCCGCGCTCGGTCAAGTCCTCGACGTTGGCGCGGTGCACCTCGATGGTCCGCAGCCCCTGCAACGCCATCATGGTAACCATGAGCAGATTGCGCAGCCGCTTCACTTTCTCCGCTCCGGTAGCCTCGTCAGGATTGGGGATCGCAGCCAGGAGCTGCGCCAGTTGATCATCGCACAGGT
This sequence comes from uncultured Candidatus Solibacter sp., assembly GCA_964558355.1. Taxonomy (GTDB): domain Bacteria; phylum Acidobacteriota; class Terriglobia; order Bryobacterales; family Bryobacteraceae; genus PNKE01. The sequence continues at coordinate 3,297 of CAZLDN010000233.1, forward strand.
ACTTGAAGTCTTCGGTGGCTTGGCGGACGCGCGGCGACTTGACTCCCGCGGCGGGATTGTCAGCCCGCAGGCCGGCGTTACGTGCGGCCTCATAGAAGCGCCGCACGATGGTGAGCTTCCAGCGAATGGTGATGGGCTTGTAGCCGCCCTCGAGCAGAGCCTGGCGGTAGCGCTTGATGTGCATGGCCGTGACGGTGGCGGGGTCAAAGCTCTGGGAGGCGCACCAGGCGACCCACAGCGCGACCTCGCTGCGGTAGCTGCGCACGGTGTCCGGCGAGGCGTCGCCGTTGGCCACGTCGATGCACAGGAACTCGGCGAAGGCCTCGTGGTAGTCCACGCGCGGCAGATCCGCGATCAATGCCATTTGCGGAACAGCGATCGGGAGATCGGGCGTCTGGGGAAGGGGTTGAGCGGTCGTCATGAGTTCACGTCCTTTGGGGTGGTTTGTCGCATTGAACCTATGAAGGCTCTTCGCGGCCGGACTATCAAGTTGAAAGGTGGGCTACCGGGGGAGGGCGCATCGCCTGCTCCGAGGACTGTTTCGCCCAGTCGGTGCCAATGTGCCAGATCAGGACGTTTTGCCGCTTGCGCGCAGCGTCCGTACTGGACACCCGCGCGATCAGTTTCAGAAAGTCCGGCGTGCCCTTGGTCGGCACCACGGTACGCGGCGCGCAGATCCTGTCACCCGCCGGGCCGTGAGCCGGTTGCGGATGGCGCGACGCGAAATCGTACACCATCTGCGGCCTGAATCCCGTGTCGATCGCCATCGCCATGATGGGCATCGTCCTGCCCGACTCGTGCGGCCAGTCCGTCGCCAGCAGTGCTTCCAACTCCTGCCAGACTTCCGGCGAGGACGTCTTGAGCGGCTGCCCGGCCTGATCGGGCACCTGGATCACCCGGTAGTCAACCGACCAGGACTCCTTGCCCCGGCCATACGCCTTGATCTCCACCTCGAGCCGGTCGTCCTGCACGTCGACGCCAGCCACAAGCAGCGACGCCCTCGCCGGCACGATCCCGAGTGCGTAATCCTCGCGCCGCAGATAAACCTTTTCCCAGTCGGGCGCCGACCCGCGCTCCGTCCAGAGTTCCGCCAGCACCGTGTTGAGGAACGCCTTGAGCGTCTCCGTCGAGCGCTTGGCGACCAGGAACTCCGCGGCGATCGTTCCCCAGGACCGCTTCGGAGAGATCAACTGCGTCACACGGAAGCCAGGAATCGGCGAGCCTGGGTTCTGCGCACGGTACTCGCCGCGCTCCACCATCCACGACTTCTGGTGGTGCGGGATGAGTTCCTTGCACTTCTCGCAGCAGTAGGCCGCGTTCTCCGGCTCGCCTTCCGGCCACACGACGCCGCCGCCGCCGGTGCCGTCGCTGAACACCAGGATCTGAAAGTGGTTGCAGAGCGG
>CAZLDN010000234.1:0-4605 GCA_964558355.1 uncultured Candidatus Solibacter sp.
TGCTCCACGCTTCTTTCAGACCCCGCCTCGCGGCGACGCCCTTGCGCTTCGCTATCGCTTCACCTCCATCAGGTTGTCAAGAGGACTTTCACCCCTAAGCTGTCGAACATGCCCGGCACACCAGCGCAAAATACAGGCCAGGAGGCCTGTCCTACAAAAGAAAGAGGGCGCCCCTTGCGGGACGCCCCCTTGTTGAGTCAGTCTTATCTCGCCGATTAGAACGCCAGCCGCAGTCCAAACCGGAACTGCCGCGCCGAGTCCGCGCCGGTGATCGTGGTAAACCCGCGCAGCGGGTCGGCCACCGACGTGTTCAACGAACCGTCGGCGTTCAACTGCATGCTGCCCGCCGAACCCGACGGATTGCTCCAACGAGTGTTGTGCGCGAGGTTGGTGGCTTCCGCCCGGAACTCAGCATTCACCCGTTCGGTGATGTTGAACTTCTTGAACAGAGCTGGATTAAGCTGCCAGAAGCCAGGCCCCTTGAACGGCAGTTTGCCGGTCGAGCCAGGCTTGTACACGCCAGTCTGTTTCTGCCAGAACAGCGGATCACGGAACGAGCTGGCCTGGAAGTAAGGCTGCTGCGGCCCCTTCTTGTCGATCTTGATGAACTCGCCGAGTTGCTCGGCGGTCTGCGTGCATCCGATGCACTGCAGCGACGAGCCGCTGCCGCTGATCCAGAAAGGCGTGCCCGTGTAGGCGCTGAAGATGCCGTTCACGCTCCATCCGCCAAGAACGGCGTCAGCGACGCCGGACATGGCGTACTTCTTGCCCTTGCCAACCGGCAGTTCGTACACCCAGGCCTGGGTGTACATGTACTTGCGGTCATAGCCTGCAGGGCCGTAGTTGCGGCTCATCATCGGCTCCCAGTTCCAGCCCCAAACGCCGGTCCAGCCGGTGTCGTCGGCCATGTTCAGAGCCTTGCCCCAGGTGAACGCGGACTTCAGGAACAGGCCGTTCGAGAAGTTCTTGTTCAACGTCGCCTGGAGTGAATTGTAGGTCGCATAGCCGATGCCGTCCCACATGTTGGCGCCGATGGTCTTGCCATAGAGCTTCGCCAGCGGCAGGTTGGCCGTCGAGGTGCCGAGGCCCGGTCCCACCGTGTTGATGTTGCGGTCCATCAACTGGCGGACCGTGTTGGTGGCCACATAGCCCACCGAACCGACCAGATCAAACGGCAGCTTCCGCTCAAACGTCAGGTTCCACGACTGGATGTAACCGCGGTGGATTTCGCCGCCCCACGGGCTGCGCGGACCCATGTCGAGAGCCACCGGCAGGATGCCCTGGCCCGAGCTGATGTCCGGGGTCGGGACGTCCGGGATGCCCTGGTCAATCGTGTTGTACCAGCCATAGGTCGACACAGGGGAGGTCCAGCGGCCGGTAAGGGTGGCGGGATAGAGACCGCGCAATGGACGGCCAAACGGAACCGCGTCAAAGGTCATGCCATAGCCGCCGCGGATCACGTTGTTGTCGCCGATGCGGTAGGCAAAGCCGATGCGCGGAGCGAACAGTTTCTTCGAAACCGTGATGCCCGCGTTCCGCGGCGTCTTGCCGATGCCGCCAAAGTAGACGATGTTGGTGTTGGGATCCCACCGCTCGAGACCGCGGTCGCCGCGGTTGACCAGCGGATAGTACTCGTAACGAAGGCCGAGGTTCAGGGTCAGGTTGCGGTTCACCTGCCAGCGGTCGCGGAAATAGCCGGCCAACTGAAATTCCCGGGTCTTCATTTCGAAGTACTGGATCGACTTGCCATAGGTGCCGACCAGACCCAGCAGCGCGGAGGCGTAGCTGTTCGGGGCGCCGCGCTGCGTCGTGGACAGCGTCGGGTGATAGGTGGCTCCACCGTTGAAATCGATGCCGCCCCGCGGGTTGGCCGTTTCAGGCTGCCAGTGGTTCAGTTCCAGACGGCGCGCTTCAAAGCCCCAGCGGAACTCGTGTGCGCCCTTGATCTTGCTGAAATTCGTCTGGTAGGCGTAGTTGCGCTCGGCTCGCCACAGAGGAGCCCAGGTCGCCGCGATACCGACGTTGCTGAAGCCGAAGCCACCAATGGACGGAGCGCCGCCGTAACGGGTGTCGCTCGCATACTGTTTGCCGCCGTTGGTGCCCGGAATCTTCCAGACGTCGAGACCGATGTTCTTGTCCACGTTCGGAATGCCGACCACCTGGTCCATACGGGTGTAGCCGAACACGCCGTCCATGAAGAACGTCGGCGAGAAGGTGTAGTTGTAGCCGACGGTCGGAATCTGGGTCGTCGTATCGCCAAACCCGTCGCTTCCGATGGATGGGCCGCCCAGGTCGCCGAAGACGTACGCGCCAGTGACGGGTGCATCCATGCGGCTGTATTTGCCCCAGATCGCCAGCTTTTCGCTAACCGTGTAGTTGCTCTTCAGGTCGTATTGGTCACGATTGAGCTTCAGCACGGCCGATCCCAAGTAATTGCCGCCCAGGTTGTAGAGCAGATCGGTCGGCGACTGCTGGTTCGGCAGCGGAGCGTCCTTGTAAATGTTCGGGAAGATCGGGTTGAACCGCGTCTTCGGAACTTTGTTGTCCGCAAACGGCGTGCGCGCAGCCGCGTTGGTCATCGGCGCCGATGCCGGATCGTACACGATGCCCAGCGCCGTCCACTTGCTGAAATCGCCGTCGCGGAAGTCTTGCGGCGCAACCGAGTAGTTGCCCGAATTACCGGACCGCTCCATCGTCCGCTCGTAGCTGAAGAAGTAGAACAGCTTGTCCTTCTTGATCGGCCCGCCGATCGTGCCGCCGCCCTGGTTGAAGATCGTCAACGGCAGCTTATAGGTGGAGGACCGGAAGTAGGGGGCGGTGTTCAGGTGCTGGTTGTTATGGAACCAGAACCCGACGCCATGCAGATCGTTCGTGCCCGACTTGGTCGAAACCGTGATGGCGGCGCCGCCGGCCATGCCCTGCTCGGCGTCAAACGAGTTGGTCGAGATGTTGACCGTCTCGATCGACTCGACAGGTTGGACATAGGCGACGTGGTGAGGCAACCAGATGTTGAGGTTCACCGCGCCGTCGGTCAGCGTGTTGTTCGTGTTGCGGGGCGTGCCGTTGACGTTGGTCGTCAGCGCGCGTCCGGGGGTGTCGACGACTGCGTTCTGGAAGTTCGCCGGCGTCGCGCCGGGCACCAGATTGATCAGCGACTGATAGTTGCGGTATCCCGACAGCGGCATCGTCGTGATCATCTGCGAAGCCAATTCCGACCGAACGTCGGACTTGTCGGTCTGCAAGGCGACCGCGCTGGCCGAAACAGTCACCTGCTCGGTCATCTGGCCGACTTCAAGTTTCGCGTCCACGCGCGTGACCGTGTTGATCGTAATCGCAACGTCGGTCCGCGTCAGTGTCCGGAACCCCTGCGACGTGACTTTGATCGTGTAACTGCCCGCCTGCACGTTCGGGACCGTGTAACGGCCCTGATCGTCCGCTTTGATCTCGCGCGTTGAGCCAGTGGCGGGGTTGGTGATGGTGATTGAAGCGCCCGGAACAACCGCGCCGGTGGGATCTTCCACCGTGCCGACGATTGACCCATAAAGGACCTGCGCATTCGCCGGTGCTGAGCTCAGCAGAGCGAGGAGCAGAACGGCACAGGTCAGCCCAAGAAGCATTTTGGTTTTCATTTTTGATGGTTCTCCATACACATACGCTTGCCCGCGCAACGTGGGCGGGCAACGGTTGCACGCAGGGAAGGAGTATACAAAGCGACCGTGTGTGTGCTCATGGAACAACACCCCACGGACTCACTGTGACAGCTCCCAAGCATGGTATCTACGTTAAGATACCATCACCAGCCGGCTATCTCAAGTACAATCCGTTACGGTGTTTCATATGCTCATGGGCAATCCGCTACGCTTTTTCATATACTTACGAAAGCGCACCCCCCGGTGGGGCAGACTCCAGTCTGCGAAGGGCTTCAGCCTGCTCCGGTGGGGCAGACTTCAGTCTGCGAAGGGCTTCAGCCCGCCCGCCCGCCCGGGCAGCCAAGTCTGTCCTTCAACGGAGATGCAGTCCCGCCGCCGCGCGCGCCGCCGCCCGGCCCGTCCGGATACAGTCCGGAATCCCAATACCCGAATACGCGTTGCCCGCCAGGTGCAGGCCGGGTAGGGTCGAACGGATCTCACCGATGAGTTTCATCCGCGATTCATGCCCGACCGTATACTGCGCCATCGCCCGCTTCCAGCGCGTAATCCGGAGATGATCCGGCGACTGGCGCCACCCCAACAGCCGTTCGAGTTCGTCCTGGATCGCCGACTGGACGTCCTCATCCGAGGCGTCCAGCACTTCCTCGTTCCCTGCCCCGCCGAGAAAGCACCGCAACACGGCGTGCGTGTCCGGAACCCGGTATGGGAACTTGGACCCCGTGAAGGTACACGCCACCAGCACTCCGCGTTCCTTTGCCGGTACCAGGAACCCGAACCCTGGAGGCAACGCCGGAATCCGGTCCTTCCTGTAAACCAAAGCCACTGTCATCGACGACGAATACTCGATCCCCTCAAGCAGGGCCGCCAGTTGCGGCTGAACGCCCTTCAGCAATGCCCCCGCCGAATATGCCGGACAGGCGACAATGACATTCCCGCCCTCAATCCACTCCCCGCC
>CAZLDN010000235.1:0-4601 GCA_964558355.1 uncultured Candidatus Solibacter sp.
TTGCCACCCAGGTTGCCACCCAGGTTGCCACCCCTCGAGACGAGATGAAGACTCAACAGACAAATGAACTCCAGGTCGAGTCCTGGCCGATCGCCAAGCCGATCCCCTACGACGGCAACGCGCGGACGCACTCCGACGAGCAGGTCGCTCAGATCGCCGCGAGCATCGCGGAGTTCGGGTTCGTCAACCCGATCCTCGTGGGCCCCGACGGTGTTATCGTCGCGGGCCACGGCCGGCTGCTGGCCGCCCAGAAGTTGGGACTGGCCACGGTCCCGGTGATCGTGCTGCGCGACCTCTCGCCGGTCCAGCTGCGGGCCCTGGTCATCGCCGACAATAAGCTGGCGGAGAACGCCGGGTGGGATACGGACAAGTTGCACGAGGCACTGGCCGGCCTGGAGGTTGACGGCTTCGACCTCGAGCTCCTGGGCTTCAGCGACGACGAGCTCGAGGAGTACCTCGCGGATCCGGATGGGCCTTCTGCTGGGCTCACCGACGAGGATGCCGTCCCCGAGGTTCCTGAGACGCCTGTTACGGCGCCCGGCGACGTCTGGCTGCTGGGCAACCACAGGCTGCTGTGTGGCGACGCGACGGTGCTGGCCGATGTCGAGCGCGTTCTGGCCGGCGGCCTGGCCGACATGACCTTCACCGATCCGCCCTACAACGTCAACTACGGCGCGACGATGAAGGACAAGCTGCACGGGAACAAACGCTAATGGTGAGCTCACCATTAGCGCTTTAATGCTTTGGATTTTCTCATGTGAAGGAACCTCCTGAAACCCCGCCACAGCGCGTGCTGTGGCAGGGTTTGCTGCTCATAATCTGGTTGTCATTTTCAAAGTGCATCGAGCCACGCGAGCAGTTTGGCGTCGCGTTTCCAGCGAGGCGGTTTCGCAGGCTTTGGTGATGTGGCTTCAAGTTGCTGGAGAGCCTTTCGTTTGCTCTCTACGTTGGCCTGCGCGTAGAGATTCGTGGTGTCAAGCCGTGCATGTCCCAGCCAACTGCGAATCACAGTGACATCGACGTTGGAAGCAACGAGGTGCACGGCGGTCGTGTGACGAAATGTATGAGGCGAAACGCGCTTCGCAGCCAAGGAAGAAACCGCTTTGGCGGCTGCCGAGACGTATTGGCGTAATCGGAAGCGGACACCGGAGGCCGCAAGGGGATCGCCGTAGCGGTTGACGAAGATCGATTCGTCTTGGCCTCGCGGGCGGTGCTGCAAGAGAGTCTTGAGCAGATGGGCCGTTTCGGACCAGATTGGGCAGATGCGCTCCTTGCGGCCCTTACCAAAGAGGCGCACTTGGGACGGAGACTCGAATCGGACGTCGCGCGGGCACAGGTCGAGTGCCTCTTGGATTCGTGCGCCGGTGTTGTAGAGCAAGGACAGCAGAACATGATCACGCTGGCCCTCCAAGGTGGTTCGATCCGGTTGGGCAAGGATGGCGGCGACCTCGTCCGTTTCCAGATAGCAGATCGAGCGGTGCGCTTTCCGCTTTGCAGGAATACGCAGGACTTCAGCACACTGGGCAACGGCCAGCGGCTCACGACCCGCTACAAAGGAGAAGAAGCTGCGCAGGGCGGCCAACCGACAGTTGCGGGTACCAATCGAAACCTTCCGCTCCTGTTCGGTGTGTTGCAGGAAGGCGAGCACTTCCGTTGCCGTAATCTGGTCGAGGGTGAGCTGGGCTACCGAGCGTTTATGCCGTGGAGCAACGAAACGGAGAAAGAGTCGCCAAGTGTCCCGATAGGACAGCACCGTATGCCGGGAGCAGTTGCGTTGTTGGCCCAGCCACTCGTGGAAGTAGGCGTGCAGCAGATGAGGGAACGTTTCGGCTATCTGCATTGCGATCCTCCTTCCCGCACGTCAAGCGCCTTGGCTCCGTAGGCGTGGAACCGCGCGTTGGCGTGTTGCAGCAGTTCCTGGGTGATAGTCAGGTAAACCAAGGTGGCGTGGATGTCTTTGTGGCCGAGATAAGTCGCCAGATACGGCAACCGCGGTTGGGGGTTAATGCCTTCCCGGTACCAAGCCGTCATGCGATGGACCACAAAGGTGTGACGTAGATCATGAATGCGCGGACCGACGCGTCCTGACGCGGGTTTGAGGCCAGTGCGCCGGAGCAACTCTACGAGCAGATGGCCGATGAGGGAATAGCTGTAGCCGCCGGCCTTGTGTGAACGCCAGAACAGAGGATCTGTATCTTGTTGCGGAGCGCCAGATTGCTTTCGGGTATCCAGGTACTCCCGGATGGCAGCCATCACGCTGGCGGTAACCGGAAGACGGCGCGATTTAAAGAACTTCGTCTCGCGAATGTCGATGGTGTGCTCGACGGCATCAATATCTCCGAGGGTCAGATTGACGATCTCCCTCAACCGGAGTCCCGCGCAATAGGCGAGGATCACCATGGTGTACAGCATTAACGGGCGGAGCGGCGTATGTGGAGCAGGAAAACTTCGAGCAGCCGTCAACAATCGCTGCACCTCTTCGGGGGTGTAGATGTACGGAGCGCGGAACTGTATCCGTGCCGCTCGCGCCAACTGTTTGTCCCAAGGTGGGGCAGTCGCGTCGGGTTGAATCGGGTGAAGGGCTTTGGTCAGCGCTCGGCTGACCGACAGGCATTCCAAGACGTGGTGCGGAGTCTTTCCCGCTTTACTCCATTCGCTCACGAGAACCGGCAGAGGTAGCCCCGCGAGATCGGGGCGAGTTTGCAGAAATCGGTCAAAGCGGAGAAACTGGCCCTCCACAGTTTGACCGCGAAATCCCAGCGCACGCATGAATTCGACATGCTGCCGCATGACGGGACCGAGCGGACTTCCAAACCGAGGCGGCATCCGGAGCGCCTCCAGTGCCGTAGTCGGATCCGGCTCCAGCAGAGCACGGACAACCGGCGCGGTGGCGCGTTGACCGTAACTCTGCCGAAGTTCTGTCAAGGGATTGGAGAGGAGCGATCCCTGGGCGACGAGCCAGTCGATGAATCGGCCAACAAGCCAAGCCCGGTGGACGACCATGTGGGCTGGCCACACCGTGTGTCTATCCTGGAGCCAGTCCTGGATTGTCTGTCGGGAAAGAGACTGTCCGGGAGGTGAACCTTTCGCCACAAAACTCTGAAAGCCCCGCAGGACGGAGTGATAAGTCGCGATCACCCTTTTGTTCTGGAATTGCTGCTGCTTCACAAAAAGACGGAAAGCAGCGCCGTCGGAATCAGGCCAGATACTCACAGGCGCACCTCCAGAGGAACTTCCAGGCCAACGGCACGGAGGTCGTCAGTAGCGAGTTTCAAATAGACAGCCGTCGAAGAGGCCGATCTGTGGCCCAGCACATCTCCGATCACCTTCACGGGCACTGCGGCGCGCAGCAAACTCACCGCGCGCGCGTGACGAAAAGCATGTGGCCCATGCTTGCCTCGAATCGAAACTCCAGCCTGCTCAAGACGGCTGGTAATGCAAGTGTGGAGGCTGGAGCCTGAACGCAGGGGGAGATAGGGCGCACATACACGGAGAAAGATCTCCCTCTGTTGGCACGCGGGCCGGCCATGGCGCAAGTAATCCAGGATGGCTTCGCCCACAGGCGCCAGCAGCGGAAGCACGGAAGCGGCGCCAGTCTTGGAGTGCCGAACATGCAGACGCTCGCTACGCCAGTTCACGTCTTCCAGCCGGAGGCCGGTTATCTCACCCGCTCGCAGTCCGTAGTTGGACAGCAGAATAAGAATCGCGTAATCACGCAGACCCTTTGGGGTCCGGTCGCGGCGTGTCGCCTCCAAAACCGTCACGATGTCGGATGGAGAGAGAGCCGATGGAATGGTCTCAAAGGCGTAAAGCGATGGCTTGGGAACCTCGGGCGCGAGGTCATGGAGGATTCTCCCATGCGCATAGAGATAGCGCAGGAAACTGCGCAGGCCGGAGGCGAGGCCAGTACGTGTGGCACGGCGCAGCAAAGGAGACCGTCCTGCCAGGTATGTATTGATGTCTGCCACGGTGATCTCGGATAGCCGATCCCCGATGCAACGCTCTCCAAGCCATTCGAGAAACTGGGCAGCTTGTGCGCCCAGCAGTTTGATGCTGTCGGCGGCCAAGCCCCGTGCGTCGCTGAGCCACTGCGTGTATTCCGCGCGAAGTTGCCTACGAAAACTGTCTTGCACATCACGCGGTGGGCAAGGTGGCGGCCACTCCCCATGAGCGAGGCGGAGCAGCATGCGAACTCCGCTGGTCTTCGACCGCTGCCAGTTTGCCACGTCCCGTGGCGAGTGCCCGTGCTTGCGCCGATAAATCCGCCGTTGCTGTTCGACAAACCCGGATATGTGATCTTCGCTCGCGCGCTCAACGGCAACACGCCGCTGCGCGAGGGAGGCCAGAAAATGCCGGGCCGTGGCGACATAGCAGTTCACCACCACACCGCCATAGCCTCCTTCCCGCAAGTGGGAGGCCAGCCGTGCAAGCCAGGACTGATTCGATGAATTCTGATCTGACAAAGTGTATGCACCTCCTTGGTGCTCCCCAAGAGTTGCATATCATCACCAACCGGATTATGAGCAGGAAACCCTGTCCAGCATACGGCACAGCAAGGGTTTCAGGAGGTTCCTTCACATGAGAAAATCCAAAGCATTAAA
>CAZLDN010000236.1:0-4585 GCA_964558355.1 uncultured Candidatus Solibacter sp.
TCTTGTGTGAGAATCGCCCATTCCTTCAGGCTCATCTTGTATGAGACAAGACTCCTTCTCCTTAAGCGCACCCTTCTGGGTCACACTCCCGGTCAGCCTCGCACGGTTATTGTGGCCCGCCGGTTTCATCGGCCTTGCCATTGTCCTCAGCCTCGGCGACGCGGCTGCCCGGCGTCTCTGCGCCGGCGCCCTGCTCTGGATGGTCCTTGCACTGCTGCCCTACGTCTTTCTGACCTACCAGATCCGGGTTCCCAGCCGCCATACCTACCTCGCCGCGGCCGGACTTGCGCTGCTGCTCGCCGCCGCGCTGCATACGCTCGCCGACCGGCTGCCGCGCTCGGCCGCCTGGGCCGTCCCGGCATTATTCGTTCTATTTCTCGCCGGCAATGTCTCGAACCTCTGGCTCCGCAAGTTGCCCCAGTTCGAACGCCGCGCCCAGGCAACCGAACGATTCGTCGATTTCGCCAGACAGCATCCCGGCGCCATAGCCATCGGCACGGCGCCCTTCCCGTTGACGGTCTACCAGCACGCCGCGGCCATAGTCCTCGGGCGCGCGCCTGAAAGCATCCAAAATTTTAGTGCGCCCTTGAACTCCCAAACGGCACTCTACTCCGACGCGGTTCACCCATGACTTCAACTGTTCCAGCCCCAAGCCCCGCCGGCATCCCGGCCGAAATCCTCGCCTCCGGGGTGACCGTCTTTTTCCCCGCTTATAACGACGCGCCTACCATCGCGGACCTGGTGCGCGGCGCTTGCCGGGTCCTCTCTCCGCTCGCGTGCGACTACGAAGTCGTGGTGATCAACGACGGCAGCCGGGACGGCACAGCCTCCGTCCTCGATGCGTTAGAGGCCGAGATCGGCCCCCGCCTGCGCGTTGTCACACACCCGTTCAACCGCGGTTACGGCGCCGCCTTGCGCAGCGGTTTCGCCGCCGCCCGTTACCCCTGGGTTTTCTATACCGACGGCGACGGGCAATATGACGTCCGCGAACTGAGAGACCTCGTGGAACTGGCCGGCGACGGAGTTGGTCTCGTCAACGGCTATAAACTCCGCCGGCACGATCCCGTCCACCGCATCTGGATCGGCCACATCTATAACCAGGCCGTCCGGCGCCTGTTCGGAATCCGGCTGCGGGATATCGACTGTGACTTCCGCCTCATCCGCCGCCGGATTGTCAGTCCGCAACGGCTCACCGCCGACGGCGGCGCGATCTGCATCCAAATCGCCATGCTCGCCGAGTCCTCCGGGCTTTCCACCATCGAGGCGCCCGTCCACCATTACCCAAGACTCCACGGCCACTCCCAGTTCTTCCGCATCGCCCCACTCTGGAATACCCTGCGGGAACTCACCAGCCTCTACTTCGATCGCGTCGTCCGGCCCCGGTTGCGGCGGCTCGGGATACGGCCGGTCAATCTGGCCGGGTCTTCCCGCGCCGCGGAAGGAGATTGAGATCGCCGCCCGCCGCGCTTTCTCATGCACATAGTGGTCCCTGCCCGCCACTCCCGCTCACCGCTTCCGGATGCGCCGGTCCCGCTGGTGGATCTTCGCCCGCTCCTGCGCCTGGCAGGGAAGAGCATCCGCGGCCACCTGGACGAAATGCGCCGTGCGGGGCAGTACATCCTCGGCCCGCAGGTCTCCCTTTTCGAACAGGAATTGGCCTCCGCTTTCGGCGCCCGCCGCGCCATCGGCGTGGGCACCGGAACCTCGGCACTGGAACTCTCCCTGCGCTCCGGCCTGGCCGCCAAGCCCGGAGCCGAGGTTATCGTCCCGGCCCTTACGTCGCTGTTCACCGCCCAGGCGGTGCTCGCCTCCGGATCTCGCCTGCGCATCGCCGACATCGACCCCGATACGCTTCTGCTGACTCCGGAAACCGCCCGCCAGGCCTGGACCCCGTCCGCTGCCGCCGTCATCGCCGTGCATCTCTACGGCCGGCCCTGCGCCCTCGACCCGCTCTCCCAACTCTGCCGTGAACACTCCGCCGTCCTCATCCAGGACGCCTGTCAGGCTCACGGCGCAAGCCATCTCGGCCGGCCCCTCACCGCCTACTCGCCGTACGTCTGCTACAGCTTCTACCCCACAAAGAACCTGGGCTGCCTGGGCGACGGCGGCGCTGTGCTCACGAACTCCACCACTGTCGAACGCCGCCTGCGGCTGCTGCGCGACGGCGGCCGGCGAGGCGGCCAGGTGGCCGCGGTCCCCGCCGTCAACTCCCGTCTGGACGAGATGCACGCCTGCTATCTGCGGGCGCTCCTGCCGCATCTCGATTCCGCCAACCAGCACCGCCGCCTGGTCGCCGTCCGATACCGCGAGTCGCTCGCCGATACGCCGGGCGTACGCGTCCTACCAGAATCCGCCGAATCGGTCCACCACCTCTTCGTCATCCGCGTCCGCCGCCGCACTGCCCTCCGTGCCCATCTCGCCGCGCACGGAATCCAGACCGGCATCCATTACCCCGTCCCACTCCACCGCCACCCGGCGTTCCACCCCTTCGTCCCATCCGGCGTCTCATTGCCCGCCGCCGAACGCGCCTGCCGCGAGATCCTCTCGCTCCCCATCGGCGCCCATGTCCGCCTCGCCAGCGCGGAGCGGATCGCTTCCCTTATCCGGAGGTTTTACACCTGATGCTCCATCACGACTGGTATCGCAACAAACGAGCCGTTGTCACCGGCGGCCTCGGCTTCATCGGCAGCAACCTCGCACATGCCCTCTCCGCCGCCGGCGCCGATGTCACGGTGATCGATTCGCTTGAACCAGGCTGCGGCGGCAACCTCGCCAACATTGAATCCACTCTCCGCCCCTGCCGGATCATTCGCGCCTGCATCGGCGACGCGGCCTCCTTCCGGCGGACCCTCGAAGATTGCGATGTGGTCTTCAATCTTGCAGGGGAGATCAGCCACGGCCGAAGCATGTGCGAACCCGAACGCGACGCCCAACTGAACGCCATCTCCCAGCTTCGTTTCCTGTCCCTGTTGGCCGATTGCCGTCCCGGAGTCCGTGTCGTCTATGCCGGCACCCGCCAGGTGTACGGCAGTCCCAGGGATCTCCCCGTCAACGAGGATCACCCCATCGACCCGGTGGACTTCAACGGCATCCACAAATATGCCGCCACCATGTACCACTTACTGTACTCCCGGCTTGGCAGGTTGGATGCGGTGGTTTTGCACTTGAGCAACGTCTACGGGCCGCGATTGGCGCTGGACGTCCCAGGCCAGGGTTTCCTGGGCGTCTTCCTCCGACACGCGGCACTGGGGAGGACGCTGACGGTCTTCAGCCCCGGCGACCAACTGCGCGATCCGATCTTCGCCACCGACGCCGTCGAAGCTTTCCTGATGGCCGGCTCCGTGCCCGTTCTCCCCGCCCGTACCTTTAATCTCGGCGGCCCCGAAGCCCTGAGCCTACACGCCATCGCCGCCATCGTGGCCGCCGCCGCCGGACTCGGGAGCCGTGTCGAACTCGCCGAGTTTCCTCGCGAGCAGAAGAACTACGACATCGGGAGTTATGTCGCCGACTGGTCCCTGGCCAGGAATCTGCTGGGCTGGTGGCCCCTCACTACGTTCACCGACGGAGTGCGCGTTACACTCGATTTCTACCGGTCCCGCCTGGACACCTACCTGCCGCTCGACTCCGCTTTGAAAATCGGGATCGAAACCCGATGAATCCGGCCGAGTTCTCGAACATTGCGGCGGCCGAGCGCAGTTTCTGGTGGTACCGCGGGATGCGCGAGATCCTTTTCGATACCCTCGACCGCCTCACCCCCGGCCGCGGTATCAGCCGTGTGCTGGAGACCGGATGCGGCACCGGAGCCACGGCCCTGGACCTCACCGAAAGTTACGGCTGGCAGGTGATCGGACTCGATGCCAGCCCCATCGCCATGCAGTGGCTCCGCAGCCGCGGCCTGCGGGCCCTGCAGGGTGACATTTCGCGCCTCCCGGTGGCGGCGGCCTGCTGCGATGCGGTGGTCTCGTGCGATGTCCTGCCCCACCTCGCAGCCGGCGAGGAAGCCGCCGCCTTCTCCGAATGCGCCCGCGTCATTCGGCCGGGCGGCCTGCTGATCCTGCGTGTTGCGGCTTTCAAGTGGCTCCGCAGCCGCCACTCAATCTTCGTCGGCGAACGCCAGCGCTTCACCCGCTCCCTGATTCTCGAACTGGCCAGGGCCAGCGGTTTTCAGCCCCTGCGCTGCACCTACCTGAACTGCCTCGCCCTGCCGGGCGCCTGGGCCAAGTTCCGGCTCATCGAACCGCTCTTCAACAGCCAGCCCGCCAGCGGCGTCGGGGCAATGCCCGCGTGGCTCGACTGGCTGCTGCTTTCCGCCCTCCGCGCAGAACGCGCCTGGCTCAAGCGAGGCCATAACCTCCCCATCGGCCAGAGCATCCTCCTCATCGCGGAACGCCTCCCGGACTCCCGCCCCAGTTGATGATGCTTCCGCGGATCTTTGCCGCGCGCTCGCCTCGCCTCTATCCAAATTCCAGAATGATCAGCCGGCCGAAGCCAGCACCGCATTGCGCTGCGGTATCATTGATGATTCCAACAGGCTGTGCCTGTCGCAAATCTCATCTGCGGCCGGATGCGGCCTACTCATGCGGAT
>CAZLDN010000237.1:0-4557 GCA_964558355.1 uncultured Candidatus Solibacter sp.
GGGTGGGAACGGGGGAGGTCCTCGACAGGATTGTTGTGGTGCGGTTCGTCAAAGCCGGCGGAGATGGGGCTCAGGTGCGCGGGGTGGATGGACCCTTGGGGACGACGCATGTCAGCGACGGGCAGGTTCTGCCGTTCGTGACGGTGGATCCTGACCGGGTAAGGCAGGCGATTGTGAGGCATTATTCCACGGCCGGGGTAGCGGTGACACAGCAGGATCTGGGCAGGGCCCTGGGGCGGGTGCTTTCGCACGAAATCTATCACGTCCTGTCGGCCAGCCGCGACCATGACCGGGCAGGGCTGGCCAAGCCGGCGTTGAGCGGATATGAGTTGACGCGAGGGGATCTGCGGTTTACGGAGTGGACGAAGGAGCGGATCCGCGAGGGGTTGCGGCGGGGAACAGAGCGGTAAGGCGGGACGGAATCTCCTGAACATGGCGAGGAGAACCCGCTGTGCCGAAGATGCGGATAGGAACCCGCACTGCCGAAGATGCGGGGAGGAACCCGCATTGCCGAAGATGCGGATAGGAACCCGCATTGCCGAAGATGCGGATAGGAACCCGCACTCTTCGTTCGCGGCCTCAGGCGATTGCTTGATCGCGGCCGGGTGCGGCGACTTCGAGATGTACCGAGCGGCTTGGCTGGGCGGGCTGAAGCCCTTCGCAGGCTGAAGCCTGCCCCACCGGGGTCAGGGACAGTCGATCTGGAGGGTGTGGCGGAGAGGCGTTAGGGCGCAGAGATAGATGGAAGGGCCGGGGAGTTTGGGGGCGGCGCCACGGAGTTGGGTCCAGCGGTGAAGTCCCAAGCCGGGTCCGATGCGGATTATGTCGCTGCCGGAACGGGCGGTGGCGAAGCCGGCGGGGAGCAGAAAGGAGTCCGCCGTGGTGGCCGGGCTGACGCCATCGAGGGCCGTTCCCTGGCGGAAGAGGATTTCGATGGCGATGGGGACGTTGGGAGTTCCCTGGGCGGTGATTTCGATTTCGAAGCCGGTGGGGGTCTCGCGGATGGTGGCGGTTTGAGTCAGACGGCAGACTTCGCTGCGGCGGCGCAAGGGGCGGGTTGGGTTGTAGTCCTGCGCAGCGATGGGGCGCGGCGGATCGATGGGTTGGTAGTAGGGGCCTTCGAGGATCTGGGCGAGGTGGTACGCATCGCCGGACTTCTTCATCGACGTGGGGACGAACTGGCCTTTGCCGAAGAAGGCGGAAGCGAGCCGGACGCCCTCGATGACGCAAGCGCCATTGCGGAAGGCGAAGAATCGGTTTACTCCGTTCCAAAGAATGGAGGCGCTGCGAGGGCCGCGGCGGATGCGGGCGGCGCGGATGGCGGGGAGTTCGCGGACGTAGTTGTCCGGCAGCGGCGCGGCGGCGGGCAGAGGCTGGCGGAGCTGGGGATAGATCATCGAGAGCGAAAGCGAGGCGTGGCCGGAATAGGCGCGGGTGAGGGTGGCGTAACGCGGATTGCTGTCGAGGACGGCGAGGTAATGGAGCGGGAACCAGTAGCGTCGCATGTCGCCGCGCTCGAAGGCATCCTGGCGGGTGGAGATTTCGGTGACCACTTCGCCATCGGCATGCAACAGATAGAGCATGGCGTCGAGGTTACGGCGGACGGGGTCGAGGAGGCCGGGGCGGTTGAGTTTGTGGGCGAGGACGATGAGAGCGCGGTCGGTGACGGCGTTATAAATGGTCGTCGAACGCTCGTTGAACTGGCCGTCGGCGTCGATGTCGATGGTTTCATTGAGCCATTGGTCGATGCGGCGGAGGTAGGAGTCCTCTTTGAAGAGTTCGTACATCTGGGCGAGAGCTTCACAGACGACCCAACGGTGGTTTGGCGTGTGGACGCCGCCAACGGCAAGCGCGGCGGCCATCCTGCGCAGGATGGGTTCGATAAGCGCGGAGACCTCGGCGAGGTTGCCCTGGCGGGCAAGCAGGGCGGCGGCGCCGAGAGAGTGGGTGATGAAGGCGGTGTCGGGGGGCGAGTTGAAGTTGGTGATGGGGAGGTCGAAGTTGCCTGAAGGAAGCTGGTTGCGGGTAATCCATCCAGCGGCGAGGCGGATGCGTTCAATCAACGCGGCTGACTGGTGGTGGCGGGATTGGGGGCAAAGCAGGGCGGCGACGGATGAGTCGATGATGCCGCCGGGCGAACCAGGGAAGAAGATGCCGTACTCGCCGGCGAAATTACCGCGATTCGGGTCCGACGGCGAGGTGATCTGCTTTGAGAGCAGATTGTCGAGATAGGCGTCGTGGCGGCTGACGAGCGAGTCGTCGAAACGCGAGGAAGATGAGGTTTGGGCGGTGAGGGCCGTGGGGATGGCGGCGGCGAACTGGCGGCGCGAAACAGGCAAAGAGGGCATCGGAGTGATTATAATGCCCATCACTGATCTGAATTCAAAGGACGGGAGATTGATGCGATGCGTCTGACCTGGATTGGAATTGCGGCGTTTGCGTTGGTGATGGCGGTTCCGGCGGCGGAGGTGGACTTCGCCAAGGCTGGAATGGACCGCGCGCGGATCGAGCGGATCAAGCCGCGGATGCAGCAGTTTGCCGATACGGGCTATATCGCCGGGACGGTGACGCTGGTGATGCGGCGGGGCGAGATGGTTCACCTGGAAGCGGCCGGGTGGCAGGACATTGAGGCCAAGAAGCCGATGCGGACGGACACGATATTCCAGATCATGTCGATGACCAAGCCGGTGACGGGCGTGGCCGTGATGATGATGGTGGAAGAGGGCGGGTTGAGGTTGAGCGATCCGGTGGAGAAGCACCTGCCGGAGTTTCGCGGGCAGTTGATGGCGGAGTCGAAGGAAGACGGCAAGGTGGTGCTGAGGAAGCCGGCGCGGCCGATCACGATTAAGGACTTGATGACGCATACGTCGGGGATGATTGGCGGCCCGCCTCCGGGCATCGCCGAGTTGCTGCAGAAGATGGACCGGACGCTGGCCGAGGCGGTGGCGATCTATGCGCAGGCGCCGCTGGAGTTTGAGCCGGGGACGAAGTGGTTGTATTCGAACACGGGGCTGGCGACGCTGGGGCGGCTGGTGGAAGTGGCGTCGGGGATGCCGTTCGAGAGGTTTCTCGATGAGCGGATCTTCAAGCCATTGGGGATGGTGGACAGCCATATCTACCTGCCGAAGGAGAAGCGGGCGCGGTTGGCGCCGGTGTATACGGTGAAAGAAGGCAAGCTGGTGAAGGCGGGCAGCGGGTTGCTGGCCGGGGATCCGATGAATTACAGGGAGGGCGCGAAGTACTCGGGTCCGGAATATGCGCTGCACTCGACGGCGGCGGATCTGGCGAAGTTCTACCAGATGATGCTGAACGGGGGCACGTTGGGGCAGGCGAGGATTCTGTCGCCGGTGGCGGTGGAGATCATGACGAAGGTGCATACGGGCGAGATCCGGGCGGGATGGCTGAAGGGGTCGGGGTTCGGTTTGACGTGGGAGGTGGTGGACGATCCGATGGGGACGTTGACCGGGATGACCGAGGGTTGCTTCAGCCATGGCGGGGCGTTCGGGACGTTTGGGTGGGTGGACCCGGCGCGGGAGATGGTGGGCGTGTTCATGGTGCAGCATTCGGGCAGCATGACCGATGCGCGGGACGCGTTCATCGGGATGGCGAATACGAGCATCGTGTCAACGAGGCGGTGATGGATCCGGATCAGGAACTGTACGTCGCGCTGCAACGGGCGGCGGATCGGCTGATGCAGGACATGCAGTCGCTGCTGAAAGGGCATGGGCTGTCGCCGCAGCAGTACAACGTGCTGCGGATTCTGCGCGGGGCGAAGGGCCGGCTGAACTGCACCGAGATCGCCAACCGGATGATCAACCATGATCCTGACATGACGCGGTTGCTCGACAGGATGGAGACGAAGGGGTGGATTGAACGGGCTCGGGACGTGAATGACCGGCGGGTGGTGCTGGCGTCGATCACGGGGCCGGGGTTGGCGTTGCTGGCGGAGTTGGACGAGCCGGTGAAGGAGAGTCACAAGCGGCAGTTTGAGGGGTTGGACGCGGAGAAAAAAGTTCAGATCACGGAGGGGTTGAAACTTTTTCTTGGGTGACGGCATCAATTAGCGTGATGCGGTTTATTGACGCATCGTGTAATTGAAGCGGGTCGAAAGGAGAAGCCAGGTGATCAAAGTCAGGAGGGGAGAGGATCGGGGCAGGTCGAGGTGGAGTTGGCTGGATAGCCGGCACACGTTTTCGTTCAACAGGTATTACGACCCGGAGCAGATGGGGTTCAGGACGCTGCGTGTGATCAACGACGACTTCATCGGCGGGGGCGGGAAGTTCGGCAAGCATCCGCACGAGAACATGGAGATCCTGACGTGGGTGCTCAACGGGAGCATCGTGCATGAGGATTCGACGGGCGCGAAGGGCGAGACGCGGCCGGGCGAGATCCAGCGGATGACGGCGGGGACGGGGATCGTTCACAGCGAGGCGAACGGGTCGGAGAGCGGGGATATGCGGCTGTTGCAGATCTGGATCGAGCCGGAGCGGATGGGGTTGGAACCGGGGTATGAGCAGCAGGCGTTTGCAGACGAGGAGTTGAAGAACCGGCTGCGGG
>CAZLDN010000238.1:0-4545 GCA_964558355.1 uncultured Candidatus Solibacter sp.
CGAATGAAGCGCAAGCTCCATGTTCTCATCCAGTTCGAGGTTTGCGATAGGCACAATCATACACTGTTTCCACGAAAAAAGGGCACCGGATGGCCCGGCGCCCCGTTGCTGATCAACTGGAACTCGCCCTAAAAGACGTACTTCAGGGCGAACTGAATGCGGCGCGGGTCATCGGCCTGGGTGATGGTTCCGGCGGCGGGGGCGCCGACGCTGGTGTTCGGGGGGCCGAAGTTCGCCGTGTTGGTGAAGTTGAACGACTCGAACCGGAACTGGACCTGGTGGCCCTCCCAGGGCATCCGGAAGTCCCTGGCGACCGAGACATCGAGGTTGGTCCTGCCCGGCGCGTAGATCTGATTGCGGCCGGCGTTGTCGATCGTGCCCGGAGTGGCCGGGACGACGAAGGCGGTATCGAACCACTTGTCGATGGTCCGCTGGTTGCCGGGCAGGTTCGGGTTGCGGACATAGTCGCCGCGGACGGCGCCGCCGAGGTTGGAGTTGTTGACGTTAATCGAGTGGCTGCGCGGCAGTCCGGTGTACTTCGAGACGATCCCGCCCACCTGCCAGCCGCCCAGGATCCAGCTTGCCGGACCCTCGGTCAGATAGCTCCGGCCGCGGCCGAAGGGGATCTCGTAGACGGCGCTCATCACGAAGGCATGACGCCGGTCGATGTTGGAGTTGGCCCATTCGCGGGACAGGTCCCAGGGCGTGATGGCACCGCCGCCGCCGTCGAACAGATCCTCGTTGCCCTGGTCGAGGTTGTGCGCCCAGGTATAGGTGCCCAGCAGGGTGAAGCCGCGGGAGAACCGCTTCTCCGCCTTCGCCGTCAGGGCGTTGTAGGAGGAGTTGAGGCTGTTCTCGTGCAACGTGATGCCGCTGAACTGCGGCCTGGCCCGCCGCTGGTTGGCCACGATGGTCGGGTGCGGCGTCAGCGGCAGGTTCAGGTCCCTCTGGTTGGAGAGGTTGGTGCCCTTGGTGCCCATGTATCCGACCGTCAGCAGCATGTCCATCGGCAAGGTCCTCTGGATGTCGAAGAACCACTGGCCGGCGTACAGCGTCGGGCGGAAGTCGGGGAAGACGTAGACGGTCACGTTGGGCAGGACGACGCCCGGAGTGTAGGTGGGGAAGCCGTCCTTCACGAAGAACGTGGTGGCGGCCGGGGTGGTCTGGAGGCCGATTTCGGTGTGCTTGGGCGAGCCGGAGCGGAAGTTGCCGTTCTCGGTGCTGAGGTTGTTGTTCTCACCATAGAAGAGGCCGGCGCCGGTGCGGATGACGGTCTTGGGTGTCATCTGGTAGGCAAAGCCGATGCGCGGCGCCCAGTTCTTATAGTCCGTCTTGCCGCCGCGGTCCTTGGGACCGGTGGGGAAGGCGAACTTCTCGTCGGCCGCCGAGGCCACGTTGATCCCCTCATAGAGGTAGCGGCTGACGGTCTGGTCGTTCGGATTGGGGAATGAGCCGAGGTAGAAGACCTCGTAGCGCAGGCCGACGTTCATGGTCAGCTTGGGGGAGATCTTGAAGTCGTCCTGAACGAACAGGCCGAAGTAGGGGTTGTTGATGTCCTCGCCCTGGTTGTTGCCGTAGTTGCCGCCGCTGATGTAGCCCAGCAGCATGTCGGCCATGCCGTTGCCGGTGTTGGCTCGGCTGGTGCCGACGTTGGGAAACTCGGACGTGTACTGGCCGTTGAAGGCCCACTGGCCGCGGCGGAAGCGGGAGGCGTTCCTGAAGATGTTCAGGTGGCGGTACTCGCCGCCGAACTTCAGGGTGTGCTTGCCCTTCTGCCAGGTCATCGCGGTGGCCACCATCCAGTTGGTCAGGTTGTTGGTGTTCGGCCAGAAGCTGCGCGAGCCGACCTCGGCGACGCCGCTGGGAGAGAAGCGCGTCATGCCGTGGTCCTCGCCGTCACCGAAGCCGTCGCCGGGCGCGTTCTTGATGCCCAACGTCTTGTTCAGGTTCTCGGTGAATGGGATGTCGAACCTGGTGTCGAACTGCGAATAGCCGTACCGCAACTCGTTGAAGAGGGTCGGGGTGAGCATACTCTGGAGGCTCGATGCCAGGTTGTGACCCTTCAGCACGACGGTCTGGCCTTGGCCGCCGGTGGCCGGGAAGGGCAGGGTGCCGTTCTCGTAGCGGAACTGGTCGCGGAGCGAATAGCGCGCGAAGAAGCGGTGCTTCTCGGAGAAGTTATGGTCGCCGCGGAAGTCGAACTGCTCGGAGTCGTCCGAGTCGCTCGGCCCGAAGAAGTAGTTGTTGGGAAGGTTGTCGCTGACCGAGGCGATGTTGCCTCGCGGGTAGAGCGCCGCCACGGCCTTCGACACCGGGTCCCAGCGCGATTGGGGAATGATGTTGCCGGCGAACGGGGTGCGGAACATCGCCGCGCCCGAGCCGGTCTGGGTCAGCGGGTCGAAGATATTGCGCCGCTGGGCGGGTTGGTTGCCGAAGGTGCCGCGGACGATGATGTCCTGGCTGGGCACGGTGGCGATGTAGGTCTGGCCGGTGCGGATGCGCGTCCCCTGGTAGCTGCCGAAGAAGAATGTCTTGTTGCGGATGATTGGGCCGCCGAAGGTGCCGCCGAACTGGTTCTGGCGGTACGTCGGCTTGGCCGCGCCGGAGCGGTTGGCGAAGAAGTTGGTGCCGTCGAGCCTCTCGTTCCGCAGAAACTCGTACAGCGACCCATGGAAGTCGTTCGAGCCCGACTTGGTGCTCACCAGCACCTTGGCGCCGGCGCGGTAGCCGTACTCGGCGCTCATGTTGTTGGTGACGACCTTGAACTCCGACACCGCGTCCAGCGGCGGCTTGACGCCCTGGGCCTCGAAGCCGAGGGGGCCACCGGAGGTGCGCGAGGAGTTGTCGTTGCCGTCCAGCAGCACATTGTTCTGCGCCATCGCCATGCCGGCCGCGCTGAACTGGCCTTCGCCGCGCGAACGGCTCCCCTGGCCGATGCCGCCGCCGGGCGTCGCGCCGGCGGTGAACTGCGCCAATTGCAGGTAGTTCCGTCCGTTGAGCGGCATCTCGAGGATGCGCTTGGAGTCGATCACCTGGCCCATCTCGGTGGTCTCGGAGTTCATCAGCATCGCCACGGCGGAGACGCTGATCGACTCGGTGACCATGCCGGGCTTGAGTTCGAAGTCCAGGCGGGCGGTCTGGCCGACCTCCAGGCGGACTTCGTCCAGCTTCTGCACGGTGAAGCCCTGCGCCGAGCATTCCAGGCGATACCGCCCCGTGTTCAACATGGGGACCAGGTACAGGCCCTGTACGTTCGTGGTGGCCTTCAGGCTCACCGCCGTGTCGAGATTGGTCACCGTGACGGTTGCGCCCAGGATCACGGCCTTCGACGCGTCCCGGACCACCCCTTGTACGTTTGCGCTCTGGCCAAAGGCCAGTGTTCCACAGGCGAATGCGAATAAAGCGAGCTTCTTGAATAGCACTGCGCGGTGTCTCCCTTCAAATCAGAACGGGGTGTCCCAGCCCAAGGCGCCCGAGGCGTTTCATCGGAGTGTCCCCTAATAATATGTACACTGGTATCCAGATCGCAACTTCGTTAGGGAGTTACCACGATGAACCGTACACTTCTCGGCAGCGTCTGCCTGTTGGCTTCCTTCCTCCACGCTCAATCGCCCCAGGCGACGGTGAGTGGCCTAATCACTGATGCGCAAAAAGCCAGTGTGCCCCAAGTGGAGGTAAGCGCGCAGAATCTAGCGACGGGACAGACGTACCGGACCCGCAGCAACGACACGGGCTTCTATTCACTGCAAGCTCTGCCGATCGGTAGCTACCGCATCGCTGCGGAGAAACAGGGATTCCGTCGCGCCGTCCGCGACCAGCTCACGCTCACCACCGGGCAGTCGCTGGAAATGGACTTGGTGCTCGAAGTGGGCGCGGTCTCGGAGAGCGTGACGGTTTCGGCCGAGGCGTCCCTGCTCGAAACCAGATCCTCCGATGCCAGCCAGCTCGTTGAGGCCCGCAGCATCGAGGACATGCCTCTGGGTGACCGCCGCACAATGAACATTGTCCGCCTGACGGGCGCGGCCGTGTTCGTGAACTACGATTCCGGCGGCAAGCCGAACTTTTCGCTGGCCGGGGGCCGCACGCAGAGCCAGAACTTCTACATGGACGGCGGCACCATCCAGAACATGCGCCTCGGCATCGGGCAGGTGGATACGGACCCGCCGGTGGAGACTGTGGCTGAGGTGAAGGTGCTGGCCAACAGCTACTCGGCGGAGTACGGCGGGTCGGCCGGCGGCGTGATCGTGGCTACGACGAAGAGCGGCACTAATCAGCTCCGCGGGGCGGCCTATGAGTACCTGCGCAACGACAAGCTCGACGCTGCCAACTACTTCGCGCCGGTCGTCAATGGAGAAAAGCAGCGCGCGCCACTGCGCTACAACGTCTTTGGCGCCACCGTGGGCGGTCCTGTGGTCGTGCCTAAGCTGATCAACGGCAAGGACAAGGCGTTCTTCTACTTCGCCTACGAAGGATCGCGACGACGGGACGGCCTGACGGACCAGTTCAACACGCCCACCACTGAGCAACGCGCCGGCGATTTCTCAA
>CAZLDN010000239.1:0-4539 GCA_964558355.1 uncultured Candidatus Solibacter sp.
AGCCGGATGGAGCGAACGAGGGTCTGACCGATCCGGACGCGGTTCCGGAGACGGAAATCGACGTAGTCACGGTGCCGGGAGACGTGTGGATTCTTGGTCAGCATCGCCTGTTATGCGGCGATGCTACGGTGTCGACCGACATCGAACGTTTGTTCAACGGCGTTTCTCCAGTTCTGATGGTGACGGATCCTCCATATGGGGTCGAGTACGATCCAGAGTGGCGCGCAGATGCGGGCGTGAACAAGAACCGGTCCAAGCTCGGGACGGTCCAAAACGATGACCGGGCAGACTGGCGCGAAGCCTGGGCGCGTTGCCGGGTGCATCCGGTGGCGCATTCTAATATGCTAAGCAACGTGACCTTTGTAGCAAATCTCCCGACGCCGCACTTCCGTCTGCCCCGGCATGGTCCTGAACTGACCATGCAGACTCAAATTGCATCTCGGATTCCTGAGTTGTTTTCAGCCCAGCAGGATCTCTGGACCGGAGCATCTCTGCCAGTAGGAGCTGGCGTTCCAGACCTAGTTGTCGCTGCCTACCATCCGCAGGTTCTTTCGCTTGCCAATGTGGAGATCTCCGCAGCCCAACTTTTGGCGTACCTGCGGGCGGTAGGGCCGGCTCGCCTTGAGACAATCGCTGATCGTCTCCGAACACCAAAACGAGCGCTTGGCAGATCGCTTGAAAGTCTTGTTGATGCCGAGGTGGTCACGTTTAACGACGACCTGTTTTATCTGTCCCCGATCTGGAAGAACATCCTCCCCGAGATCATCACAATCGAGGTGAAGGTTGCCGACTGGCGAAGGGCAATCGAACAGGCCGCCAGGAACCGGATCTTTGCACATCGATCCTTTGTAGCACTTCCCGAACGCATTGCTAGCCGAATTTGCGAAGAACCAATCGTCAGCAAGCTTGGTTTAGGGCTCCTCTCCGTTTCCGTAGAAGGTTCTGTGCGCGTCTCACGGAAGGCTAGGCGTCGGCAGCCGACAATCTGGACCTACTACTACAAAATCGCGGCACTTCTCGCCAGGAGCTTCGCTAACTGAATGCCTTTCACTGTTTCCATTGTTGACGCCCAGGCGACTTTCCCAGAGTATACTTTCGTTCGTGCTCTCACTCCCAGCGAACAGAAAGCTGCCTTCCACGTGCGCGACAATGCGGGGCAGGATCTTTGCCTAAAAATCATTGCGCCGAACTACGAAAGAGATCGGCTGGATCGAGAGATTCAGGCACTCCAGAGTCTGAACCACCCGAACGTCGTTAAGCTCATCGAGTATACCTTTTCGTCGAGACCTGGTCAGCAGCGGCATTACATGGTTGAGGAGTTTATCGACGGACAGGATCTGCGTAATCTCTTAATACCGGGAACCCCCTGGACCTACCCTTGTGTTGCGGCGTGTTTTGCCCTCCTCTGTGATGGGCTAGCCGCGATGAAAGCAGAAGGCATCGTACATCGTGATCTTAAGCCAGAGAACATCCGCGTGCGCCCAGACAACACACCGGTAATCATTGATTTCGGACTAGCACGCCACCTGAGTCTGCCTGCGTTGACCCAAACCGCCTTCGGTGCGGGCATCGGAACACCTATATACTTTGCACCTGAACAGTTCGACGGAACGAAATACGAGATCGACCATCGAACAGACCTTTTTGCGTTAGGTATCCTCTTGTACGAGGCTCTTACGGGCGAGCATCCTTTCTATCACCCAACAATGACGACCCATGCACAACTGCGCCAAGCCGTTTGCACTTCCGATGTCCACCTGGCCAGGGCCACATTTTGCGCGCTCGATCAGCAGTGGCGGACCTTAATCGTTCGCTTGTTGGAAAAGGATCGGGCTAAACGCCCTGCGGATGCTGGTCAGGTTGCGAAGATTCTGCGAAAGCTGGGAGGAATCTAAGAGCATCATGCGAAGAGGACCATGGCACCAGTGTGGGGACCGGAGTCAGAAGCTGGTTGAAGAACAGTTGCAGCAGGGTGTTGGTGTCGGCGTTATTCTCAGTCCCAGAGATCTCACCAGACCTCGCGCGCTGGACTACGCTCAAAAGTATCGGGCCCTTGGGGCACAAGTTCTTTTGGACCACCAATTCTACGTGCCAGACTTCACCAATCAGCGACTCAACTCGTACCCGATCTCTAAATTCCGAGCGGCCGTATCTTCGCTTAATGCAATTTCTGCGGATGACCTCACCGAGATCGCCAACCAGCTTCGCATCGACAACCAAGAAATCGGTGCGGATGCGGTTATTGCCCCCGCTATCGTTTATGAAGCAGGTCGAACCGACATCGTCCAACTGAATGACCGGCTCTTTACAGTCGCGCGCACTATCGGCGATCAGTTGCACATCCCGGTGTACGCTACCGTCGTCCTGGGCCGTTCCGTGACGGCCTCGGATCAAACAATTAGCGCTGCACTCGGGCAAGCCACGGCTCTTAATGCTGACGGTTGGTATTTTGCGTTTGAGTGCGAAGATGAGAGGATACCGAGTTCAAGGGAGGATGTTCGCCGTTGTTGTTCTGCGGGGCTGACGTTAGCGTGTACCGGGAAACCGGTGCTTCACGCGTACGCAGGTCCTCTAGGGCTACTGTCTTTCGGCTTTGGGGCAACTGGCGTGGCGCTCGGGCACAGCCAGAACCTGTGGAAGTTCACGAGAGATCGTTGGCAGCCAACCATGGGTCAAGGAGGCGGTGGAGACGCTCCGCCGCGTTTTTTCTCTAGCCGTCTCTGGGGAACAATAATCTACCCAGACGAAACTCAACAGCTTCCCACCGCCATTCGCCAACAAGTTCTTACAATGTCGCCGTTCTCGACGCAGGTCGGCTCGAGTTTGCCGTGGACCAGATGGGATTCCGGAAAACATTTGGTGAATGTTCTTGGTAGCATGTTCACTCAGATAGCCCAGAACACGAATGCTCGCCAAAACGTGCAACAAGCAATTCAGACTCTCCAAGGAGCCGTGCAGCTTCACCAGACGATCCAGCAGAACGGGATCTTTCTAGCGGACAACACAAACGCCTACCAGCTCAACTGGCAAAATGCGGCGGCGGACTTTCTTCAAGGAAGCCAGAGCGACTTCGATTACCTCGATTTGATTTCATAACCCGCTTTACACAGCCGTTCGGCGCAACTCGAGCGGATGCGTGAACGGGCTTGCCGGAAAGTAGCTAGGTGGGCGGCCAACTGGCAACCCAACAGTCTGGCAGGCAGCGCCTTTAGATCAAGTTCACTCGCGTACCTTCTTTCGATCCGTGTTCAACCTGAGTTCATTTCTGACCCGCTTCAAGTGGGGCGGGAGTGGTGTGCCTGCGCCGCCACCCACGCGGCGCGCCAGCGGCTCGCCCTACGAGGGTGCTACGACTGGCCGCCGGTTGGGCAACTGGGTCACGACGCGTGACGCCATCAACTCCGTCTGGTATGAGAGCGCGGATCAGTTGGTGGCGCGTTCGCGCGACATCATCCGCAAGGACGGGTGGGCTTCGAAGGCGGTGGACGAGTGGGTGTGCAACGCCATCGGCACCGGCATCAAGCCGCAGTCGATGCACCCGAAGCTTCCGGTCAAAGAGAAACTCCAGGCCCTCTGGTCGCTCTGGGCAAATGAAGCGGACGCCGCCGGGATGACAGACATCTACGGTCTTCAGGCGCTCGCGTTCCGGTCGATGGTCGAGGGCGGCGGACGGAGTGTGAGTTGCGGGGAGCGGTGTTGGAGGAACGCCTGGACGCCTTGCGGGAGAAGAAAAACGCCGCCGGCGATTAACCGGCGGCGGAGGGATGGGAGTTGTTACTGGGCCACGCAGTAGGCACGCGCTCCGCTCTCGGACTTGAAGGACTTGACGGTGATGCCCATCTTCTTGCCCAGGCAGCCGGAGATGAAGCCGCGGACGCTGTGGGCCTGCCATGCGGTCGCGGACATGATGTCCTGCAACGTTGCGCCTTCGGGGCGCTTGAGCATGTCGAGCACGATGGCCTTCTTGCTCCCTTCGCGCGTCTTGGGCGTCCCGTCCTTGGCGGTAGCCTCCTTGGCCTCCTTGTCCTCCTTCTGCGCGACGGGGGCCGCGTGTTGCGCGGGGGCGGGCATCAGTGCCTGGATGGCCTTCCAGATGCGGGCCACCGCCGTCTTGCGGTCCGTGAACTTCTTGACCGGCTTGAGGTCGTCGAAGGGGACCACCCCGGCAAAGTCGTTCCAGACTTCGGGCAAGCGGGCGGTGGGCCAGGAGGCGGAGAGCTTGGTGAGTTCCTTCTCGGAGGAGAAGGTGGCGTGGTCCGCGGGGATCGACTCGCCCGCGAGGTAGGCGGTGATGGTGTTCTCGGTATCGATGGCAAACGTGGTCATGGTAGTCTCCTGTTCAAAATGCGATCATGCCGACGAGCTGGCGAACCTCGTCGTAGCTGAGTCCCTGCAATCGGTGGGTGCGGATTTGCTCGGGGCGCCCGTTGCCGGGCGTGAACACCTCCGCGAGGATGCGAGCAGCGGTCGGGATGTGGTTCTCCCTGCCGTTGTTCAGGTTGGTGCCGTACCACCCGCCGTAGCGGCATTCGCGGGTGA
>CAZLDN010000240.1:0-4519 GCA_964558355.1 uncultured Candidatus Solibacter sp.
ATGCCGCAGGTGGCGAGGCGTCAAGAATTGCACTTACTTACGGGAAGATTAGTAAGTGGACTTACTTCGTGAAGATCGTCGCGGTGCCGTCGGATGCCGTCAACACCGGCGGTGTCTGGTTCACGGCCGGCGGCGTCGAAATCGGCCCGGCCATCTGGGGCCCGTTCGCCATCATCCAGGAGATCATCAACGACACTGGAGCGGGCCAGCACGGCGTTTTCTACAAGAGCCCCGCTTCGCCAGGGTTAGGCGCCTACAAGCCTTGACGAGGATGTCCGCGTCTTAGGCACACCGCACAATCCAGACGCGGGCGGAACCGGGTCCACTCGGCTCCGCCCGCAGTCTGTCTTTGCCGCCATTGCCACCCGCCTACCAGCCCTGCTCCCGCAGCCGCTCCACCGTCAGCCGCTCCCCCTTCAATTCGAAGGCCTTCAGCATCTTCTCGACATATTTCGCCAGTACGTCGGTTTCGATGTTCACCCCGTCGCCGCTACGCTTCAGCCGCAGCGTCGTGTGTTCGTAGGTGTGCGGAATCACCGCCACCGAGATCCTGCCCCGCTCCACCTCCGCGATCGTCAAACTGATCCCGTCAATCGCGATCGACCCCTTGAACACCAGGTACGGATCAAGTTCATCAGGAACCCGCACCCTCAACCACCAGTCCTCCCCGCCCGGCTGTTCCAACGATTCGATCGCGCCCACCCCGTCCACATGGCCTTGCACGATATGGCCGCCCATACGCGACGACGGCTTCAACGCCCGTTCCAGATTCACCATGGCGCCGGTCCGCAGTCCGCCCAGCGTGCTGCGCCTCAACGTCTCCGGCGACACGTCCGCACCAAACGACCCAGCGCGCAACTCCACCGCCGTCAGGCAAACCCCGCTCACCGAAACCGAATCCCCTTCGGCCAGGTCGGAAGCCACCAGCGGAGCCCGCAACCGCAGCCGCGCCCCCCCCTGCCGCGGTTCAACGGCCTCCACCACTCCAATCTCCTCGATGATCCCGGTGAACAAGGCTTATCCTTTCGGAACCCACGCCTCGACGGCAAACTCATCTTCCGTGATCCGGTGCAGTGTCAGGTTCTTCAAATGAATCGCATCCATCCGGTTCCTCCGCCCCGACCCGCCCACCACCGGCAGCGACTGCAAACCGCCCAGGATCTTGATCGCGTAATAGAAGAAGATCCGGTCCACGATCCCGGCATCCAGCACGGCCCAGTTCAACTTGCTGCCCGCCTCGATCATCAGCGACCGGTAACGCCGTTCGGCGAGAATCCGGATGATCGACGGCAGATCCACCCGGCCCTGCGGAGAGTCGGCCGCAATCACCTCGACGCCGCGGTCTTCAAGCGCTTTCCAACGGTCCTTTGGCGCGACGGATGTGCACATGATCAGCAGGTCGCCCTGGCAGGACTGAACGATCTGATGATCCACAGGGGTCCGCAGCATCGAATCGGCGATGATGCGAAGCAACGGTCTGGACCGCTCTTCCCCGCTCCGGTCGTTCAGCAACGGGTTGTCGGCCAGCACCGTGCCGGCGCCGGTTAGAATCGCGTCGTTGGCATGGCGGATCGTCTGGACGTGCTCACGCGCCCGCGCCGACGTGATCCAGCCCGAATTGTCGTCCGGCGCGGCGATCTTGCCGTCCAGCGTAAGCGCCGACTTCAACGTCACCAGCGGACGCCCGGTCTTCATGAAATGGAAGAATGCCCGGTTCAGCCCAACGGCCTCGGCTTCGAGCGCCGGATCGATGACCACCTCGGTGCCCGCCGCCCGCAACATCTCGAATCCCTTCCCGGAGACTGCCGGATTCGGGTCGGCTGTGATGGCAACCACCTTGGTCACCCCCGCCGCGATCAGCGCGCCCGCGCACGGCCCCGTGCGGCCTTGATGCGAACATGGCTCCAGGTTGATGTAAAGCGTCGCGCCCCTGGCCCGTTCGCCGGCCTCTTCGAGAGCCAGGATCTCGGCGTGTTTCACTCCCAAATAAGTGTGAAAGCCGCGGCCAACGACCTCGTCTCCCTGAACCAGGACCGCGCCCACGCATGGGTTCGGCGACGTTCTGCCCGCGCCTTGCCGCGCCAGTTCCAAAGCCTGTTCGAGATATCCGGCGGACATACAGAATCCCCCTGGTCCTCAGTTTTCAAAAAGCGACGAAATGAACTTGCCGGCCTCGAACTCCAGCAGGTCGTCAGCCTTTTCGCCGACGCCGATGTAGCGGATCGGCAGGTTCAGGTCGCGCGCGATCGCCACCACTATGCCGCCCTTTGCCGTGCCGTCCAGCTTGGTCAGGATCAGCCCTGTCACGCCGGCCGATTCGGTGAACCGCCGCGCCTGCTCCAGCCCGTTCTGGCCCGTCGTCGCATCCAGAACCAGCCAAACTTCATGCGGAGCGTCCGGGATGACGCGAACCGTCGTCCGGCGCATTTTTTCGAGCTCCGCCATCAGATTGTCCTTGGTGTGCAACCGGCCGGCCGTGTCGACGATCAGCGTGGTCGTCTTGCGCGCCTTGGCGGCGTGGAGGGCATCGAAGATCACCGCGCTCGGGTCGGAGCCTTGCGTTTGGCGGATCAGATCCGTCCCTGTCCTTTGCGCCCAGATTTCGAGTTGCTCGATCGCCGCCGCCCGGAACGTGTCGGCCGCGCACAGCAGGACCGACTCGCCATCCTCTTTCAACCGCTGGGCCAGTTTCCCGATCGTCGTCGTCTTGCCCGATCCGTTGACGCCCACCACCATGATGACCCGCGGCGGCTCGGCCGGCTTCATCAGCGGCCGTTCAGATGCTTCGAGTACGCCCAGCAGATGTTCCTGGATCAGTTGACGCAGTTCGGCCGGATCGGCGACCAGATGGCGCGCCACTCTCTGGCGGATCGTTTCGAGGATGTCGGTCACCGTGCGTACGCCGACATCGGCCGCGATCAGCGTGTATTCAAGCTCTTCAAGGAGATCGGCGTCGATCTCTTTCTTGCCGTGAATGACGTCCTCGACGCGGTCCACTAGACCCGCGCGGGTCTTTTGAATGCCCTGTTTCAGGCGGTCGAGAAGGCTTGCCATTGAGATTTTGCCCGGACTATTCAATTGTAGCGATAATGGGCGGCAGGACCATGAAGACCCGCCGCCTTTTCGCTTCCCTTTGCTTCTGCGCCCTGGCCGCAGCTCAATCCCAGGTCACCCCGCAGCGTCTCGAAGAGCAGGCCCAGGCCTACTTCAGGATTGGCGAGTTCAGCGGGACCGTGCTCGTTGCCCGCGACGGCCGCACCCTTCTGAGTAAGGGCTATGGCCTGGCCAGCCACGAATGGGACATCCCCAATACGCCCCAGACCAAATTCAGACTCGGCTCCATTACAAAGCAGTTCACCGCCATGGCCGTTTTGCTGCTCGAACAGCAGGGCAAGCTCAAGGTGGCCGACCCGGTCTGCAAGTACGTCGAATCCTGCCCCGCCGCCTGGCAGCCCATTACCCTCCACCACCTGCTGACCCACACATCCGGGATCCCCAACTTCACCAGTTTCCCGGACTACAAGCAGACCATGATGCTTCCCTCGCCGCCGCCGGAAACGCTGAAGCGCTTCATCGGCAAGCCGCTCGACTTCGAACCCGGCTCGAAGCACTCCTATTCGAACTCCGGCTACGTCCTTCTGGGCTTCATCATCGAGAAGGCTTCCGGCGAAAGTTACACCGCCTTCGTGACGAAGTACATCTTCACGCCGCTCGGCATGTCCGATACCGGCTACGACAACACGTCCGATGTGCTGGAGCGGCGGGCGTCCGGCTACGAACGCCAGGGCTCGATCCTCATCAACGCGCCCTATCTGGAAATGACCATCCCGCACGCCGCCGGCAGCCTCTACTCGACCACGCTCGACCTGCTGACCTGGGACGCCGCTCTGAGCAACCGCCGCCTGCTCAACGAAGAGAACTACAAGCGGTACTTTACGCCCGTTCTCTCCGGCTATGCCTATGGCTGGATTGTGGCGCAACGCGACGGCGTGGAAGTGGTTTCACACGGCGGAGGAATCAACGGCTTCGCGACCACCATTCTACGCGTACCGGCACAGAGGCTTCTGGTAGTGGCGCTCTCGAATGAGACGCCCTCGCAGGTTGGGAAACTGGGGCAGGACCTGCTGAAACTGGCACTCGGCCAGAGTGTCGAGATGCCCAAGACGCAGCCGGCCGCACACGTGCCGATGGAGACGCTGGAGCAGTATGTGGGCGAGTATGCGTTTTCGCCGACGTTCGCGTTGACCATCACGCTCGATGGCGAGACGCTCATTACCCAGGCCGCCGGCCAAGGCAAGTTCGCCATCCATCCAAAGAACGAGACGACGTTCTCGCCCAAGGAATTCGAGGCCGAGATCGTCTTTCAGCGCGACGAGACGGGCAGGGTGACCGGCCTGGTGGTGAACCAGGGCGGGAAGAAGATGCCGGCTACTCGCCGATGATCTTCA
Source organism: uncultured Candidatus Solibacter sp. (assembly GCA_964558355.1). GTDB lineage: Bacteria > Acidobacteriota > Terriglobia > Bryobacterales > Bryobacteraceae > PNKE01. Next base: position 4,449 of record CAZLDN010000240.1, read on the forward strand.
CCAGGACGCGCTTGCGGCGGCAGCCGTCGAACTCGCCATAGAAGATCTGCTCCCAGGGTCCGAAGTCGAGC
>CAZLDN010000241.1:0-4498 GCA_964558355.1 uncultured Candidatus Solibacter sp.
GACAAGATCTACAAAAAGGTCGAGCGGACAAACGAAAGCGCGGTGCTCGGCACGAACATCACCGGCGCCGCGGACTGGTGGCTCCGGGAGACATCGACTAAGATCATCCAGCCTCTCCTGGCTGAGTTTCCCGACCCGGACCCGGTCGGCGTGGCCGAAAAACTCGTCCAAATCCGGGCACTCACTGCTGAGATCGAGCAGATGAAGCGAAGCGGCTTTGTGCTGCCGGTCTCCACTGTGATGGCGGAAAGCGGGAAGTGATCGATGGAATCGACACATTTCAAAGCAGCTGAACTGCGCTGCCGCCACTGCGGCCGCGAGGGCGTCCGACGGGAATTACTCGACGTGTTGGAGGCGTTACGAGCGAAAGCGGGACCGATCCGCGTGAATTCCGCCTACCGCTGCCCGCAGCATCCAGTCGAAGCGCGCAAACCGAAGCCCGGCTACCATGCGCGGGGAATCGCGGCGGATCTGGCTCCACTTGGGATTTCGTTGCGCGCGTTCTATGAGATCGTTCGCGAGGAGTCACGGGTGAAAGGCATCGGCGTAGACCACGCTGGCGGCTACATCCACGTTGACGTGCGCGGAACAGCCGAGCCGGTTCTCTGGGTGTACCGCGGCGGCGTGGCTATCGTGTCGGCTAATCCGTTCCTGGAGGTAGTGAATGGCTGATCAGATGAAGTTTGCGGTGACTCCGGCCCAAGTCGAGGCAGCCAGATCCGGACTGGCCGAGGCCGGGTTCCCGCTCTCAGGTGACTCCGGCGCCATTGAAAATGACGGATACCGGATCGGCTACGCACTAATAGCTGGAGTCCTCCTCCTGGAGGTGCTCGCCAAGCCGAGGTTCGTGCCCATGATGGCAGTGAAAGCCAAACTTCGTTCAGTGCTGGCAGGCGAGGGGATCTCCGAGGTAGGTTGAGTAACCGTGATTCTAGCGCGGGAGCGGGTGACCTTAGCCCGAACTTGACCCCCGAGATGACTGCCGCGTATTGTGTTGATCATCAAGGCCGATGTCGTTTCCGCGGACCGCAGGCAAAGACGGAGAGAGCGAATTCGAACACGAACTCCCCTTGTAACATGCCGTGACCTCAATCCGCCGAGCAGGAGCAGTTCGTCTGCAAGCTATTGATTTTGCGTAGTGATGTGGTTTTGTCTACGGACAGGTCCGCGGAACGTACTGCTTGTAGTGGAAGTAAGCGGTCCGTGAGCTTGCCCGCGAGATTCGACGCTCGGGCTAACGGCGGAGGGTGTAGCGGCCGGGTTTGCCTTCGAACCAGAGCGTGCCTTCCTCCGCAGTGACGCGAACGGCGGGGGCGGCGATGGCACCGTCTCGCCAGATCTGCCATGTTCCCTCGGCGAGATCGGCCACGAGGAAGCGCTGTCCGGCGGATTGGAACGTGACGGGGCGGTCCGTGCGGACGCCATCGGCCTGGAACACCACGGAGGTATCGCCCAGAAGGAAGCCCTCCAGTCCAGGTTCCGACAGGCGCTTGACGGGCAGGGGATTGGCGGTCGAGTCCATCACCTGCATCACATTGAGGAACAGGTCCGCGGCGGCGGGGACGGAGGGGGAGACCTCGACGCGCCAATCGCCGATTTCGTGCAGTTTGGGGTCTTGGTTGGGGTGGGGGCGGTTAGGAAAGGTCTTCCCGAACACCCAGAACTCCTTGCCGGGTCCTCCGACGGGCGTGATTTCGGCCTTGGCGGGCAGCAGCACATGGTTCACGAGTTTGCCGGTCCATCCGCGCTGCTTGGGAGCGACGGTGATGGAGGCGTCGGAGATGCGCGGTTCTTCCATGGAGTGGAGCAGCCAGTACCGCTTGAATTCCGGCTTGGAGGAAACCACGCGGTCGAAGACGGCGAGGGCGGCGCGAACGGGTTTTCCGGGCAGGTTCAGGTAGACGAACGAACGCTGCACCTGCTCCACCTTCTCGCTGTAGGCTTTAGTGATGTCGCCTTTCAGGTAGGTGTAGGCGGGGCGGTGTGGGTCGGGACCGAAGCCTTGGCCGAGGACGTCTCCAGTGTGGTTCTCGATCACCTGCTGGATGGAACCGGGACCGCGCCCGCCGTTGGGGAACTTCTGGCCGCCGTCGTTGTGGCGCACGCTCTTCCCGCGCCACACGAACTGCTCGTCGGGGTCGTAGACGAGAAGGCTGTTGTGGGCGATGGTGCGCTTGTTATAGTTGACGTCGTGCGGGCTGTCGTAGGAGCCTTCGACGCCGGAATAGACGCCCGAGTCGATGGCGAGGGGGCCCTTGTACCAGATTTGGAACGCGCCAGCGTCCAAGTGCTGGTGGTTGCCGAAGTGGTGCATGTTCACCTTCATTTCGACGATGACGCTGTGCTCGTCCCATCCGGAGCGCGCCACCATCCAGCCGTAGGGGAAGCCCATGTAGCGGGAAAGCGGCAGTTCGGAGATGGGGCGGGGCTTCAATTCGGGGTCGGTCCAGAGAAACTCAAATAGCTGGCTGCGGCGGTCTACGCCGGGGTCGCGCAGGTAGTCGGCGAGAATGTACGGGTCTTTGTAGTAGCTGGCGACCAGGAGGGAGCGAAGCTTGGGCGGGCGGCTTTGGCCGTCGCCGGAACGCAGCAACTGGCCGTCGGGGCGGCGCATGTAGATCCACGAGTAGGGCACGAACTGTTGGGAAGGGTGATAGACGCTGGGGAAGCCCATACGGTCGAAGATCCACAGCGGGTACAGGTCGGAGCTGAAGCGGGTTTCCGAATACGCCGTGCCCTGGTGGAATGCGTGTCCCGGATACCACCCGTTGCGGACCGGGAGGAATGTTCCGAAGAAGCGACTGGCGGCGACCTGGTACATCTCGGGGAACTCGTTGTAGATGGCGACGCCGGCTGAGAGCAGGTCGCGCATCAGCATCCATTCGGCGTAGTGGCCGACGACGGAACCGCCCTTTGGCGGGGGGTAGCCGTACTCGAGCATGCGAGCATAGCGCAGGAACTCCTGCACGAAAGTCTGCTTCTGTTCGGGAGTCACGACGGGGTAGCACCAATCGTAGACGACGGCGCCGGTCACGAGCAGGCGTCCGATGGGACGCGTGATGTCCTGTTCCTTCGGATTGAATTTGCTCTCCTGGAGCAGTTTCAATACGCCCGCGACGGTCTGTCTGCCGAGCGCGGCATCGCGGTTCAGGAGATACTTGATGGCGTTCACCTCGACGGCGGACGCGGCGTCGGTTTGCGCTGCCTCCTGCATGGATTCCCAGACGTGCTTGAGCGCGGGGTGGGTGGTCCGGCGCTGGAGGTCGGGTATGTCGCGCGCCTGCAGGTAGAGTCGCGGGTGCGCGGAAGGAGGGACTGGGATGGAGACGCCTTCATAGGAAGTCCACTCGGCCGCGGAGAGGGCGCACGCGGCCGCCAGCAGAGCGACGAGAGCTTTCATGCACCTGCTATTGTACTTGGTCGGGTGAGCAAACGCCGGATCATTCGACGGTGTCGCGCACGCGCCGGTTGTATTCGGTGGAGACGCACAGAGCGGTGTTCCGGTGGATGCTGCAAGTGCTCGGGGGCAAGGGCCTGTTGGATGGGCAGACGGTAGCCATCGATGCGACGACGCTGGAGGCCAACGCGGCGATGCGTTCGATCCAGAGGCGGGACGATGGCCGGAAGTACGACGAGTATTTGAAGGACTTGGCGCAGGCCGAAGGGATCGAAAGCCCGACGCGGGAGCAGTTGGCGCGGTGGGACCGGAAGCGGAAGAAGAAGGCGTCGAACAAGGACTGGATGAGCCCGAGCGACCCGGATGCGCGGATCGCGAAGATGAAAGACGGCCGGACCCATTTGGCGCACAAGGCCGAGCATGCTGTGGATCTGTCGAGCGGGGCCATCGTGGCGGTGACGCTGCAGGCGGCCGATCAGGGCGACACGACGACGGTGCGGGAGACGCTGAAACAGGCGCAGGCCAGCGCGAAACTGGTGAACGAGCGCGGGGTGGAGGAGTTGGTGGCGGACAAGGGCTACCACAGCGGAGCAACTTTGGTGGCAATGCATGGCGATTCGGTGAGGAGCTACATTCCGGAACCGGATCGAGGGCGGCGGCGATGGCAAGGGCGGGAGACCGAACAGCGGCGGGTGTACGCGAACCGGCGGCGAGTCGGGGGCCGGCGCGGCAAGCAACTTCAGAAGTTGAGGTCGGAGTTGACGGAGCGGAGTTTCGCTCACATGTATGAGACGGGCGGGATGAGACGAGTGCACCTGCGGGGCCGGGACAACATAGTGAAACGGCTCTTGATCCAGGCTGTGCCTGTCGCAAGTCTCATCTGCGGCCGAATGCGGCCGACCCATGCAGGTCGCAGGCGGCACACACGCTGTCTTCGAACCCATACGCTCGTGGTGGAGTTGTTCGAGCCCGGATATTGGCGATCCGCGCTGGCTACTCTGGGGCAACTCGACTTCTGATGCCGGGAATGGAACACACTGTGAGCGCGGGCCCACAATCCACGCCGCGGGCGCGGTTCTCAGGCGGCGCGCCGTTCGTACC
>CAZLDN010000242.1:0-4495 GCA_964558355.1 uncultured Candidatus Solibacter sp.
CGGGTTCCATCCGCATTCTCTACAGAGTCCGAACGGCCCCGTTGGAGCCACCGAACATAATGAACAGCCTCGATCACCCGCCAGCCGCGCCGCTTGCGGCGGCGGGTTCCGTTTTTCGACAGAACGGCTTTCCCGCCACCTCCTACAGAATTAACATGCAGTCCCCATACGAAAAGAACCGGTACCGTTTCTCCACCGCGTGCCTATACGCCGCCAGCATCAATTCGACCCCGCCAAACGCGCAAGCCAGCAGCAACAGGCTCGACTTCGGCAGGTGAAAGTTCGTCAGCATCGCCCCGGTGGTCCGGAACTCACACCCTGGATAGATGAAAATGTTCGTCTCGCCCGAACACGCCGCCAATCCGCCGTTGCGCCGCGCCGCGGTTTCCAGCGTCCGCACCGCCGTCGTCCCGGCCGCCACCACCCTTTGCGCGCGCTGTATCTTCACCGCCGCCTGCTCCGGGACCTGAAACATTTCGGCATGCAAATGATTCTCGGCGACCTCGTCGAACTCCAGCGATTGAAACGTGCCCAGACCGACATGCAATGTCACTTTCGCGATCTCCGCTCCCGCCCGCTCGCACGACTCGATCACATCCGGCGTGAAATGCAATCCTGCCGTCGGAGCCGCCGCCGAGCCTGCCTTTTCCGCGAACACCGTCTGGTAGCGCTCGCGGTCGGCGCACGTGTCCTTGCGGTGGATATATGGCGGCAACGGCACATGGCCGATCGCCGCGATCTCGGCGTCAATGTCGTTCTTGGTCCGGAAATGGACCACCCGCTCGCCCCCGCGTCCAACCTCCAGAATGTCGCACGCCAGACTCTCCGAGAACCGGATCTCCGTCCCTGCCGGCAGTTTCCTCCCCGGACGCACCAGCGCGTTCCACAACTTGCGGTCGTGCGAAACCGGCTGGACAAGGAATACCTCGACCTCGCGCTGGTAATCCTCCCGCTTGCCGAACAGCCGCGCCGGAAACACCCGGCTGTCGTTCAACACCAGGCAGTCGCCCGGTTTGAGATAGCCTGGAAGTTCGGTGAAGGTTCGGTCTTCAAAGGACCCGCTGGTCCGGTCCACGACAAGCATGCGCGATGCGGACCGCTCGGCAAGCGGTTCCTGCGCGATCAACTCATCCGGAAGGCGATAATCAAAATCGGTCAGTTTCATCCGAAGTCCGAAGACCTAGAATAGCGATTAACCGCGGAAAAAGCACTCATGCCCTGCAACATTTTGGGGATAGAAAGTTCATGTGACGAAACGGCCGCCGCCGTCGTTTCGGCGCCTGGCCGCATATTGTCGAGCGTCGTCGCCTCCCAGATCGCGACCCACCGCAAGTATGGCGGCGTCGTCCCCGAACTCGCCTCCCGCGAACACCTCCGGGCCATTGTGCCGGTCGTTCGCGAGGCCCTCGAACTCGCCGGACTGTCATACGAATCGCTCTCCGCCATCGCCGTAACGGAAGGCCCCGGCCTCGTCGGATCCCTCCTCGTCGGCCTCACTTTCGCCAAGGCCATCTGCGCCGCCCGCGGCATCCCTCTCATTGGCGTCAATCACATCGAAGGCCACATCCATGCCGTCCTCATGGAAACCCGCGCGCTGGGCACGCCCGTGGAGTTCCCCGCGCTCGCGCTGGTCGCCAGCGGCGGTCACACCCACCTCTTCGAACTGCCTGCGGAGGGCCAGTACCGCCTCATGGGCAAGACTCGCGACGACGCTGCCGGCGAAGCCTACGACAAGGTCGCCAAACTGCTCGGCTTCTCCTACCCCGGTGGCCCGATTCTCGATGCCCTCGCTCCTTACGGCGACGATTCCGTCGTCCGCCTGCCCTTCTCGAAGATGAAAGGCAACACGCTCGACTTCAGTTTCAGCGGTCTCAAAACGGCGATGCTTCGCTGGGTTCAGCCGCGGGGCATGGATGCCGAAATCGCCGTTCGCCGCGACCTGTACAAGTCCACACATCCCACCGTTGACGAATGGCTCGCCGTCACGCCGCCCGAAACCCTCAACGCCATCGCCGCCTTCCAACGCGTCGCTGTCGAGGAGATGCTCAGGCGTCTCGACCAGGCCGTCGAATCCACCTACGCCGAGGCCATCATCGTTTCCGGCGGCGTCGCCTGCAACTCTGGCCTGCGCAAAGCCGCCTTCGCCGGACGATTTCCTTGCCCCGTCTACTTCCCCACGCCCGGCCTTTCCACCGATAATGCCGCCATGATCGCCGCCGCCGCGCTCGGCAAATTCGAGCGCCGTGAGTTTGCGGACTTCACCCTCCGCGCCAAGGCCAATTTGACTCTCGCCTAGCTGCTGTTCTGCAATAGTGCAATGCGCTGGCTTGTCCTGCTCGCTCTCCCCTGCCTCTTGAACGCCGAGGTGACTCGGATCCACGTCGTTGACCGCACCGACGTCCTCGACGGTAAATCCCTCGGCCCGGCGGGCGCCTATGAGCGCATCACCGCCAAGGTCCGCTTCGCCCTCGATCCCAAACTCCCGGCCAACCGCATCATCCACGATCTCGGCATGGCCGAAAAGAACGCCCAGGGCAAGGTCGAGTTCTCCGCCGATCTCTACGTCCTCAAACCCCGCGATCCCGCCCAGGGCAACGGGGTTCTCCTCTTCGAAGTCTCTAACCGCGGCGGCAAGGGTCTCCTCGGCCGCTTTTGCTCCGCCGCCGGTTCCCTCGATCCCGCCACCCCCGAACAGTTCGGCGATCTCTCGCTCCTGAAGCAGGGCTACACGTTGGTCTGGCTTGGCTGGCAGTGGGATCTCCCGCCAGGGCCCAACCTCCTGCGCCTCGACGCGCCCATCGCCCATGGGATCAAGGGTCCCGTTCGCGCCGAGTTCATTCCAACCTCGCCCGCCACCGTCATGCCCCTCGCCGACCGCAATCACCAGGCCTACACCCCCGTTGCCGGCGCGCCCATCACGCTCACCCAGCGCGCCCAACCCGAAGGCAAACCCACCGCCATCCCAAGTGCCCAGTGGCAGGTCGCCGCCGACGGCCAGTCCATCCGCATGGGAGTCCCCATGGCCCTGCGGGCCGCCGATGGCGATGACCCTGGCCTGAGGCCGCGAACGCAGAGAGCGGGTTCCGAACCGCGAACGCAGAGAGCGGGTTCCGAACCGCACTCTCGACCGGGCGGGCAGTCAGGCATGACATTCAACGGAGCCGGCTTCAAACCCGGTGTCGTCTATGAGGCCGTCTACACCGCGGAGAACCCCCGCGTCCAGGGCGTTGGCATGTCCGCCATCCGCGATCTCATCTCCTTCCTGAAATACCAAAACGACGGGATCAGTATTCTCGGCGACCAGCCCCGCTTCCTCAAACGCGCCATCGGCTTCGGCGTCTCCCAAAGCGGGCGCTTTCTTCGGACATTTCTCTACTCCGGCATGAACGCCGACGAAAAGGGACGCAAGGTATTTGACGGGATCTGGGCCGATGTCGCTGGCGCTGGCCGGGGCAGCTTCAACCACCGCTTCGCCCAGGCCTCCCGCGACGGCGCTGCCTTCTTCAATCTCCATTACCAGACCGATCTCTATCCCTTCACCGACCTCCCGGCCGAAGATCCCGTCAGCAAGCGTAAGGAAGGCCTGCTCGATCGCGTGAAAACGGACGTCCGCCCCAAGATCTTTTACACCAACGGGTCGTATGAATACTGGGGCCGCGCCGCCGCTCTCATCCATGTCTCGCCCGACGGCCGCTCGGATGCTGCCCTGAACCCGGACACCCGCATCTACTTCCTCGCCGGCACTCAACACGGTCCTGGCCGTCTGCCACCGGAACGTCAATCCACCCGCTACCGGGCCAATCCCGTCGATGCCCGGCCCATTCAGCGCGCCCTCCTCGAAGCCATGCGCGCCTGGGTCGTCTCCGGGGTCGAACCGCCTGAATCGAGTTACCCGCGCCTCGCCAAGGGCGAACTCATACCAGCCGCCAATTACCGCAACCCGGCCGGCGATCACCCTAAGCGCGCCCTGCCCGCTTTCCGCGCCAACTACGGACCTGAGTTCGAATCCAAGGGCATGGTCGCCATCGAACCGCCGCAACTTGGGCCACCCTTCCCCGTCCTCGTCCCCAAGCCCGACGCCGATGGCATCGACGTCGGCGGCATCCGCATGCCCGAGGCGGCTTACCCTCTCGGCGCTCTGACTGGCTGGAATTTCCGCTCCCAGCAGATCGGCGCAGCCAGCGAACCCGCCGCTCTCATCGGAGCGTTTCTCCCCATGACGCCTCAAACCGTCAAGACCCGCTATGGCAGCCGGGACGCCTATCTCGAAAAGGCCGCGTCGGCCGCCGATTTGCTAATCCGCAGCCGTTTCATGCTCCCCGAGGACCGCGCAAAAACCATATCCCGCGCCGGTCTCCTATACGACGCAGTAGTCTCCGGCAAACTCAAATAGCCTATCCTCCGGCATCCGCCCCCCCGTGGCGCAGGTCCCTGGCCTGCCGCCTCGACACTCATGTCGAGGCCCGTCCGTGGATGTGCCCCTGACCCCCCGCTG
>CAZLDN010000243.1:0-4458 GCA_964558355.1 uncultured Candidatus Solibacter sp.
CATTCTCTGGATCTTCCAGGCTGAGTGTCCGGATCTTGTCGGCCACGCTGTCGGCGCTGGACAGATTCGCTCGTCGGATCTCTATCCAGGACTTCGCGTCGACGTTGTCCTCTCCGCGAACGGTCGCGCCGACGCGGCAGGAATACAACTGAGGCTGCAATTGGTAGAGATCGCGTTGCGGGCTGTCGATGTTCGCATCGAACGCCAACTCACAGGACACGCCCTTGAGTTGATCTGTACTCCGGCCGTAGAAGACCATGCGTCGCCCCGCTGTTTGTGGGCCCTCGAGCGCCATGATCGGACTGTCACCTCGTGGCTCGCATTCGCAGCCGATTACGATTTCGTTCGCAGCGCCGCCGTACGACTTCAGATCGTCGAACTGGCCCAGGCGGGTGAGTGATCCGTTCAACACAACCGAACGCGACCGAACGCGATTGGAAAGCGTCTGGCTCACCAGAAGAAGCGATTGAATCCACGTGCTCTTACCGCTGCTGTTGGGCCCGGCGAATATTGTGAGCGGTCCGAACTCCAGACTCGTGTCGCTCTTCACGGACTTGAAATTGAAAAGCCTCCATCGGGTGATCATGTCAGCCGCCCCGCTCGAGTGAGGCTGTTGGTGTACCACATCAGCAACATTGGGTCCTCCTGAAGAACATCCTCGGGAATCTTCTCGGCCACCGCCAAGATTGCTGCGTACTCGCTCTGCTGCCAGCACCACTTGAAGCCGGCGCGGACCGCCTCAATCCGAAATAGCTTCAATTTCCTTTGCTTCGTATTCCGGTACTCCTCGAACTCCTTCAGCAGTGACCTTTCACGCAATTTCTCCAGATCGCCAGCTTTGTTCGGGTCGGGGACATACCAGCGATCTTCGGCTTTGGCCCGGAGTTCGGTAGCGTCCTTGGGCAGGTTTCGCAGTTCCTTGAAGTTCGAGGAGAGATAGCTGTGAACCTGGCTGGGCACTTCACCATTGCCGTCATAACAGATAAAGTTCTCTCGCAGCAGCAAATCGAGGCTCATCAACTCTCGCTCGCTCTTATTGAGGTGGCTGAGCAGGGGCATGAAATCGGGCTGAATCTCACTGTAGATTTGAGGTTTAGACTTGAGGCGGGCACGAATCCACTGGATCGCTGAGGACTCATCCGAGACAAACAGCGATGCCTGCAATGGTTCACCCAAAGTGATCTTCTTGCGGTCGTATTCGGCAGCCTGTTCGGAAAGGAAGTACATCCCGTCACGCTCGATAAAACGTTGTGTCAGGCCAATTTGAAACTCCTGACTTGAAATCGGAACCGCATATCCCTTTCGGACGTAGAAAGCGATCATCTGGTCGAAAAGAATGCGTGGATCTCGTTCTGGAACCACCTGCAGTAGAGCTCCCTGTCGTTTGATCACCGGCAGGTACTTCAGATGGGTGCGGACAAAATCCCAGACACCTTCTTCCGCGTCGGCGCTCGCGAAGAATGACCCATTTGTGCTCGGTTAGAGTGACCCACACCAAAAACAGCATTCTCGCCGGGTGTTCCGCATAGTGGGTACGACTATCAATATCATCCGCGCCGAAGGCGTTGCCCTCGGGCAATATGATTGTCTTCATCACGATGCGCGTCGCTTGCCGGATTTGCCCACGGGCAAGGACCCTTCCGCCAGATCCTCGGAATCCCGCCTCAGGTCCCATCATCTCGGACAACGGGTGGGTCACTTTTGGCGAGCAGCCCTGGGTCATTCCTCACGAGTGCCGAAGTTCTTCCGTAGCAGCGTCCTTTCTAAAACGCTCCTCGAACCCACCGTTCGGCTTGTAGGTTGAGATGACCAGGTCTTGCTTGACTGCCGTTGGCGTTGTAACAGCTTTGAAACTTCCCTGTTGCTTGTCCAATGCCGAGACGTTGGCCACAATAAAGCCAGCCTCCGTTAGCGCCGTCTGGATGCTATTCCATACGGATGCCTTTGTATTGGAAAACTCCACGGTTAACCATCGGCCAGGTTTCAAGACCCGGTAAAACTCAGAGAAGCTTCGCCCCATCAGATCACGGTACTCGTCAAGGCCCTTCCCCTGAGACGTACTGACTATTGCCTCATTCTTCTGATTTGTCACTACGCCCAAGAGCCCTTCCCAGAAGAAGTTTAATTCCGAATAGTCGAAGTTATAGCCGAACGGGGGATCAGTGAAAATGTAATCAACAGAATTGTCTGGGATACTCGGTAGGCTCCCAGAAGCCTGCGTTGTGATTATGTGGCCTCGCTGCGGATCAATGGGAGGAATCAGGCTATCGGCTATGGTCGATGCATTGCGGCGAAAGGTCTTTAGAACATGCGGAGGCGTGATCAAGGAGCCGACGTACAGAGTCCCAGATAGAGGTCCCCCGCCTTTCCTGTCGGCGCGAAAACGCCGCATTCTTGATGTATATGGCAGAGAGGCGGTGAGAGCAAACAGTAACGTCTGACGTAGGGAGGTGTCGGCGTGTTGACGTATCTGATCCAGCAGTGCGGCCACGAAGAGATGCTCGCGCGAAGTGAAAAACTGGTGTAAGTGAGTTACGCCGATAGGAACGTTACGCTGGGTCTCTTTTCCGTTGATCAGAGTGATTGCTGGCAACCCACGAGTGCTGAGCAGGTCTCCGGCGACGCTCAGAAGTCGTCGGTCCTCATCGTCCGGGACTTTTTCGTATCTAGTCGAGCCGATGGTGTAGTTGATAAGGACAGGTTCGATGCGAAGTTGCTGGATCGCACGTTTGAGGACGGGATCGAAGATCGTTGTCTGCACTGGCTCCCATTTCGATTCTGGGACCACTGCTTTGCATTTAGGGCACTCTAGATCTGATCGGAATGCGTCATTCTGCTCGTCTACAAGTACAGCGTAAAGTGCTGTCTCGTTACTGCATTCAGGGCATCTGACTACGTCGGAGTAGAGCGTAAACTCGATGCTGCCTTGCTGGGCGGTTCGATGCTGATACTGCCGATGTTCAACGCCCTTTCTGTCCCGCACCTTCCATCCAGAATGGCGCGTTGAATACAGATGGCCAAACTCGCGCTCGACCGCATCGCATACGGCATCAATGGCTGCCAGCAGATCCGCCCGGTCAACTGGACGGAGCAAATTGCTCGCGATGAACGTTGCTATCGGGGAGAGGTCGGCCAGGATTGCTTTCCGTGGACCCACAGAAGTATCCGGAACGCTCGGTTGTCTATCCTCATCAGAACCCAGAGTCAGTGCGGCGGCTACACCTGTCATCCCAGTCCCGCAAAAGCCATCCAGGACCACGTCACCCGGCTCCGTGTAATGAAGGATATAGCGCATTATGGCCTTGTGCGGCACCTTAGTGTGGTACGAGTGGGCGTTGTAGATCGGGTCGTTCTTTCCTTCGCTAACATCCGCAGCGAAAGGCTCCCGAAGATACGGCGTACTAGGATCGTACGGCTTGCCAAAGTGCTTGATGAAGTCCGCGATGAAAGGATTAGGGCAGGCGGTATAGTAAGGCGGGTCGGACAGAGAAAGGATGTCTTCGTCGGAACCAATGGGAAAGCCCGGAGTCTTGCGGAATTCTGAATCCTTCAACTTCGCCGCGAGTTGTTCCAGGAAGTACTCCCGTCGTGCCTTGTCGCTAGGGAAGGTCAGGCCGAGACATGCAACGATTGGACTATCGGGACGTTCTTGACTATTCAGGAGTGAGCCTGGTAAATGTCCTTGATTCAGTTTCATTGATCAATCCTGTTTCTCTTCAAGTCCTTGCAGTGCTTCGTCGTTGCTTTACTCCAAAACCACACGGATCTTCGTGGGGTCCTTGCCTTTACTAATCTCAACTAGGTAATCCTCAAACCGCTTCTTAAGCTCGGGCACAGTCGCGGGCGAACCACCAGTAAGCAGGGCGGCGCGCAGCCCATCGGTGGTCACGACGACCTTCGACAGCCCAGACAGAGCCTCCTGGAGAGCAGCCACGAAGTCGTGGGTCACTTCCTCTGGCAGCGCGCGCGCTGCCAGGAAGGCGTCAACGATCTTCCGGGGCTGCGGTTTGAGGAGCGCCAGGTTCTGCTGCGTGGTCGGGTCCTCCAAGTTACTCAGGAGAGTCTTCGTCCAACCCTCATGCAACCGGTCCAGCTCATCCTCCAGTTTTCTGATAGCTTGACTCGCAGGAACAGCATCAGGTTCAGAGACCAACCGGAAATTGCAGTGTGGGCACACCGGTGAAGCATCGAGATCCGGCTGGGTCAGCGCGAAACAGGTTCGCAGACCGCCAAGGCGGTTCTGATAATCGCTGAGCTGCTGCCGTGGCATCAGTTCAATAGTCGAGAGTCTCTGCAACTGCACCAACCGCGCATCCTTCGACAACTGTGATTTCAGCTTGTCGTCTTTGGCACCAAGTCGAGCGCGGCTGTGGGCCGTGACATATAGATCCGAGTAATCCTTTTTCAAGCCGGATAGCTTCTGAAGGCCCTGCTGCCGGAATGAATGCGATTCGCGTT
>CAZLDN010000244.1:0-4449 GCA_964558355.1 uncultured Candidatus Solibacter sp.
AATCCTGATCGCCATCAGATTGGAATCAGTGATCGGCTTCGCTGGAATACGCAGCCACCGCTGACGCCCGACTTTCGGTCGCAAGAAGAAGGCGTTTGACGTCGCTTAACATCATTGCCACAGGACGCGGAACCTGTTGATTTTGCATGACGATGGCGTTCTGTCTACGGACAAGGGTTAGCATGCGGCGTCGACAGACGCAAGCAACTTGCGGAGAGCGGACGCGTATTCGGGATCGACGACAAACCACTTGATGGGAAAGAATGACTCGAACTCAGCAGATACGGTGCACTTGCCGTGCAACCCTATGAGGAAGGCCGAATAGACGTGTCCTCGGTGCTGGCGTCCGGAGGCAGCAGAGGGGCTTGCTGTTCTCCGGACGTCAAAGAATATCCGATCGCTTCGTAGCCGGTAAGCCGCTTCTTGAACATTCGCGCCAGCATCGGAACCTGGGCATCCACGTAATCGTAGACCCTCACCTCCTTCTTGTTATGGTGAGTGCGGTGCAAACGGCCGACATACTGTTGCAACGTTCCCTTCCAGGAAACGGGCATTGCGAGGAACAGGGTGTCGAGCCGGGCGTCATCGAAACCTTCGCCGATATAGCTGCCGGTCGCGAGGATGACGCGCGGCTCTTCATCGCCTACCGCAGCAAGGGACTCCAGGGCAATGCGCCGCTGCTTTCGTCCCATGCCACCTCGCAGGATGAAAACGTTCGGCACGACGGTGTGAAGTCTGGAAGCGAACTCCTCCAGATGGTCTGTCCGGCCCGTGAGCAGCAGCGGCGATCGCCCTGATTGGATTGCCTGCTTCAGATCACGGATGATCAACTCATTCCGCGCTGCATCGGTGGCCATGGCCGCGTAGAGATCTTGAATCGTGATCTCCGCATCTACGACTGGAACATTGAATTCCGTGTAGCGCGGAACTACTGAATGTTCAAATGGCGAGGATTCCGCTGCCTTCCGAGCACTGAGACTAAATCGGATGGGGCCGCACTGCATGAAGATGATCGGTTGGTGGCCATCCTTGCGGAAAGGGGTCGCGGTCAGGCCGACCACGTAGCGGGCCTTCACCTGTTTCAAGACCTGCTCGAACGTAAACGCGGAGAGATGGTGGCACTCATCTATGATCACTTGACCGTACTCCGCAACGAAGTCATGGACCTCGCCTTTACGGTGGAGGCTCTGGATCACCGCCACGTCTATATCCCCAGTGCGGGTCGCCTTGCCGCCGCCGATTTGTCCAATCGCCGCGGCAGGCTGGTCCAGAAATGTCGCGATGCGTGCGCGCCACTGATCCAGAAGTTGCTGGCGATGCACAACCACAAGGGTGTTCACCTTCCGATGCGCAATGAGCCATGCTCCAACGGCTGTCTTTCCGAACGCGGTCGGCGCGCAGATCACGCCGGTGTCATGGGGTGAAGCCAAGGCCACAGCTTCATTCTGAGCAGGCAGCAACGTCCCCAGAAACTCGACGCCGAGGTGGCGCCCTGAGAATCGTTCATCTTGAATGTCGGTCGCGATTCCGTGCACTCTGAAGAGCTCCAGCGCCTCTTGGAGGCACCCACGCGGCAGCCCGATGTGCTCCGGGAAATTCTCGGCGCATGAGATGATTCGTGGCTTGCCATAAGTGGATAGGCGCATCGCCTGCGCCTTGTAGAACTCAGGGTTCTGGAAAGCCGCCAGCCGGCAGAGACGGTCAAGCAGGGCGGGAGGCAGTGCCTTCTTTTCGACATAGGCCATGTTCGAAAGCACAAGTCTGACTCTCGCCGGGAGCGGACCGGCAATTGGCCTTTCACGTCTCTTCTTGGATGGCGGCAATAACCATGGGTCGCCGCCCGCTTCTTCTTCCATTGCCGCGAACCGGACTCCCACGATGTTTCCCTCGGGGGCCACTTCGTGGATGAGAGTGGGCAACATGTCGGCGGGAACGCGTTGCACTGCGGATAAGTAATGCCACTGGTCCGGATGGGGCTCGAAGTCCTCATCAACGAAGACGCTGTTGCGTGACTTCCGCGGGACCTTCTGCAGGGGTAGCGCAATCAGGTTGCCGAAGCCCCCTTTGGGCATTGTGTCTTGGTTTGGAAAGAACCGGTCATAGGAATCCAGCCCGATCTCGTGACGAGACTCGGTGGTCCTGGTCAGCAGCGCTGCTCCCAACCTGCGGGCATCGACTGCCGGCACAGGTCGGTCGAAAAAGATCCAAATATGACCGCCGTTCCCAGATCTCGACCTCTCGAGACAGGCCGGCACATTGAAGTGGCGACAGGCTGTCAGGAAGGCGGCGGCATCTTCGTGCCATCCCGACTTGTCGAAGTCGACAGCAAGCAGCCAGCAGGTCTCATCGGGCAGGAGAGGGTAGATCCCGATGGTCGCCATGCCCTCGAGGTGATCTCGTATTGCCCGGTCGGTAAGTGGCCGCAGGGTCCTCGTCTTCTGCGCGATCTGCTTCCGCTTATCTGGTGGCGCCGCATGGATGGCGGTCCAGTCCATATCGGCAGCGGGCGCGTAGCCGTGTTTCTCCCCTCTCTCCCAGCGCAACGCGTAGATGTCTTCCCTCCCGCGGAATAGGCTCTTGAAGAGCTGCAGTTTCGCGTCCGGTGGCGATCCGTTGTTGATGCCGGTTCGGACCTCCGATGGTCTGACAACGGGATGCTCTATTGGCTTGGGGAGCAGGCCGTGAGAGGCAAGCATCGAGCGAAAGCGCGCGTTCTCAGCGCTGAGACGAGCGCACTCCGCCAATGCCGCCTTCAGTTGTTCGTCCGATTCACTCACCCAAGCCCCTTCCATGGTTCGCCGGGAAGCCGCGAGAGGAACGAATCGTGGACGCATTTCGCTGCCCGGACGACGTCGAACTGGAACTCCGCATCGGCGTTCAGCGCCAAGAGTGGTGCGACGTCGACGTGGAAGACCGGATCAGAGAGCTTCTCAGAAAGGTTCGCTTCGAATTCGGCGCGCGAAACACGAGCACCGCTCTTCTCCATGTAATGCTGGAAGCAGCGAACTACCTTCCCGGCGTCCAAGCCCGGGAAGCGAACGAGCGCCGTTGACAGGTCGAACAGATCACGGCCTTTCTTGCGCTGATAGAAGGCGCGTAGCTTCGTGGCCAGCAGTTCTTCCAACTCGTATGTTGTTACGTCGGATGCGCCTTCGAACCACGGGTTGCCGACGGCCACCCGCTTCCTTGCCAAGCCCAGAACAGCGAAATGCCCGCGCGTGTTGACCTCGATCTTCAGACGGAGCGGCGTGACAGGCGGGATTTCCGATTCAAATCGATAGAGGAGCGTCATTCGCCCCTCCGACGGCTTGCGCCGAGGTTCGCCCAGCCAGGAATCCAGCCGGCTCCGAAGCGCATTGATTACCGCGCCGATTGCGCCGGCCTCGATTTGTACGAGATCGATGTCTTCTGAATACCGTGATGCTGGGCTGAGATACAGCTTGTGGAGCGCCGTCCCCCCGCGGAAGGCCAACGACGATGAGAGCGCTGGTTCCGAGTAGATCTCGACCAAAGCCCGGGAGATGACCAGATCCTGCTCCACCTGTGCGTCACTGGACCAGGGCGCCGAGCGCCGCCATGCCGTGATGTGCGCACGCGGGATCATTCCTCCACCTCGATGCTCTCATTCAACAGCAAGCCCCAACGTTGGCTCCTTGGCGCTCCCTTGGCAACGCGGTCCGCGCGCAGAGGGATGGTGCGGGGCCTCCGGCTTGCGATCCAAGTCGCCAATTGATCGACCTTGTCCCCGGCTCCCGCAAGTTCCAGGAGCAAACCACCCCGTTGCACCGCCGCGAGTTCTGCTTCGGCTTCCGCCGCTTTCAACAACCGTCCCGGGTCTATCTTCTCAGCGAGTTCCGCAAGCACGGTGACGATGTTCCCAAGGCCGCCGGCGGCAAGAGGGTAGCGAACGAGATCGAAAGCAGTCGCTTCTGGAGACGACACCAGCATTGTTCCGGTCTCAACTTTCAGCGCGACGGTCGCGGTCTGGGCCTGGTGCCGTTTGTAGAAAAATCGCAGTTGTGTTCTTCCAGCGATGGCCGGGCGCAGTGCCCGGTCGGTGATTACCTGGAACTCCTGCGCCTGTTGATGGGCGGCGCCATGCAGAGCCGCGGCGGAGAGCAGACCAACGTAATATGGCCTGCCGTGAAATCGCATGAGAGCGTCGATATACCAGGCCGGCGGCGGCGCACCGGCCGAACGGTACTCCAGCGGCACAATCACAAAGAAGCCCCGTCGCGGCGATACCAGGCGGTTTTGCTTCTGCAGGCGCAAGGCAGCCTGCCGAAGAGCAATCTCCGAGATCCCGCACTCCGTTACCGCTTCTTCCCGAGTGAAAGTGTAGCGGCCAGACTCCTGGAGCCTGTCCACAAACTGGGTCAACGGTAGTGGATCTTGGACTTGCGGTTTCGTTCGCACAACAAACCACTATACGCTACTTTGTGAGAATGA
>CAZLDN010000245.1:0-4435 GCA_964558355.1 uncultured Candidatus Solibacter sp.
GAGAGGTCCAGCTTCAGTGGCGTCCCGCCCTGCGCCGGAACCCGCCAGATTTCACTGCTCGCGGCATCGCGTGACTGGGCGATGATGTAACGGCCGTCCCTCGTCCACTTCAGGGCGTAACTTTTCGCCAAACCGCGAAATAGCTCCCGCGGCTCCCCTCCGTTGAGGGACACGGTCTTTACCGCGCCGTCCACCTGGAACACCACTTCCCGGCCATCCGGCGAGAGGTCGTAGCCTACTGCCGCTGTTTTGACAACCTCCGACTCCTCACCGGTGTCGAGGTTGCGTTTCCTGATCCCTTCCCGCCACCACACCAGGGTCTTCCCATCCGGGCAGAGACGGGCGAACACGCCTTCATCAGCCAACTTAGTGATCTCGCTTGTTTCAGTGTCAATTCGGAAGGCTCCAGTTCCCGTCACCGTAAACCCGAGCGCGATGATGGAACGGCCGTCCGGTGCCCAGGAGATCTGGTTAACACCACGAAGACGCGGCGATAGAAAGCGCTCTTCCCCGGTTGATGTGGACCGGATCGTGAGGATGTTGTTTCCGGAACCGATTCGACCCGGGTGTGAAAGGTAGGCCAAGCTCCTGCCGTCGGGTGACCATGTTAGGAAGTTCGCTGGGCCGATATACCGCGTCGTGACCGGCGCGGGTGGCATGAGCACCTTACCAGTTTCAAGGTCGACCGCACCGTTGTAGAGGCCACCTAAACGGGTCTCAGTCTTGTAATAAAGGGAGCCGTCGGGTGCAAAGCCAAGAACCTCTGAATAGGAGCCGAAGTCCTTTTTCAGCAGTTCTGGTCCTCCTTGCTGCCTCCCCCCGGTGATGTGGACGGTCCAGATGTCCCACGTCCCCGAGCGGTCGCTGAGGAAGAGAAGGCTTCTCCCGTCCGGCGTCCATCCAAGCAGTCGATCCTCCGCGGGATGCCCGGCAACAACGGCCTCATTCCGGCCATCGGCCGTCATCAGGAAGAGGTCGCCATGAGGTGGGCTGCCCTCACGCACAAAACTGAACGCGACAGATCGCCCATCGGGCGAGAAACTGGCACTTACCCATGCCGATGCAATACTCCTCAGGACGCGCACCGAGCCGTCCGCTGTCGAGATCAATGTTAGTTCAATTCCCCCACCGGGACTGTTGTCAAGCTCGCGAGATGCGAGGATAAATCCTGCGTCAGGCGACCAGTCCAAGGGTCGGACGTCATAGCCTTTCTCACCGTAAAGTGTGCGAAGACCCGATCCATCCAGGTTTCTAATCCGCAGTTGAGGGACCCAGTCTTTCGTATATGAGTCGTACGCGATTTGTTTTCCGTCGCGTGAGATCGCTTGGTACTCGTAGGGCGCCTCTTTCGCTCCTGCTCCCCCCCTATTTGTGATTCGCCTCGTCTGTCCGCTGGCAACTTCGAACTGGACCACGTCACCCGTGGCCCCGTCCAGATGGCTGATGTACTTGCCATCCGCGGTCAAGACCCCACTGACGCCGGAGGCGTCTGCGAGAACCCGGCGTGCGACGAGTCCCCCGGCGGCGCCGGGACCGCCAAATGCCGCCAGCCTCACCCGCGCTTGCGCCACAATCTCGGCTTGATCGCCGAAGTCGCGCACGACACGTTCGTAGGCGGCGCGCGCCTCCTTCGCCTGCGCCTCGCCCAGCTTCTCGTAGCAATGGCCCATCCGCAGCAGGGCGGTCGCGACCGTGGCGCGGCCGGCGCCGGGCTGCGCGGCGATCTTCTTGTACTGCTCGATCGCCCCCCTCAGGTTTCCATCCACGGTTTCTGTCTTGATGGCGGCCTGAAGCGCCACCTCCGCCTTGTTGTCCTGCGCCTGGCTCGCCAGGTACCCGGGGGACAGGGCCGCACAGATCAGCCCGGTCAAAAGAACCAACGTCGTCAGTTTCATGATGGTATCCTCCTGCCCGTCACACTACGGCTCCACTGTCAGGAGAGTATCCGCGCCATTGTCAGGATTGGGTTTCATTCAGCCATCGAAACGGTATCCCATGCCGCGGATGCTCACGATGTAACGCGGCACTGAAGGCTCCGGCTCGACCTTTCTTCGCAGGGTGACGACGTGGTTGTCGACCACACGATCGGTGATGAACGTGCCGTGCCCCCAGACGAGATCCAGGAGTCGATTCCGGCTCAGCACCTTGCCGACGTTGCGGATGAAGGCGGCGAGCAGTTTGAACTCGAGGGTCGTCAGCTCCACCGGTTGGCCGGCGCGCCGCAGCTCACAACGCCCAAAATCCACTTCCGCGTCGCCGAACCGGTAGATCGGCGCATCGTCTTCCGCGGAGCGGCGGAGCGCCGCCTTGACTCGGGCTCGCAGTTCGCGCGGGCTGAAGGGCTTGGTCACGTAGTCGTCGGCGCCGATCTCCAGTCCAAGCACTTTCTCCGCTTCCTGGGTCTTGGCGGTCAGCATGATGACCG
Organism: uncultured Candidatus Solibacter sp.; assembly: GCA_964558355.1. Taxonomy (GTDB): domain Bacteria; phylum Acidobacteriota; class Terriglobia; order Bryobacterales; family Bryobacteraceae; genus PNKE01. Next base: position 2,426 of record CAZLDN010000245.1, read on the forward strand.
GCGTTTTCGACCCGTCCCGGCGCAGTTCGCGGCAGACCTCGAAGCCGTCCTTCCGCGGCAGCATGACGTCAAGCAGGATCAGGTCGAAGGCTTCCTTCCGCACCCGTTGCAGGGCGCTTTCTCCGTCCGATTCTATCTCGACATCGTATCCCTCGCCCTTCAGGTCCAGCTGCAACGCAAACGCGATTGCGGGTTCGTCTTCCACCACCAGGATGCGTTTCATGCCATCTTCTCCAACGGCAGCAGGATGGTAAACGTGCTGCCCGTGCCAGGGTTGCTCTCCAGGCGGATCTCGCCATCATGAGCTTCGATGATGTGGCGCGCCATGGCCAGGCCGATGCCGGTCCCCTGGATATTGGCCGCCCTCGAGCCGGTCCCCCGGACGAATCTCTTGAAGATCTCTTCTTGCTCCGAAGCCGGAATTCCCATGCCCTGATCCCGGACACGGATGGCCAGGCGGCCTCGTTCGCGCGCCATCCCGACCCAAACGGTGCGGCAGTCCGGCGAGTACTTAACCGCGTTGTCGAGCAGGTTTCTCAACGCCAGGCCGAGCGCTTCGCGATCGGCGTGGATGAACGGATACTCCCCGGCGAGCTCCAGTTCGACGCGGTAGCCTTGGGCAGCAGCCTGCTCCTGGAATTCGGCCACCAGATCACCTACCAACGCTGCGGGATCGAGATGCTCGTGGTGATAGCGGAACGCGCGCGCCTCCATGCGGCCGAAATCCAGCAGCGACTCGACGAGCCTCTGCAGCCGACCGCTTTCGCGCGACAGAATGTCATAGGATTCCTGCCGCAACTCTTCCGTGGGAACTCTTCCGTTGGACAGCATCTCCGAAAGCTGGCGCAGCGATGTGAGTGGGGTCCGGAATTCATGCGACACCGCCGACACGAACTCGGACTGAATCCTGGCTACGGCACGCTCGCGATCGATGGAGCGCATGATGAAATAGGAGCCGGCCAGAAGCACCAGCGCCAGCACCGCGAAACCTGAAAGCAGCAGGCGCCGCCGCCCGGCAAAGCCTGCTTCGCCGGCGCCGGGATCGGTACTGGTGGCATGCAAAGTCCCCGGGAGTCTGGTGGCAGGCGCCGTCCGTATGGCTTGCGGGCCGCTCTTGTTGAACGAGCCGATCATCACCTGCCCGTCCGCGTCGATCAAAGCGCCCCGGACACGCCGGCTTTGTAAAGCTTCTGTCCACTTCGGCCTGAGGTAACCGGGTCCCGCGAATACTGCGGCCAGCCGATCCGAAGTCCCCGCCCAGGCGATCAGCACTGGCCGGCCTTCAATCTTCAGAATCCGGCGCCCTTTCGATTCCGGCTCGGCAATCCACTGGCCGTACATCGATTCCGTGGCGATCGAGAGCGCGAGTGCGTTCCGCTCGCGTTCCTTCAAGGGACTGGCTCCCAACCAGCGCTGCACCTCGTCCACATGGAACTCCCAAGCGGGCCGCCGCAAGCTCCAGCGGCCACTCCAAAGGGCCGCATGCAGGAGCGACGCTTCCTTCCGCAGTTCCTCGCGCTTGCCGATCGCTTCCAGCACGGTACCGCGCGCTTCGCGCGCCATTAGTTCCGCTGGCAGTCCAAGGACGGAGGTTCGGTCAAGTTGCGCGAGTTCGTCGTAGGCTTGTAGGGCCTCCTCAATGCGGCCGGTTTTGCGGAGGTTTCGCCCTAAGCGCAGCAAGGCTCCGGCGCGCACCCCGGGATCCGGTGATCGCGCAAGCATCCGGAAAACCTCGGCCGCCTTGGCCGGATCGTTGCGCTGGTACTCCAGGGTCTCGCCAGCGACGAAGGTCGCAGCCGGTGGTTCTTTGCCGTCCGGAATCACGGGGTAGTAGAGCAAGCCGCTAGGCGGGTAGGCGTTGACGCTGCGTTTCGTCAGCTGCAGGACCAACACGCCGTCCGGCGGTTCTTTCGCGCCAGGGCCTGGGACGAAGCTCAGATAGCTTTCAAGGTCCGTGAGGCTTTGCTGAAGCGCGGCGGCCATGTGGTCCGCCGCCAGTTCCAGGCGTTC